>NZ_JBGCDQ010000049.1:0-32189 GCF_045105575.1 Winogradskyella sp. | reverse complement strand
TATCACTCCACTGAAAAGACACACCTGTCTGTATACTTGGTGCATTAGTTTGGGCTTTTACTGATAAGAATGTTAGAAGCACAAACATTACGAATAAATAATATGTTTGCGAGTTTGAGAATCGAGTAGAGATTTTCATATATTATATAGTTGATGTATGATTCAATTTTATGCGAAATTCGATTTAATTTTTACAAACAAAACGCAAATAAATAAAATTCAGTAAGACTATTCAATTGCTAATTTGAATTCTTACCATATATATTTTAACCAAGATGTATTAAGTCACCTTGCTTTTTTATTTAAAGCTTAAAAATCATAATAGAGAAGAGATTTGCTACTAACCAACTTCAAAAAAAAATAATCCCCAATTTTGTTAACGTAAAATTAAGAAAAAAACAAATACATTATCGACAATAAATAATATAATTATCAGATTTTTTTCATTTGATGAAATTACTAGTCGTTTGTAAATCACCCTTTAAAAAACATAAAAATACGATTAAGCGTTTAAAATAGTAGCCTTTTGTTATATAACTATGTACAGCATTCAAAAATTTCAATAAATTATTATGTCTAAATAAAGGTGTGTTTTTAATTAATAAAAAAAAAAAACAACTCTATACTACTATCAATCTGCGCAAAGTAAAAACTACATAACACAGAACAAATAAGATACTAATCATCATTTTTAAATTTATGAGATAAGTAATCTATACAATCTCATATAAGCATCTATTAAAACCATTAGATAACACCAAATTAAACATTTAATATCGCATATAAATTGAACTTATTAGTGATATATTTGCACTGCTTTTTCAACTATTATTATGAGCTTTTTAAAAGAAATAAACAGACGACGAACCTTCGGAATCATTTCGCATCCAGATGCTGGTAAAACTACACTTACAGAAAAATTATTACTATTTGGTGGTGCTATACAAGAAGCTGGTGCTGTAAAAAGCAATAAGATTAAGAAAGGTGCTACGAGTGACTTTATGGAAATAGAACGTCAGCGTGGTATTTCCGTGGCGACTTCTGTTTTAGCTTTTGAGTATAATGGTATTAAGATTAATATACTCGATACACCTGGTCACAAGGATTTTGCTGAAGACACCTTTAGAACCTTAACTGCTGTAGATAGTGTTATTGTTGTTATTGATGTTGCTAAAGGTGTTGAAGAGCAGACTGAGAAATTAGTTGAAGTTTGTAGAATGCGAAATATACCCATGCTCGTTTTTATCAATAAAATGGATCGTGAAGGTAAAGATGCCTTTGATTTATTAGACGAGATTGAACAAAAATTGGGTTTAAAAGTAGTGCCATTAAGTTTTCCTATTGGTATGGGTTACGACTTTAAAGGCATTTATAATATTTGGGAAAAAAATATTAATTTATTTTCTGGAGATAGTAGAAAAGACATTGAAGAAACGATTGAAATTTCGGATTTATCTTCACCAGAATTAGACCAACTCGTTGGCGAGACTGCTGCCAATACACTAAGAGAAGAAATAGAATTAGTTGCAGGTATTTATCCTGAATTTAACAAAGCTGATTATTTGAATGGCACACAACAACCTGTATTTTTTGGCTCTGCGCTCAATAATTTTGGAGTACGAGAACTACTAGATTGCTTCATCGAGATTGCCCCTAAGCCAAGACCTAAGAGAAGTGAAGAACGCTTAGTAGAGCCAGATGAAAACCAATTTAGTGGCTTTGTGTTTAAAATACACGCTAATATGGATCCTAATCACAGAAACAGATTGGCTTTTATAAAGATTGTTTCGGGTGAATTTAAGAGAAACACTCCTTATCACCATGTAAGACTCGATAAGAAAATGAAATTTTCTAGTCCAAATGCTTTCTTTGCTGAAAAGAAAGAGATTGTAGATATTTCGTATCCTGGAGATATTGTAGGCTTACAAGACACAGGTAGCTTTAAAATTGGTGACACTCTAACGGAAGGTGAAGTACTAAATTATAAAGGAGTCCCAAGCTTTTCCCCTGAGCATTTTAGATATATCAATAATGCAGACCCAATGAAGTCTAAACAGCTAAATAAAGGTATCGATCAATTAATGGACGAAGGAGTTGCCCAATTATTTACATTAGATTTAAACGGAAGAAAAGTAATCGGTACAGTTGGTGCACTGCAATACGAGGTGATCCAATACCGTTTAGAACATGAATATGGCGCAAAATGTACTTACGAAAATCTTAACGTCCACAAAGCGTGTTGGGTAGAAACGAAAAATGAAAAAAGCGAAGAATTTAAAGAATTCTTAAGGGTAAAACAACGCTATTTGGCGAGAGACAAACAAAATCAACTGGTGTTTTTAGCTGATTCTACCTTCACTTTACAAATGACACAACAGAAATATCCGAGTATCAAATTCCATATGACTTCAGAATTTGAATAGTTTAGCGTGCATTTCATCGAAAAATAATAAAAAAATATGCTTTTTAGCCGATTTTTACGTTTTTAATCGATACTTTAGGCAATGCTAATATGAAATAAACAATTTCAACGAAAGATTAACCCCAAACTAATCTACTAATTATGGATATTAACGCAAACGTTTTCAGCAACGCTGAAATGACGGTTACCTATGAACCACGCTGTTGTGCAAATGCAGGCATTTGTGCTAAACAACTCTCAAATGTATTTAGAACTTCAGTAATTCCTTGGATTGATTTAGACGGAGCACAAACTGATGCTGTGATTGATCAGATTAAAAAATGCCCTTCTGGAGCATTACAGTATCATCTGAAGCAAAAAGATGTTGCCTAGCTCTATTTTTTTAATTGTGTATAAAATTGAAAAGAAAAAACCTTTGAATTAAAAAAATTAAAAGGTTTTTTAGCTTATTCTGTACTAGAAAATAGAAATATTTATTTTAAAGCTATTTTAAGCTGTTTTTAATTCAATTCAACACAATTACATTACTCATAATTTATTTAACCTCTAATATATCTTAAAATTATCAAATTGTAATAGAAAAAAACTATCGTTTTTAAATAATATATAGTTTACATATATCACACTATTCTAAAGATTATTTAAATGAAACAGTTCTAAAAATTAGTTGGATTTGATAAAATTAAAACCTCTGTGCCTATCATTTTAATTTATAAAATTATTTAGGCTTTTAGACACATCTATTCAAAATAAAATTAAAACATGTGCATTACGTTAGGACTTATCATTCTGCCTTTAGATACAATATATAGTGTACCTAAAGGCACACTTGATTACAGCGAAAGATGCTTTTTTTACCTGTATAAAGTCCCTAACGGGACAAAGCGTTAGTTTTGTTGACCATTCGTTGGCATTACAACTAAAGGGAATAACTCAATTTTCTGAATTCAGTTCAACTTGTAAGATTCTAAAAATTAAATTCATTAAAAAATCAATGCTTAACAAAACTAGAGCCAACTAAATTTATAATGGCTGTCATTTAGATCTCAACTTCAAAATAATTACTGCTTGTTAGTCAAAAAAATGTCTAACAAAAATTAATCTTAAAATTACGTTTGTCCAATTAATCCGAAATTCAATGGAATTGGTGGTTGCTCGTCAAAAAAAATGTCGAGCAAAAACCAATTCTTAACATTAAGCTTGTCCTGTAGGTCCAAAATTCAGAGGAATTGGTGGTTGCTCGTCGAAAAAAATGTCGAGCAAAAACCAATTCTTAACATTAAGCTTGTCCTGTTGGCCCAAAATTCAAAGGAATTGGTGGTTGCTCGTAATCTTTGATTTCACCATGGGCTTTTTCAAAACGTACCACGTTCTCACCTAAGGCTTTTAACAAGCGCTTTGCATGCTGTGGTGTTAAAATAATACGAGATTTCACTTTACTCTTTGGTGTACCTGGCATAATACTCACAAAATCCACTACAAATTCGGAAACCGAATGATTAATGATTGCTAAGTTAGAATAAGTGCCTTCAGCTATTTTTTCATCTAACTCTATGTTTATCTGCCCTTTTTTAGGATTCTTTTTTTCGTCTGCCATCGTAAATTTATTTACGCTTCCATGAAAATGGAAGTCTAATTAATTGTTTCTTTTAAATTAAAAAGCCCTCTCGTTATTAACTTGAAGGCTTTTATTTCTATTCTATATACTTCTCAAATTGATGAGATCCCGAATCGAGTTCGGGATAAATTCGACTTACAGAATTCATATCGCCTTTGCACTTCGACTACGCTCAGTGTGTCAGCTTATAAAATCTGAATCTCATTTAATTAAAGTTCATCTCTTCTTTAGCTTTCATCATTTCGTGAAACTCTGCTTTAGAACCTACGATAATGTGCTCATATTCTCTTACACCTGTACCTGCTGGTATTCTATGACCAACAATTACATTCTCCTTAAGACCTTCAAGCGTATCTACTTTACCACTTACAGCTGCTTCGTTAAGAACCTTTGTTGTTTCTTGGAACGATGCCGCAGATATAAACGACTTAGTTTGTAACGATGCTCTTGTAATTCCTTGTAAGATTGGTGTTGCTGTAGCAGGACTAACGTCTCTCGCTGTTACCAGGTTCTTATCCTCTCTACGTAAGCTAGAATTTTCATCTCTTAAATCTCTAACAGAAACAATCTGACCAGACTTTAAATTTTCAGAATCTCCTGCATCTTCCACTACTTTCATACCGAACATCTTATCGTTCTCCTCAATGAAATCTGATTTATGAACGAGTTGATTTTCTAAGAAAATAGTATCACCAGAATCAATGATTCTTACTTTACGCATCATTTGTCTTACAACAACTTCGAAATGCTTATCATTAATCTTCACACCTTGCAAACGATATACTTCTTGTACTTCATTTACTAAATATTGTTGAACCGCAGAAGGGCCTTTAATGTTAAGAATATCGTTTGGTGTTATAGAACCATCAGATAAAGGCATACCAGCTTTAACGTAATCATTCTCTTGTACAAGAATCTGATTCGATAGTTTCACTAAGTATTTCTTAACCTCACCTAATTTAGATTCGATAATAATTTCACGATTACCTCGCTTAATTTTACCAAATGAAACCACACCATCAATCGCACTTACTACAGCAGGATTAGAAGGGTTACGTGCTTCAAATAATTCTGTTACACGAGGTAAACCACCTGTAATATCACCTGCCTTAGCAGATTTACGTGGTATCTTCACTAAGATCTTTCCGATATCGACTTTGTCTCCATCATCAATCATTATGTGTGCACCTACAGGTAAATTGTAAGAACGGATTGTTTCACCTTTACCATCTTCAATAAGTAACGTAGGAATCAACTTCTTGTTTCTAGATTCAGAAATTACTTTCTCTTGGAAACCAGTTTGTTCATCAATTTCAACTTGATATGTTACTCCTTGTTCGATGTTTTCATACTTCACTTTACCAGCAAATTCTGAAATAATAACACCGTTATAAGGATCCCACTGACTAATAGTATCACCTTTCTTCACCTTAGTACCTGGCTTCACAAAAATATGTGAACCGTACTGAATGTTATTTGTACTTAAAACAATACCTGTTTTAACATCTACTAATTTTAATTCAGACGTTCTAGAAATAACAACATCAACTTCGTTTCCATCGCTATCTTTAGTCTTAACTGTTTTAAGGTCTTCGATTTCTGCAATACCGTCAAACTTAACGGTTAATTTATTTTCTTCAGAAATGTTACTTGCAATACCACCAACGTGGAATGTACGCAATGTTAACTGAGTTCCTGGCTCACCAATAGATTGGGCAGCAACAACACCAACCGCTTCACCTCGCTGTACCATTTTACCAGTAGCTAGGTTACGACCGTAACATTTAACACAAATACCTTTTTTAGCTTCACAAGTTAATGGAGAACGTACCTCAATAGAATCTAATGGCGAATCACCAATTTTCTTAGCAATTATATCATTGATATGACCACCTGCTTCTACTATCAATTCTTCCGTTAAAGGATTATAAACATCATTAAGTGATGTTCTACCTACAACTCTGCCTTCTAAATTTTCAACGATCTCTTCATTCTTTTTCAATGCAGACACTTCGATTCCGCGTAGTGTTCCACAATCTTGTTCATATACAATAACATCTTGAGAGACATCTACCAAACGACGTGTTAAGTAACCAGCATCTGCTGTTTTAAGAGCCGTATCTGCAAGACCTTTACGTGCACCGTGCGTAGAGATAAAATATTCTAAAATTGAAAGTCCTTCCTTAAAGTTAGAAAGAATTGGATTTTCAATAATTTCACCACCAGCTGCTGTAGATTTTTTAGGCTTCGCCATTAATCCACGCATACCAGTTAACTGACGAATCTGTTCTTTAGAACCCCTTGCACCAGAATCTAGCATCATAAACACCGAGTTAAATCCTTGCTGATCTTCTCTAATACGCTTCATTGACAGTTCTGTCAATTCTGCATTCGTAGATGTCCAGATATCAATAACCTGATTATAACGCTCATTATTGGTAATAAGACCCATATTATAGTTGCCCATAATACCATCAACCTGCTTATTAGCAGCATCGATCATGCCTTGCTTTTCTTCTGGAATAATAATATCACCTAAACTAAATGATAGACCACCTTGGAATGCAAACTTATACCCTTGTGTTTTAATTTCATCTAAGAAATCGGCTGTTTCAGGTACACTCGTCTTTTTAAGAATACCATGAATGATTTCTCTTAATGATTTCTTGGTTAATACCTCATTTATATATCCTGCTGCTGCTGGTACTTTTTCATTAAATAGTACACGACCAACAGTTGTTTCTATAATTTGTTTCGTAAGTTCTCCTTCTTCGTTAAAATCGTAAGTTCTTACTTTAATACCTGCATTAAGATCTACACGTTTCTCATTATAGGCAATAGTTACTTCTTCTGGAGAATAAAACGTTAAACCTTCACCTTTTACAGTATAGTTTTCATCTGATACACGAAGTTTCGTCATATAGTACAATCCAAGCACCATATCCTGAGATGGTACGGTAACTGGAGAACCATTTGCTGGATTCAGAATATTATGTGATGCCAACATTAATAGTTGACATTCTAGAATTGCTTCTGGTCCTAATGGTAAATGCACTGCCATCTGGTCACCATCGAAATCGGCATTAAAGGCCGTACATACTAATGGGTGTAACTGAATTGCTTTACCTTCAATTAGTTTTGGTTGGAACGCTTGTATACCAAGTCTGTGTAACGTAGGAGCACGATTTAAAAGCACTGGATGTCCTTTTAAAACATTCTCTAAAATATCCCAAACTACAGGTTCTTTTCTGTCTATAATTTTCTTAGCAGATTTTACTGTTTTTACAATTCCTCTTTCTATCAGTTTTCTGATAATAAAAGGCTTGTAAAGTTCAGCTGCCATACCTTTTGGCAATCCACATTCAAATAATTTTAATTCTGGCCCAACAACAATTACAGAACGTGCTGAATAATCCACACGCTTACCTAGTAAGTTTTGACGAAAACGTCCTTGCTTACCTTTAAGTGAATCTGATAATGATTTTAACGGTCTGTTAGAATCTGTTTTTACAGCAGATGACTTACGTGTGTTATCAAACAATGAATCTACTGATTCTTGTAACATACGTTTTTCATTACGTAAAATCACTTCTGGTGCTTTTATCTCAACCAATCTTTTCAAACGGTTGTTACGGATAATTACACGACGGTAAAGGTCATTTAAATCTGAAGTCGCAAAACGACCACCATCTAAAGGCACTAAAGGTCTTAATTCTGGTGGAATTACAGGCACAGCCTTCATAATCATCCACTCAGGTCTGTTTTCTCTAACTAAGTTTGAATCTCTAAACGCTTCTACAACTTGTAAACGTTTTAAAGCTTCAGTTTTACGTTGCTTAGATGTTTCGTTATTAGCTTTATGTCTTAAATCATAAGATAATTGATCTAAATCTATACGTGCTAATAAATCGATAAGACACTCAGCACCCATCTTAGCGATGAATTTGTTTGGGTCTTTATCATCTAAGTATTGGTTTTCTTGAGGAATCGTTTCTAATATATTAAGATACTCTTCTTCTGTTAAGAAATCCATTTTTTGAACTGGTTCTCCTTCAGCGTTCATAGCAATACCTGGTTGAATCACCACGTAACGCTCATAATAAATAATCATATCTAATTTCTTAGATGGTAATCCAAGAAGGTAACCAATTTTGTTTGGTAACGAACGGAAATACCAGATATGCGCAACAGGCACCACTAAATTAATGTGTCCTACACGATCTCTACGTACTTTCTTTTCCGTTACTTCTACACCACAACGGTCGCATACAATACCCTTGTAACGTATTCTTTTATATTTACCACAAGCACATTCAAAATCCTTTACAGGACCAAAAATACGCTCACAGAACAAACCATCACGTTCTGGTTTGTGCGTTCGATAATTAATAGTTTCTGGCTTTAGTACCTCTCCACGAGATGCGCCTAAAACAGACTCAGGCGATGCTAAACCAATAGAAATTTTGTTAAATTTCTGAATTGTATTCTTATCTTGTTTTCTTGCCATGTTCTTTTTTGTTGTTGTAGGGACAAGTCGAGACTTGTCCGGTGTTTTGTGCGATTATTAGAACAGCTCACGAGCTGTCCCTACGGAATAATTTCTTCGAAATTATTCTTCCAATCTAATATCCAATCCTAAACCTTTCAATTCGTGCATAAGTACGTTGAACGATTCTGGAAGTCCTGGTTCTGGCATTGGCTCACCCTTAACGATTGCTTCGTAAGTTTTTGCTCTACCAATAACATCATCTGATTTTACAGTTAAGATCTCACGTAAGGTACTTGATGCTCCATAAGCCTCCAGTGCCCATACTTCCATCTCTCCAAAACGCTGTCCACCAAATTGTGCTTTACCACCTAATGGTTGTTGCGTAATTAATGAGTATGGTCCTATAGAACGTGCGTGCATTTTATCGTCAATCATGTGACCAAGCTTAATCATATAAATCACACCAACGGTTGCTGGTTGATCGAAACGATCTCCTGTTCCACCATCATAAAGATACGTATGACCAAATCTTGGAATACCAGCTTCATCTGTGTAGGCATTAATTTGATCTAAAGTTGCACCATCAAAAATTGGTGTTCCGAACTTTTTACCTAAATCTTGACCAGCCCAACCTAATACGGTTTCGTAGATCTGACCGATATTCATACGAGAAGGTACACCAAGTGGATTTAATACAATATCAACCGGAGTTCCATCTTCTAAGAAAGGCATATCTTCTTGACGTACAATACGTGCAACAATACCTTTGTTACCGTGACGACCTGCCATTTTATCACCTACTTTAAGCTTACGCTTTTTAGCGATATAAACTTTAGCCAATTTAATGATACCTGCTGGTAATTCATCACCAACAGAAACCGTAAATTTCTCACGTCTTAAGGATCCTTGAAGATCATTTTCCTTAATCTTATAGTTATGGATTAAATCCGCAACCATTTCATTAGTATGATCGTCAGTAGTCCACTTACCAGAGGTTAAATGCGTATAATCATCTACAGCATTCAACATCTTTAAGGTATACTTTTTACCTTTAGGAATAATCTCTTCTCCTAAATCATTATAAATACCTTGAGCCGTTTTACCATTAACGATGTTGAATAATTTTTCAACCACCATGTTCTTAAGATCGTCGAATCTATTGTCATAAGCATTTTCTAATGCTTCAATATCTTCTTTATCTTGTGCTCTCTTGCGCTTATCTTTTACAGCTCTTGCAAATAATTTCTTATTAATTACAACACCATTAAGTGATGGAGATGCTTTTAACGATGCATCTTTAACATCACCTGCTTTATCTCCGAAAATAGCACGTAATAATTTTTCTTCTGGTGTTGGATCAGATTCCCCTTTTGGAGTAATCTTACCAATTAAAATATCACCTGGTTTGATTTCAGCACCAATGCGAATCATTCCATTTTCATCTAAATCCTTTGTTGCTTCTTCGGACACATTAGGGATATCATTAGTTAATTCTTCATTACCTAATTTTGTATCTCTAACTTCTAATGAATATTCATCAATATGGATCGATGTAAATACATCTTCTCTAACCACTTTTTCTGAAATTACGATGGCATCCTCAAAGTTATACCCTTTCCAAGGCATAAAAGCTACTTTCATATTTCTACCTAGCGCTAATTCACCGTTTTCAGTTGCATAACCCTCACAAAGTACTTGTCCTTTAGCTACTTTATCACCTTTCTCAACGATAGGCTTTAAGTTAATAGACGTTCCTTGGTTTGTTTTTCTGAACTTTACTAGAGGATACGTTTTGGTATCGCTTTCAAAGCTAACCATTGCTTCCTCTTCAGAACGTTCGTATTTAATCGTAATTTTTTCAGCATCTACATACTCCACAGTACCAGCTCCTTCAGCATTAATTAATACTCTAGAATCTGATGCTACTTGACGCTCTAAACCGGTTCCTACAATTGGTGCTTCAGGTCGTAATAATGGTACTGCCTGACGCATCATGTTAGATCCCATTAATGCACGGTTGGCATCATCATGTTCTAAAAACGGAATTAAGGATGCAGAAATAGATGTAATCTGATTTGGTGCTACATCTGTATAATCTACCTTTGTAGGCTCGATTACAGGGAAGTCACCTTCCATTCTAGCAATAACCTTATCATGTAAAATTTTTCCATTAGCATCAACCTTTACCGTTGCTTGAGCAATAAGTTTTGCTTCTTCCTCTTCAGCACTTAAGTAAATAGGTGGATTCTTAATATCAACTACACCATCAGTTACCTTTCTATAAGGTGTTTCTAAAAACCCTAATGGGTTTACTTTAGAGAATACTGATAATGATGAAATTAAACCAATGTTTGGTCCCTCTGGTGTTTCAATAGGACATAAACGTCCGTAATGTGTATAATGAACATCACGTACTTCGAAACCTGCTCGCTCTCTAGATAAACCACCTGGTCCTAAAGCTGAAAGACGACGCTTATGCGTAATCTCTGCAAGAGGATTCGTTTGATCCATAAATTGTGATAACTGATTTGTTCCAAAGAATGAATTAATAACCGACGATAAGGTCTTCGCATTAATTAAATCTATTGGAGTAAATACTTCATTATCACGAACGTTCATACGCTCACGAATAGTTCGTGCCATACGTGCTAAACCAACACCAAACTGAGACGATAATTGCTCACCTACAGTACGAACACGACGGTTAGATAAGTGATCGATATCATCAATCTCTGCTTTAGAGTTAATTAATTCAATTAAATATTTTATAATCGTTATGATATCTTCTTTGGTAAGCACTTGCTTGTCCATACCGATATCTAACTGTAATTTCTTATTCATTCTATAACGACCCACTTCTCCTAAAGAGTAACGTTGGTCCGAAAAGAATAATTTATCAATAATACCACGTGCTGTTTCCTCATCTGGCGGCTCAGCATTACGTAATTGACGGTAGATATGTTCAACAGCTTCTTTTTCAGAGTTTGTTGGATCTTTCTGTAAGGTATTATGAATAATTGCGTAATCTCCTTGTTGTGCAGTTTCTTTGTGTAAAAGAATTGTTTTTACTTCTGCTTCAAGAATTTCTTCAATATTATCTTTATCAATAACGGTATCACGATCTAATACAATTTCGTTACGCTCAATAGATACCACTTCACCAGTATCTTCATCAACGAAATCCTCGTGCCATGTATTTAATACACGTGCAGCTAATTTACGACCGATTACCTTCTTTAATCCAGATTTTGAAACCTTCACTTCTTCAGCAAGGTCAAAAATCTCTAAAATGTCTTTATCACGTTCAAAACCGATAGCTCTAAACAATGTTGTTACAGGTAACTTTTTCTTTCTATCAATGTAAGCGTACATCACCTGATTGATATCTGTAGCGAATTCTATCCAAGACCCCTTGAATGGAATTACTCTTGCAGAATACAATTTAGTTCCGTTAGCATGAAAAGATTGGCTAAAGAATACACCTGGTGATCTGTGCAATTGAGAGACTACTACACGCTCAGCACCGTTGATACAAAACGTACCACTTGGAGTCATGTAAGGAATAGTTCCTAAATATACATCTTGAACGATTGTTTCGAAATCCTCATGTTCTGGATCTGTACAATACAACTTCAATCTTGCTTTTAAAGGCACACTGTATGTTAATCCTCTTTCGATACATTCTTCTATAGAATATCTAGGTGGATCGATAAAATAATCTAAAAATTCTAGTACGAATTGATTACGCGTATCTGTGATTGGGAAGTTCTCCATGAAGGTGTTGTACAAACCTTCAGTACCTCTTTCTTCTGACTTTGTTTCTAATTGGAAAAAATCCTGAAAGGATTTAATTTGGATATCCAAAAAGTCTGGGTAATCTGTCCTATTTACAATAGAAGAGAAATTAATTCTTTCAGCCTTTTTTGCTAACATTGATGAACGAGATTTAATAAAATAAAAACTAAAAATGCATATAACTATTATATACACAAAATGGTTTAAGTCTTATCCCGCAAAAAAATGCGGGACAAACCTAAACCTTATATTGTTGAATGGGTAAGCTTACTTAAGCTCAACCTCAGCTCCAGCTTCTTCTAAAGAAGTTTTTAAGCCTTCAGCTTCATCTTTAGAAACACCTTCTTTGATTGCACTTGGTGCATCATCAACTAAACCTTTTGCTTCTTTTAAACCTAAACCAGTTAATTCTTTAACCAATTTTACTACAGCTAGTTTAGAACCACCTGCCGCTTTTAAAATCACATCAAATTCAGTTTGCTCCTCAGCAGCGTCTCCACCACCAGCAGCAGGACCAGCCATAGCTACTGCAGCAGCTGCAGGCTCGATACCATACTCATCTTTTAATATAGTTGCTAATTCGTTAACTTCTTTTACTGTTAAGTTAACTAATTGTTCTGCGAAATCTTTTAAATCTGCCATTTTTCTAATGTTTAATAATGTGTGTTATAATTTATTTTTCTATTGTGTGTGTAATTGTAAAACTATCTTATCTTTCAGATAGTGTTTTAACGATACCTGCAATTGTTCCACCACTTGATTTAAGCGCAGAGATAACATTCTTGGCTGGTGACTGTAATAAACCTACAATCTCACCAATAAGCTCTTCTCTCGACTTAATATCAACTAAGGCATCTAATAAATCGTCACCGATATAAATAGATTCCTCAATGAATGCACCTTTCAATAAAGGCTTTTCAGATTTTTTACGGAACTCTTTAATTACTTTAGCAGGGGCATTTCCTGTTTCAGAATACATTACTGATGTATTTCCCTTTAAGATGGTAGGCAAATCTCCGAAGTCCTTATCGGATGCTTCCATTGCTTTCTCTAAAAGTGTATTCTTAACTACAGCTAACTTTATGTTAGACTTAAAACATGCTCTTCTTAAGTTTGAAGTCGCTACTGCATTTAATCCAGAAATATCAGTTAAATAGATATTTGTATTATCTGCTAATTGAGCAGTCAACTCTTCAATTACTTGGGATTTTTCTTCTCTTGTCATAATATTCTTAGTTTAACTACTATCCTATTTTTGTGTCAATTGAGATACTTGGACTCATAGTACTAGACATGTAAATACTTTTTACATACGTACCTTTTGACGACGTTGGCTTTAATTTCATTATCGTAGATAATAATTCTTGAGCATTGCCAATAATTTTATCAGTACTAAACGATGCTTTACCTATTGGTGCATGTACAATACCTGTTTTATCTACTTTAAAATCAATTTTACCAGCTTTTACTTCTGCAACTGCCTTAGCTACATCCATAGTTACTGTACCAGTCTTAGGGTTTGGCATAAGACCTCTTGGTCCTAATACTCTACCTAATGGTCCTAACTTACCCATAATGCTTGGCATAGTAACGATAACGTCAACATCTGTCCAACCTTCTTTTATTTTCTGTAAGTATTCATCTAACCCAACATAATCAGCGCCAGCTGCTTTAGCTTCTTCTTCTTTATCTGGAGTTACAAGCGCAAGAACCTTCATATCTTTACCTGTACCATGCGGTAATGAAACTACACCACGAACCATTTGATTGGCCTTACGTGGGTCTACACCCAATCTAATTGCCAAATCAATTGACGCATCAAATTTAGTATAAGTAATTTCTTTTAGTAAAGCTGAAGCTTCTTCCAAAGAGTAAATTTTATTGCTATCTACCTTTGCTCTTGCCTCTTTTTGCTTCTTTGTTAATCTTGCCATTTCTAAAAATTTAGTTTGGAGCTTCTCCTCCTTTAACAGTGATACCCATAGATCTTGCTGTACCGGCAACCATTTTCATAGCTGATCCGATTTCAAAGGCATTTAAATCTACCATTTTGTCTTGAGCAATGGTTTTCACTTGATCCCAAGTTACTTTTGCTACTTTACGTCGGTTTGGTTCTCCTGATCCTTTCTTTAGTTTGGCCGCTTCTAATAATTGTACTGCTGCTGGTGGAGTCTTGATTACAAAATCGAATGATTTGTCTTTGTAAACAGAGATGACCACAGGTAAAACTTTACCTGGTTTATCTTGAGTTCTCGCATTAAACTGCTTACAGAACTCCATGATATTAACTCCAGCGGCACCTAAAGCGGGTCCTACCGGTGGCGATGGATTCGCAGCACCTCCCCGAACTTGTAGCTTAACTACTTTGTCTATTTCTTTTGCCATTTTTTAATGTTTATTGTGCTTATCTATTTTTGAAGCCTAGATAATACACTATCTTTATTGTAACAATTATTATACTTTCTCTACTTGCATATAGCTTAACTCTAATGGAGTTTTTCTTCCGAAAATCTTAACCATCACTTCTAGCTTACGCTTTTCTTCATTAATCTTCTCAATAGTTCCATCAAATCCATTGAATGGACCATCGATTACTTTAACAGTTTCACCTTTAGTAAATGGAATCGCAATATTTGCATCTGCCTCTACTGATAACTCATCTACCTTACCTAACATTCTGTTAACCTCAGATTGTCTTAATGGCACAGGATCACCACCTTTAGTTTCGCCTAAGAAACCTATTACATTTGTAATAGACTTTATAATATGTGGAATTTCACCACTTAAATTAGCCTGAACCATAATGTAACCTGGAAAATACACCTTATCCTTTTGTATTTTCTTTCCGTTACGGATTTGAATTACTTTCTCTGTCGGCACTAAAACCTGATCAACAAAATCATTTAAACCTAATCTTGAAATTTCATTTTCAATGTAGGCCTTGATTTTATTTTCTTGACCACTTACCGCTCTAACAACATACCATTTTTTATCAGACATCCTCTTCTTGTATATTTGTTAGTGAATCATATTAAAATAACCTTTCACTGCTTTACTAAAAGCTGAATCAACACCCCAAATAGCAAGTGAAAAAATAATAGAAAACACAGCTACAATAATCGTTAACCTTTGCGCTTCTGGCCAAGGAGTCCAAGATACATTGTTCTTTAACTCTTCAAACGATTCCTTTATATATGTTACTAATCCTGCCATTTGATAATTTCTTTATTTAATACTTTATTCGAGCTAACACTCTTAATAGATTATTATATCATTTAGAATGCTAATTTGCACGGGTTGAGAGACTCGAACTCACGACACCTGGTTTTGGAGACCAGTGCTCTACCAACTGAGCTAAACCCGTATTTTTAAAAATTCCAAGATTTAAACTACAAATCCCAAAACTTTCAATTCCTATTTGGATTCACATTTGGTTTTGCCACGTCTGAGCGCGCTACCAACTGAGCTAAACCCGCATTAGAGTCTTTGCTATACCATTCGAAAACTATCGAAATAAGCTAAACCCGTAAACAATAATCAAGGCGTCCCGAATTATCGAGACACCTTAATTATATATTGAACTAAATTGTTTAGTCTAAAATCTCAGTAACCTGACCAGCACCTACAGTTCTTCCACCCTCACGGATAGCGAAACGTAAACCAATATTCATTGCAATTGGCTGAATCAACTCTACAGTTATTGTTAAGTTATCACCAGGCATAACCATTTCAACACCATCAGGAAGCGCAATGTTTCCAGTTACATCCGTTGTACGAACGTAGAACTGTGGACGGTAGTTATTATGGAATGGCGTGTGACGACCACCTTCTTCTTTCTTAAGAACGTAAACCTCAGCTTTAAATTTAGCGTGTGGTGTTACAGAACCTGGCTTACAAATCACCATACCTCTAGAGATTTGTGACTTTTCTATACCTCTTAATAAAATACCAGCATTATCACCAGCCTCACCTCTATCAAGGATTTGACGGAACATTTCAATACCAGTTACAGTTGATGTTAGCTTTTCAGCACCCATACCAATGATCTCAACAGGATCACCTGTATTAGCTACACCAGTTTCGATACGACCTGTAGCAACAGTTCCACGACCAGTAATAGAGAATACATCTTCAATAGGCATTAAGAAATCTTTATCAACTTCTCTTAACGGCTCTTCAATCCAGTTATCAACAGCTTCCATTAATTCTAAAACTGTATCAACCCACTTTTGCTCACCATTAAGTGCACCTAAAGCAGAACCAGCAATTACAGGTCCATTATCACCATCATATTCATAGAATGATAATAAATCTCTAATTTCCATATCTACAAGCTCTAACAACTCTTCATCATCAACCATATCCACTTTATTCATGAATACAACCATACGAGGAATTCCTACTTGACGACCTAATAATATGTGCTCACGTGTTTGTGGCATAGGACCATCTGTTGCAGCAACCACTAAAATAGCACCATCCATTTGAGCAGCACCAGTAACCATGTTCTTTACGTAATCCGCGTGACCTGGACAGTCAACGTGAGCGTAATGACGATTTAATGTTGCGTATTCTACGTGTGATGTATTAATTGTGATACCTCTTTCTTTTTCTTCTGGTGCGTTATCAATTTGATCAAATGATCTTGCTTCAGAATAACCTGCATCAGCTAATACTTTAGTAATAGCAGCAGTTAAAGTTGTTTTACCGTGATCTACGTGTCCAATAGTACCAATGTTAAGGTGTGGTTTTGAACGATCGAAAGTTGCCTTTGCCATGTTTAATTTATTTTATTCTTGTTTAATATTAGTGTTCAATTGTTAATTCTAATTAATCTTAGAAAAAAGAGCCAATGACGAGATTTGAACTCGTGACCTCTTCCTTACCAAGGAAACGCTCTACCCCTGAGCTACACCGGCAATTGATTTACGATTGCCGATTAATAATTCACGATTCGTAAACCGTGTGTCTTAACTCGTAAATTTTAGAGCGAGAGACCGGGTTCGAACCGGCGACATTCAGCTTGGAAGGCTGACGCTCTACCAACTGAGCTACTCTCGCATTTTATCAAAACTTTTACATTTTGAGTGGTTTCAATATTTCAAAATCTAACTTAGCACTCTTAGGTTAATACTTTATGATAATTAATGCTGATTTCAACATTTAATTCTTCATGGAGCATTACCTCGCTTTGCTAGACGATTTTAGATCACCTTCCCTTTGGTTGGTGATCATGGATTGGTGACCCAATCCAAACAATTTTTAAACGCAGTTTCACAAAAGCAAGCTTTTGACAACTCCTTGTTAAAAATTGTTTGTGGGGAGAGCAGGATTCGAACCTGCGAAGGTGAAACCAACAGATTTACAGTCTGTCCTCGTTGGCCGCTTGAGTATCTCCCCAAATAATCTAAAAACTTCAAACGCAATGTTCAAAAGTTTTAGTTCAAAAATTTCAATTAACGTTCTCAATTTTATCATTGAGATTTCTGCCTGCGCAGAAATTTAAAGAGCCGATGGAGGGACTCGAACCCACGACCTGCTGATTACAAATCAGCTGCTCTAGCCAGCTGAGCTACATCGGCTTTTTATTCCTTTTTTTAGCTCTAAAAGGGACCATAAAAAAGTCCGCTATGTCTAACGGACTGCAAATGTAATGTTTTATTTATTTATTCAAAACAATTTTTAAAAAATTTTACCTAACTATGTGCTCTTAATTTTTCTTTTCGTTTTTTGATTTGTCTTCCTAAGGAGGCAACAGCTGCATCAGCACCTTCTTCGAAAGTTTTACATTGTTTCTTTACTACAAAGCTATCGCCTGGAACGCTTACTTTAGCTTCAAATATTTTATTTTCTTTGTCACTTGTATTTTCAACTTTTAAATACACGTCTGACTGAATTATTTTGTCGTAAAACATATCGAGCTTATCCATTCGTTTTTGAATGAAATCAATTAAACTGCTGTCTGCTGTAAAATTTACGGATTGTGTGTTTACTTTCATCTATTATATTTTAAATTGAACATATCTGTTAAACCTATTTTGGCTTTAACTTCGATTTATAAATTATGAAACCAAAACTTACTTTTGATTTCTAGGATGCGTCTTAGCATATACTTTTTTCAATTCTGCAATACTGTTGTGTGTATAAACTTGTGTTGCTGCTAAACTGGTATGACCCAATAGTTCTTTTACTGCATTTAGGTCGGCACCTTGATTTAATAAGTGCGTCGCAAACGAATGTCTTAGAACATGAGGACTACATTTTGCTTTTGAAGACACATCACTAAAGTACTTATTTATTATTCTGTAAACAAGTTTTTCGTATATCTTAACTCCTTTTTTTGTTAAAAATAATATCTCTTGATCTTCAATGACAGATAAATTATTTCTGTAAATTAAATACGTATTTAAAGCTCCTGCCAATCGCTTTATTAAAGGAATGTAACGTTCTTTGTTGCGTTTCCCTAGTACTTTAATTTGATGGTTACTTTTATCAATATCGTGTATCTTTAAATTTACAAGCTCTATGCGTCTAATTCCTGTGGCATAAAACAACTCAATTATGAGGTGGTTTCTTGCACTTTCAAAGTCATCCACCTCAATAGATGTTTCTAATACCGTTTTTAATTCCTGTTCTGAAAACGGCAATTGCACCTTCTTCCCTACTTTTAAAGCTTTATGTTTTTTTAAGGGATTAACTTGAATAGCTTCAATTTTGAGCAGATATTTATAATAGGTATTTAGAGACGATACTTTTCTATTAACGGTTCGGTTTGAAATATTAGCATCCACCAACTCAACAATCCATTGTCTTATTTCTGAATACCCAACGTCTTCTAAATTTTCGTTATTATGATGTTCCTTCAGGAAGTCTCGAAAACTTTCAATATCCTTTGAGTATGCCAAAACGGTATGTTTAGAATAAGTCTTTTCTAAGATTAGATAGTCTGAAAAAGCTTGAAGGCTCATAATCGTTTATTTGACGAATTTTAAATATAAGAATTAGTTATCCGTAAAGCTTATTTTTAGGCAAAAAAAATCCTGCATCATGGCAGGATTTTAATTTATAATTTGAAACTGCATTACGTCGCAGGCTTATAATCTTTATTATCAAGAACCATCTTTGCAATGATTTCTTTAAGTATCTCTGAGGTACCACCACCAATTGGCCCTAAACGACTATCTCTAGACATTCTGGCTAATGGATATTCTTCCATATAACCATAACCTCCTAAAAATTGAAGACATTGATAAATTACATCATCCGCCATTTTTGTAGATTGTAACTTAGACATGGTCGCTTCTTTTACCATATAATCTCCCATATCTAAACGCTTGGCTACGTAATAATTGAATTGCTTGCAGATTTCCATTTGTGTTTCGCAATCTGCATACGTGTGTCTTAACGCTTGAAACTTGTCTATAGTTCTACCAAACGCAGTTCTTTCGGACATGTATTGTTTTGCATATTCTAAAGCATACTCGGCTCTAGCATGCCCATTAACTCCCATAATTAAACGCTCTAAAGCGAAGTGTTGCATAATATATGGAAAGCCTTGATTTTCTTCACCCATTAAATTAGACGCAGGAATCACCACATCACTAAAGGCAATTTCACCAGTATCTGAAGCTCTCCAACCTAACTTATCTAATTTAGTCGCAGAAATCCCAGGCATATCTCTATCTAATATAAAAATACTGATGCCTTTATTTCCTAATTCAGGACTTGTTTTAGCTGCTACAATTAAGTAGTCGCTATATACACCATTTGTAATAAATGTTTTAGAACCATTAATAACATAGGTATCCCCTTTTTTAACTGCTGTGGTTCGCATACCTGCTACGTCACTTCCACCAAAAGGTTCTGTAATACATAGACAACCTATGGCATCACCTAATGCGCTTGGAGTTAAATATTTTTCTTTTTGTTCGTGATTTCCTTCCTTATTTAAATGCGTCATTGCTAAATACGCATGTGCCCACATTGCTGCAGCAAAACCACCAGAATTAATGCGTTGCATTTCTTCGAGGAAAATAATGGTATAAAATAAATCTAAATCTAAACCACCATAAGCTTCTGGTGTAGCCAAACCGAAGTAACCCATATCTCCGAATTTTTTCCAGATGAAACGCTCTATATGACCTGTTTCTTCCCACTTATCGATATGTGGCACTACCTCTTTTTGTAAGAAATCTCTAAGACTTTCTCTAAATAAGTTATGCTCTTCAGTAAAATATAATTTAGACATGTGCTTCTATTAGTTATAAATGCAAATATAACTTAATTATCTCGATCTTGTTGGTAGGGAAATCTTCAACTTTTGTTAAATCTTCTAAAGATATAAAGCCATCTCTTAACGTGCGTGTCTCAATAATACGGTGTGCTATTTCGTAATCGACATAAGGAATAGTGACCAATTCATCTCTTGTAGCGGTATTGACATTAAACGTTTTAATCGCTCTTGGTGTTTTAACAGTAAAGTCGTTTTTAATACGCTCAATTACTTCTGGAGATAATCCCCAAACTTCAGTAAGTTCAATATCAGCAACAAAACCGTTTTTAAATTTATTTCTTTCCTTTATAATACGTTCTGAAAGCTTTTCGCCAACTCCGTAAACTTTTTTCAATTGACTTGCCGTTGCTGTATTCAGATCTACTTTTTGAGCATAGGTTTTTGGTTTTGTTGCAGTTGAATACACATTAGAATAGCCTTGAGATTTTGGTTTTGGATTAGTTACCCACTCTGGAAATTTAAAGTATGGAGAGATCGCAGCCAAGAGGGAATCTGAAACTCTAGTCACGTTTTGAAACTCCTTTGCTGAATTCACCCATTTATTAGTCGCCCTAAATTGATGTAATCTATCAATTTCGTTATTTGACATACCTAGGGTATAACCTTTATAATCTGTAATATAATTTGGATTGAAAGGGTAGATTTTTGGTTTTCTATTTTCAATTTCAACTAAACGAAGTGAATCTAGTTCTTTTCTAAATGCATTTAATTCTTCGTTATTATCAAGAACTACATCTTTACTAAAATCAACAAACCAATAAATGCATTGTAAGCTTATAATAATCAGTAGCAATAAAAAAATCCCATTCCGCTGTTTATTAGAAAACTGGAAATGGGAAATCATATAACAAAATTTAAATCAGTTAGACACTTCTTTCTTTTATAGCGTCTTTATATTTTTTTAATTCTTCTTTCACCTTTGGCGCTAATAAAATTAGACCTACCATATTAGGGACCATCATGGCAAAAACCATGGCATCTGAGAACCCAATTACAGAACCTAAACTTGCTGCTGCACCTATCACAACGAAAATACAAAAAATCACTTTATATGTGTATTCTGTTTTTTTAGACCTTCCGAATAAATAAGACCAACCTTGAAAACCATAATAAGACCAAGAAATCATAGAACTAAATGCAAATAAAACAACTGCAACTGTTAGTACATATGGAAACCAAGAGATTGAAGATTCAAAAGCACTAGATGTTAACAAGATGGCTTGAGCGTCATTAGCTGGCGGATTCAATGGATCTACAAAACCTGTAATAATTAAAACCAAAGCTGTCATTGTACAAACCACAACCGTATCTATAAAAGGTTCTAATAAGGCCACCATACCTTCACTAGCAGCATATTTTGTTTTTACGGCTGAATGCGCAATAGAAGCAGAACCAATACCAGCTTCGTTTGAGAACGCTGCACGTCTAAATCCTTGAATTAAAACACCTACGGCACCACCTGCGATACCTTCTGGACTAAAAGCTCCGTTCCAAATAGCTGCAAATGCACTACCAATCATGTCGTATTTTGAAAAGATTACAAATAAAGCGGCTGCAACATATATAGCGACCATAAATGGCACAATCTTATCCGTTACTTTCGCAATTTTTTTAATTCCGCCAATAATTACAATACCGACAAGGACTGCCATTACTAAACCAAATGCCCAACCGTATCCGTGAAGAAAAGATTGTTCACCACCAGTAATATTTTCAACGAGTTGAAAGGCTTGATTAACTTGAAACATATTTCCACCACCAAAAGAACCACCGATTACAAAAATGGCAAAAAAGAAGGCGAGGACTTTTCCTAAGCCTCCCATACCTTTAGATTTTAACCCTTTGGTTAAGTAATACATGGGTCCACCATATACGGTACCATCATCTTCAATATCTCTATATTTTACACCGAGTGTACATTCTACAAATTTGGATGCCATACCTAGGAATCCAGCAATAATCATCCAAAATGTTGCACCAGCACCACCAATGGAAACTGCAATAGCAACACCTGCAATATTACCTAAACCTACTGTGGCAGATAAGGCTGCTGTTAAAGCTTGAAAGTGACTCACTTCCCCTTCGTGATTTTCAACTTTTATAGTTTCAATAGCATCGCCACCTGGTGTAGCATCTCCTGCTACAGCTAATTCTGGTTCGTCTTCATCTAAATGATCGTATTTACCTCTTACGATATTTATTGACGTTAGAAAGCCTCTAAAATTTATAAAATTAAAATAAAATGTAAAGTAAACAGCTCCTAAAATTAAAGGGAATAATACCCAATACACACTTATGGTATCTGTAAACGGAATTTGATAAAAAATAGCCTCGACAAACCATCCTGTTGCCCAACCAAATTTTTCATCTATAATCTGATCAATTCCTTTTTCAGCTTCTTGAGCAAAATTGAGTAAGGGTAATAAAATAGCAAAAAATGATAGAAGATATTTCTTCATGTGTCGTATTATTAGTTAGTTTTTGATTAGAAACGACAAGATGCTAAAAAAAACTGAGTTTTTAAAGCATGACATCAACTAAATTCCTAAATAGCCCATTAAAACGCATCTATTTAATGTACTGTTTTATCATTCAGAATTTGCATTTCAAAAGCCACTCCTATTTTTTGAAAGTCATACAACTTCAAAAAAAAATCTATGTTAGGTTCTATAGTTTCAGATTATAAAGATATTTTAAATAAGGAATGGTCTATTGTTCTATATTAAATTCAGAATTTAACTGCTGTATTTGTTCTGGTCGTCCTAAAACAATGATCTTAGAACCGGGTACCAATTTGGTATTTGCTTCAGGATTTACAATATATTCGCCTTTATCATCTTTAAAACCAATCACTGTGCAGCCTGATTTTTGACGTAAATCTAAATCTCTAATGGTTTGTACTTGCCGTGTGTTATACAGTTGCTCTACCTTTACTTCTTCAATATTAATGTTGTGTTCTCCGACAATACCTAAATTATCTATAAATTCTACTAAATCAGGAATCACAACTAACGACGCCATATGATCTCCACCAATTCTGTCTGGCAGAATGACATTATTGGCACCTGCCAACTTCAATTTATTATACGAGGTTTCTTGTGAGGCTCTGCTAATTATTTTCAGATTTGCATTGATTTGTCTTGCCGACAGCACTACAAATAAATTATCCGCATCACTTGGCAACGCACTAATAAGCGTGCTTGCTTTATCTATACCAGCTTCACGAAGCACTTCATCTTCATTTGCATTTCCAAAAACAAAAGGTATACCTTCCTCCTGTAATTTTTCTATGGTGTCTTTATCGCGCTCAATAATGACATAAGATTTTCCGTAATCTTCTAATTTTTTGGCGGCTTGCCTTCCATTACGTCCAAAACCACAAATGATAATATGGTTGTTCATAGCATCAATTTTCTTTTGCATCTTACGTTGTTTTATGTCTTCAAAATTATTTTTGCTCAAAATATATTCTGTAATTATAGTAATGGCATAACCAACGATAACCACACTTGCTAAAATAAGAAAAATGGTGAAAATTTTAGATTGTGTGTCTAGCGGATTTACCTCAGCAAAACCAACTGTGGTGATTGTAATTACGGTCATATAAACCGCATCTAGCCAATCATATCCTGAAATAAACCTGTAACCCAATACTCCAATACACAAAACGATAAGAAGAAGAATAACCGCTGTATATATTTTAGATCTAAAAAGTCTTATAATGGCATTGTTCATTTTTATGAATGGTATTACAAGTCGAAAACTGAAGAGCGTTTTGTGTAAATGATATCTTTAATTCGCATCCAAAACGCCAAGAACAAATATACAGCAAAACCGAAGCCAACGGTTACAAAGGTGAGATACATAAATGATGTTCTTACAATTTTTGCTCTAATGCCCAAACGATCCGCAATACGTTGACAAACATAATAGCCACGTTTTTGAAAATATAGTAATAATAAATAGAACCATTTCATAGGGCAAGTTACTTAATTTTTAACGATTAAGCTATTACCAACAGCACATTGTAAACAGTTATTTTTATCGCAATAATGTTGTTTTAATTGTAGTAATCCTTGCGAACTTAAGGCATGCTTTTCCATAGGTTTTAGTTCTAAAAACTTAGAGATAATACTATTGTTCTCAATTTTAATCGCCTTTATTAATTTAAAAATAACATCTTCTGCGGATTTACCCTGCGCTTTTGCATAACTGAACTTCAGAGGAATTATAGTATTAATAATCAATAAATCTATAAACGCCTTTGTTAAAGCTTTTTTAGATGTTTTTGAAGGTTTAGCAAATGTGTAGTGCGACATCCAAAAACTGGTAACTCCTTTATTGAACAGCTTATAAAAATCGTTGCGTGTGTTGAGCTGCATTATTTTTGAAAACAAGTTCGGTTCTAAAGTATATAAATTAGCAAATTGCGATAAACGAATGGTTGGAAAATTTGGCGGTCGCAGTCTAAAAAATTGTAAGGGCAACACTCCCTGATTTTCTAACTTAAATTTTTGTTTTAAAAA
This sequence comes from Winogradskyella sp., assembly GCF_045105575.1. GTDB lineage: Bacteria > Bacteroidota > Bacteroidia > Flavobacteriales > Flavobacteriaceae > Winogradskyella. The sequence goes on along the minus strand of NZ_JBGCDQ010000049.1, from coordinate 7,046 downwards.
TCCATAACGATTCTGTAAATCTTTATAATAAGCATCTTCAACAGTATCAGTGTCAAGTAAACTTGATTGCCCAAATAGTAAAGCTTCCACATTTAAAACATCAGTTTGAAGCTTTCTTAATACTGAAAAATCAAACGAATTTGCCAAACTTAAAAAAGGCTCTCCGTTTACTTTGAGTCCGAAGTTTTTTAACAACATTTTACACAAAACGGCTTCCCAATCGTTATTTAAAGTTTCTAGCAACTCTTCAATCGTTTTAGATTTCTGTTCTAATCGTTCAATATATAAGCGTTCTAACCAATTATTGAGTAGAAAATTATCAACTTCAGGAAAGTTAGTTTCACAATTGATCCAAGATTTTGATTGTATAAGCTGTTGGTAATTATGAACTAAATTTTTATTGACGTAGTGTTTTAATTCTAGTGTGGGAATCTCGGAATTATCTTTTCTAAAAATTTCAGTATCGTGTTCCCAAACCACGTGCAGAATGACGTTATCGTAGGCTTTATCATTTTCGTGATTATGCACATACCAATCCGAAGATTTAATATGAATTTCCACGTTACCAGCCCAATGCTGATCGGCAATATGCAGTTGTGCATTGAAGAAATCCGGACCAGCATTATGATTGTGCTGCCCTAGATTAATAATGCTTACCGTTTCGTCTTTTGTTGTTTTTAACTTGGACGAATCGAAGGCTTTATGTTTCCAGATGTAATGGAGGAAATCTTCTTGCATTTTACTAAAATAGAAAATATCCTCTAAACTTGATAGTCATAATTATTTGTATTCAAATTTATTTTAATTCATCTTTGACATTCAAGAAACAGTTAACTAAAGTTTATCATGAAAAGAATTATTTTAATATTACTCATTTTTATAGGTTTAAATCTTCAAACTATAGAAGCACAAAATCTCAAAATCGATGAAAAAACTATCATCAAAGATGAAGAAGGAAAAACCATAGACCTTATGGCTTTCTCAAAAATGATGGGTACAGGAGATTGGATGATAAACCAAAAAACTGATGATAAAGGGAACGATTATATACAATTAAGAAAAAGTTCCGCAGAAGAAAAAGAACAAATAAAAAAGATGATTTCGGCACAAATGAAAGCAAATTCATCAATACCAAATATGAACGGTAAAGATGCCAAAGCATTAACTCTTACTGATATTAATGGGAACACCGTAACTTCTGAAGTCACTAAAGGTAAAGTTGTAGTGCTTAATTTTTGGTTTATAGCTTGTAAACCGTTTGTTGCAGAAATACCTGAATTAAATAAGGTTTATGACAAATATAAAGACAATGAAAACGTTGTTTTTGCGTCGATTACATTTGACGCCAAAGATAAAGTTGAAGCCTTTTTAAAAAAGCATCCTATCAATTACCCTGTAGTGGCTGGAGACAGGACTACAATTTCTTATTTTAGTGTGAATAGTTATCCAACAAATATGGTCATTGGCAAGGACGGTAAAATCGCAGATTCTATAACTGGTGGTTTTTCCGAAATTGGAGAACATATTGAACGTATGATTGAGACTGCATTAAAAGCTGATTAGAAAACAAATTGCTACGTCTTTAGTCCTTACAATAACAGAAACCCATAAACACCTATTGGTATTTAGCGTCTATTTATGCACCAAAACCCAAAGCTCAACCACTTCATCATTTCGCCAATGTGCATCACGCTTCGTTTTTTCAGAAGCCTTTTTTACGTTTTTTGTAAAACAGCGCTCTAGTTTAAAGCGTCCTCCTTCTGCTATTTCCTGTTCAATTGGGTTTGTTTTCGCTACACCTGTAATTTGAGCTAAATTTGAGAAGATGAGTACTAACTTCCCATCTGGTAATAAGCGTTCTTTTGCGGCTTCAAAGAAATCGTTAAATAAGGTTTTGTTATAATAAATAGCTTCATCTAAATGGTCTGAGCTGCGCAATTCTGGTAACCAAGGCGGATTAAAAACAATCAGTTCGCTTGGTTTGTTCCACTTTCCGAAAAGCGATGCAAAGTCTAATTCTATTTTTCGGGAAAGTTTTGTTGTGCCCATGGATTCTTTTAAACCAACTATAGCATTGGGATTGGTATCTGTACCAAATACTTTTTGAAATCCGTGCTTAACTAATTGTAAGGCTAAAATTCCACTACCAATGCCAACATCAATGGCTGATTTTTTAGAGCCATCGTAACGTTTTAGCCAATTATCAAATAATTCTAAATGCTCAAACCGCGTTGGGAAATACACTCCGTAATATGGATGAATTTTATTTCGTAAGGTCGGAATTGAAATACCGTTTTGATACCATTGCCAAGCACTATTTAATCCTTGTACTTGTGGTAGTGTTAATAAGAAATCTTTGGTTTCAGGATACAGCTTTTCAAACCAACCAATGGCTGGTGCTTTTTTGACCTCTAATTGATGATTTACAATTTCTATAACAATAAGATTAGACAATTTTTGATATGCAGACCTATATTCACGCTGCTCTTTAAAAGATTTATTAGGCAGTTTTATATGTAAATAATTCTGTAATTCTTTTAAAAGTACAGCACCATTATTGTAGAATTCTGTGATTAACACCAACTTGCCTGCTTCTAGAATTTTAATGGTTAAATCAACATCAGCTCCACGATTGAAAATAGCGATTTCATTCGGAATTGAGATTGGTTCTGGCTTGTTCGGTTTTAAATCAGAAATCATAGGATTGTTTACTTTTGGTAAAGGTAGGGTTTTGGGTATTAGGTTAAATATCAAAAATGAAGTATAACATAATAGTCTTAAAATTTGTAACTAAATAATTAACAGATTGCTTCGTTCCTCTCGCAATGACGTCGATAAAAAAAATCCTGAGTGTTAGTCAGGATTTTCGTTTTTATGATGAGCACTTCGACTGCGCTCGGTATGACGGCTCTATTCGATATAACCCATTTCGCGCATCCAATCGTCATTAAACATTTTTCCGATATAACGACTTCCGTGATCGTGAAATAAAACCACCACCACATCTTCTGGTTTAAAATGTTCTTTTAATTGTAAGACCCCTTTTATTGCTGAGCCAGCTGAGTTTCCTAAAAACATACCTTCTTCTTTTGCCAAACGCTGCGTATACACACAGGCATCTTTATCAGTCACTTTGGTAAATCCATCAATAACTCCAAAATTTACATTTAATGGTAAAATATCTTCACCAATACCTTCGGTAACGTATGGATAGATTTCATTCTCATCAAAAATACCAGTTTCGTGATATTTCTTAAAGACCGAACCATAAGTATCGACTCCCCAAATTTTTACATTAGGATTTTTCATTTTCAAATAACTCCCTACTCCAGATATTGTACCTCCTGTACCTACACCAACCACAAAATGTGTGATTTTACCGTCGGTTTGTTCCCAAATCTCTGGTCCTGTACTTAAAAAATGAGCTTTACAATTGCTTGGATTATCGTATTGATTCACATACCAAGAATTTGGTGTTTCTTCTCCCAAACGCTTAGATACCGAATAATAACTTCTTGGATCATCTGGCTCTACCGCAGTTGGACAAACCACAACTTCAGCACCAACCGCTTTAAGGATATCTACTTTTTCTTTAGACTGTTTGTCTGCCATTACAAAAATACATTTATAGCCTTTTACAATGGCTGCCAATGCTAATCCCATTCCTGTGTTTCCAGAGGTACCTTCAATGATGGTTCCTCCTGGTTTTAAACGGCCATCTGCTTCTGCATCTTCAATCATTTGCAAAGCCATACGGTCTTTTACGGAATTGCCTGGGTTAAAGGTTTCGTATTTAGCGAGGACTAAACAGGGTAAGTCTTCCACCAGTTTATTCATTTTAACTAATGGTGTGTTACCGATGGTACCTAATATATTTTCTACGTAATCCATATTATTTTTTCAGATGGCAAAGTTACACTAATTGTTATGGAATGAAAATGCTAGGTTTTAATATTTCTAGGTGACGTTGAAATTGTTTGATTTGTTTTGGGAGGTGTTTCACGAAATTATATAAAGAAAGAGAGAGACTCATTTCACTAATTGGCAGGAACCTTTGTTCGGAAAAAAAGGAGATTGTAAATAAGTAAGAAGTCATAAGTTGGTATGAAGTAAAGCCTTAACTGAGAATTATAATAAAAGTCTAAAGGGCTATTATAACACAAAGCTCCACCAAGAAGGCACAAAGGTTCACAAAGAAAAAGAAAAGAGACAGTAATTTCACGAATTCGCACGAATCGTTATTTAAAAAAAGAAAGCTGTAAATAAAAACATGTAAAGGATTATGACAAAGTAAAAATCTTAATCTGTTCCCTTCTAGGAAATTTAAAAACCTTAACTGGGAATGATAACGAAAGTCTAAAGAGCTATTATAACACAAAGCTCCACCAAGAAGGCACAAAGGTTCACAAAGAAAAAAGACACTAATTTCACTAATTCGCAGGAATCGTTGTTAAAAAAGAGATTGTACATAATAAGAACATTTAAGGAATTAGGATAAAGAAAAAACCTTCATCTGTTCCCCTCTGGGGAAAATAAACGATTTTACTAAAATTCACTCAAAAACTCAAAGGGGCTTCTTTTTTTCAATCAAACCGAATGGCCTTTACTGGCGAAATCTTCGAAATAATTATCGATGGAATTAAAAGCATTAATAAACAAGCTATAAATGTACCTATATTCAGTAAAATGATGTAATCCCAACTGATATAAACTGGTGCATTTGTAACGTAATAGGTATCTGGATTTAGAGGGAATAGCTTAAAATGCTTTTGTATATACAGAAGTCCAATACCAATACTGTTTCCCCAAAGTAGGCCCAAGCCAATGAGATACGAGGCGTTATAGAGAAACACTTTTCTAATCGTCCAGTTAGAACTTCCTAGTGCTTTTAGAATTCCTATCATTTGTGTACGCTCCAAGATTAAAACCAATAAAGCGGTAATCATATTTATACCAGCCACAATAATCATAATGATAATTATGATGTAGGTGTTTGTATCAAAAATCTTGATCCATTCAAAAATAGCGTAGTGCTTTCTCGTTATTGAATTTGCGTTCATTAAAGACGGAATAGCCTTATAAACTTCTAGCGTTTTTTCATCAATCTCAGAGAAATCATCAATAAAAACCTCAAAATTTCCTATTTGGTCGGCTTCCCATTTATTAAGTCTTTGTATATGTCTGATATCGCCAATACAAAACTTTTCGTCCAGTTCCTGAAAACCTGAATTGTAAATACCAACAACTTCATAAGTAAGAATTCGTGGTCTATTATTTAGTGGATTCCCAAAAAGCGTCTGAAATTTATCACCTATTTTAAATCCTAATCGATTGGCGAGGTATTTAGAAATTAAGAGTTCTTCGTTTCGTTCTTTAGTGAAATCAGGTAGTCTGCCATCGATAAGAAAGTCTTCAAAATACTCCCAATTAAAATCAGATCCTACTCCTTTTACTACGACGCCTTCAAAATCGGTTTCAGTTCTAATCACTGCGAATTTTGTAGCAACAGCTTGCACGTGTTTAATCCCTTCAATATCTTTAAATTCTGGATAAAACTCTTGATTTATAGAGATTGGTACTTGCGACTCATCTGACGCATTAGTATCGTAATTAGTGATTTCTATATGACCATTAAAAGCCACTACTTTATCTCTAATTTTTTGTTGTAAGCCAAATCCTGTGGCAATAGCAATAAGCATTACAATAATGCCAATAGCAATTGCCGCGATACCAATTTTAATTATTGGTGCCGATACACTACTTTTATACGTTTTATTGCCAATTATACGTTTAGCTATAAATAACTCGAAATTCAAACCTACTATATGCTTTTAAAGGTTGTCAAAAATACAGTTTTATTCTCGATAATTATTGGGATTTGCTTGCTTACATCTTCTTGTGGACATAGAGTGACTCATGATACTGGAAACGCAAAGGATAATGAGCTTGTTATTGAAGACACTTTAGCTGAAACTATAGCTGTTCTAAACACTACTCTAACATCAGTACAAAATGACACATTAGGACCTTCAAATTCTCCGAGTACAATCGAAGCAAAAAAAGAAATTATTGTCGGTGCTAATAGAACCAAATTGTATTTACCACTACTAAAAGGAAAACGTGTTGGTGTGGTTGCCAACCAAACCAGTGTAATTTTTGATGAAGGTAAACCGAAAACCAAAAACAGTAGCTACACGCATCTTATTGATTCATTAATGCAGTTAAAAGTGAATATAAAAAAAGTATTTGCACCAGAGCACGGCTTTAGAGGTACAGCTGATGCTGGTGAATTGGTAAAAGATGGTAAGGATACCAAAACGGGTTTACTTATTCATTCACTTCATGGTAAATATAAAAAACCAACCAAAACACAGCTCGAAAATGTAGATATTATGATTTTTGATATTCAAGATGTAGGCGTTCGTTTTTACACCTACATTTCTACCTTGCACAATGTCATGGAAGCTTGTGCAGAGCAAGGTGTTAAACTAATGATTTTGGACCGACCAAATCCAAATGGACATTATGTAGATGGACCCATACTAAAAGAGGATTTCTCCTCTTTTGTAGGAATGCATGAAGTTCCTGTGGTGCACGGAATGACAGTAGGGGAATATGCGCAAATGATCAACGGTGAAAAATGGTTAGCTGGTGGAATTGAATGTTCCATGCGGATTATACCTTGCGAGGGTTGGGATCATAGCCTATATTACGAATTGCCAATCGCTCCGTCTCCTAACTTACCAGATATGGCTTCGGTTTATTTATATCCAAGTCTTTGCTTTTTTGAAGGAACTGTAGTTAGTATTGGGCGAGGAACAGATACTCCTTTTCAATTGATTGGACATCCTGATTATAAAATAGATTCAATGGGCGTAGACTTTAGTTTTACACCACAACCGAATGGTGGATCTAAGCATCCTAAGTTAGAAGGCGAAAACTGTTTTGGAATTGATTTATCAACGATTGATTTGGCTGAATTCAGATCGCAAGGACAGCTCGAATTATCTTATTTATTTGATTTCTATCAAAATCTAGATCAAGGC
>NZ_JBGCDQ010000048.1:0-140117 GCF_045105575.1 Winogradskyella sp. | reverse complement strand
GAACAGAGTAGTTAAGCCCGTTTGCGCCGATGGTACTGCTTTACTGTGGAAGAGTAGGTCGCCGCCTTTTTTGTGTCAACAATGGTTGATATTATGAAACCCTTACTAGTAAAGCTAGTAAGGGTTTTTTTGTGCGTAGTTATGAAGTAAAAAGAAATGTAAATAAGGTATGTTGAGATACTTTTTTAGTTTAAAAAGTACAACATCATCGTTTTTTGAATATGCTATTCATTATTGTATTAATTCCTATAAAAAGAAATGCAATTGCCATGATGCATATAATGATTGAAACTATTAATAATGGTATATAAAGGGGTTTATCTTTATTGTCTAAAGCAAGGTGTAAAAGTGATGGGCCAGTAAACATAAATAATAGACATAATCCCATTTTTTTTAAACCTTTTACTAAAATATCTTTGTCAGTTCTATTAGTTTCTTCCATGTGAAATACTTTGTCTTACGTTCTTGTATGTATTTAGTAATTGTATTGCTTTTTCTTCTGAAACGTTTAATGCATTCATTATCATGTCTACACCTCGTTGAACTAACTTATCATTACTTAGTTGCATATCGACCATTTTGTTGCCTTTAACTTTTCCTAATTGGATCATAGTAGCAGTCGTTATCATATTAAGAACAAGTTTTTGAGCCGTCCCAGCTTTCATTCGAGAACTACCTGTTAGAAATTCTGGACCAACAACTACTTCTATTGGAAATTTGGCTGTTTGAGCTAATGGACTGAGCTGATTACAAGTAATACATCCAGTAATAATATTATTTTCATTACATTTTTGTAATGCACTTATGACGTAGGGTGTCGTTCCAGATGCTGCTATACCTACAACAATATCGTTTTTTGTAATATTATAGTCTTGCAAATCTATCCATCCTTGTGTTAATGAATCTTCGGCATTTTCAACAGCATTTCTAATAGCATTATCACCACCAGCAATTAGACCAATGACAATATTATGTGCGATGCCAAAAGTTGGTGGACATTCGGAAGCATCTAGAATCCCCAATCTTCCACTTGTACCGGCACCTATATAAAATAGCCGACCTCCTATTTTTAATTTTGTGACAATTTGATCAATGAGCGATTCAATCTGTGGTAAAGCGTTTTCAACGGCTAATGGAACTGACTTGTCTTCGTTATTTATGTTAGTAATAATCTCATGGACAGACATGTTTTCGAGATTATTGTAATTAGAATCTTGTTCTGTCGTTTTTATAAAAGTCATTTGATAAAGATAAAGATAATTTTAGCTATGATTATATATCTAGTATTGAAAGTTTTTTAGGAAACGGGAGTATATGAAGTTGGTAAACTTAGAAAAAAACGAAACGATTTTCAACCTTATTAAAAATAGAATTTAAGGTAATTAACAAAGTAATATTGAATCAATCAAGTCTTTAATTTAACATTAAGACGATTTAATTCTTTAAAAAAAGGTTGTGTAGTAATTAATTGACCTGTCGCTGCTTTTATAGCATTGGCTAAGGCACCTCCAGCTGGTGGAAGTCCAGGTTCGCCTAAGCCAGTAGGTGGTAATTCGTTTTCGACAAAAAACGTTTCAACTACTGGTGTTTCTTTCATTCGGATTAAACGATAAGTACTAAAATTAGTGTCTTGTGGCTGACCGTTTTCAAATGAAAAGTCTCCATACATAGCATGGCCAATACCATCTAGAACACCTCCTTCAATTTGATTTTTCGCACCTGTTGGGTTGACCACAATACCACAATCCACAGCAACTGTTACTTTTTCAACGTAAGGTTGTCCATTTTTTAAGCTAATATCTGCCACTTCTGCTACATGTGTGTTATGACTGTAATAAGCCGCAAAGCCCTGATAGATTCCAGTTTTTGATTGTCCCCAATTACTTTTTTCTACAGCAAGATTAATCGTATTGGTCATTCGTTTACCAGAATATGCAATACTATTGTCTTCATCGTCTTTTACATTTTTTAATAAATCTAAGCGCAATTGAACAGGGTCTATCTCTAATTCTGACGCTAATTCATCAAAAAAGCTTTGTTCTGCAAAGCCTAAAAAGTTGGTGTATGGTGCACGCCAAGCTCCAGTGGTAATATTACTTTTGTAATTACCTGATTCAACTTTGTAGTTTGCAATGGCACCAGCAGGAAAAAAGTTAGGAATTAAACCATACATATTAGAATTAATTGCAGCCTCCTTTAAGTGATAAGCCGTTATCTTTCCATCTTTAATAGACGCTTTAATCCTGTATTTAATTGCAGGTCTATAAATACCTGCAGCCATATCGTCTTCACGCGAAAAGACAACTTTAACGGGCTGTTTAGTGATGTTAGAAATTTCTGCTGCTTCCAGCGCAAAATCTCCATAAAGGCGTCTGCCAAAACCACCTCCCATTCTTGTCATTTCTAAATGAATATCATCTTCATTTCTATCTATCAGTTGAGCAATACGCTTAGCAGTGCCAGCTGGTGTTTGTATGGGACCAACTAAATGTACTTTTTCATCTGTGACATGCGCATAGAAATTCATAGGTTCCATACAATTATGCGGTAAAAAAGGCGATTCATAGGTACGCTCTAAAATTTTATCTGCTTCTTTAAAGGCTTTTTTAATGTTACCATCTTCACGACGCACAGTCAAATCCTTTCCATCTAAAATAGCATTTAACTTTTTATCGTGATCTGCAGTACTTTCCAAAGTACCATCATTTTTCCATTCAAGTTTTAAGGCTTTTTTTCCTTTCATAGCAGCCCAAGTATTGGACGCCAAAACAGCAATTTTATCACCAAATCGTATCACATCAGATACTCCATTTATGGCTTTAGAATAAGAAGCATCAAAAGCATGTAATTTTTGTCCAAATGCTGGTGGACGTGCTACTGAAACATATTTCATACCTTTAGCAGTATAGTCTAACCCAAAAAGTGGTTTTCCAGTTATTATGCCATCGATATCAACATTAATAGCATCCTTTCCAATTATTTTAAAATCCTTTGGTGCTTTTAGTGTCACGTTTTCAGGTACTTCTAACAGAGCAGCCTCTTTTACAACATCTCCATAGTGTAATGTCTCTCCATTTGAATTTTTGATTATTCCATTTGAAGCAACACAATATGCGGCATCAATTCCCCATTTTGCAGCAGCTGCATTAATGAGCATTTGTTTGGCAGTGGCACCTGTTTGACGCAAAGGCTCCCAACCAAAACGAATCGATTGGCTACCACCTGCCACTTGCCTTGTGTAATTATTAGGGTCTAAAATGCCTTGTGCAACGGTAACATGCTCCCAAGGCACATCTAATTCTTCGGCTATGAGCATTGGCATAGCTGTTTTTACTCCTTGCCCGATTTCTGGGTTAGGTGAAAAAATAGTGACATAACCATTATCTGCAATTTTAATAAAAGCATTAAAATCATTAAAGTTGAGTTTTGAAATATCTACAGGTGGAGCAACCGCTTCTTTACAAGCATTAAAAAAATTAAATCCAATTAAAAGACCACCTGTGGCAAGTGCAGAGGTTTTCATGAAGTTACGTCTGCTAAATGTTGTTTTTTTATTTTTCATAATATTTCAACTTAAGACATGTTTTTAGCAGCTAAAGCCACTGCTTTTTCTATACGATTATAACTAGCACATCTACAAAGATTGCCGTGCATGGCATTTCTAATATCTTCCTTATTAGGATTCGAATTTTGATTTAGAAAAGAAGAAGCGGTCATAATTTGACCAGATTGACAATACCCACATTGCGGTACATCGAGTGCTTTCCAAGCTTCTTGTACAGGATGTAACTTATCTGTTGCCAAACCTTCAATTGTAGTGATTTCAGAACTTTCTAATCGTGATACGGGTAATAAACAACTTCTTGTGGCAACACCATCAATATGAACGGTACATGAACCACATTGCCCAATACCACAGCCATATTTTGTACCTACTAAATTCAGTTCGTCTCTTAATACCCAAAGTAAAGGTGTGTCTGAGTCTGCTTCAACACGCACTTGTTTCCCATTAACTTTTAAATTATAATCCGCCATAACCTCTATATTTCTTCTAAAGTTAATCTATTTTATTCAAATTTGACCGAATCAATGTATTCTTGATACTCTTTTTTTGTATCAATATCCAACACATTGGCATTATTTAATTGGATGATGTTGTTGGTTTTAGAATTAAGAAATGTTTTAGCTCCGCTGTCTCCTTCAAGATTAAGCAAATCAGTATAATAAACTTTCGGAATCAACGCAGGAACACCTAGGTTTGTTTTATAATTAGTAGCAATTATTTTATCAGGATTATTTTTAAAAGTAGCCATCATCTGATTTAAATAGCGCGCGTTCACATAGGGTTGGTCGCCCAAAATTATTAAAGTGGCATCAAATTGTTTATGGTTTAAATACTCAATTCCTGCTGCAATACTTGAGCTTAATCCTGATTTGTAATTCGGATTAAAAATAATTTCAACCTTATATTTTGAAATAGATGCTTCAACAGTTTCGGCATAGGCGCCTAAGACGCAATAAATTGCCTGAGTATTTGATTGTAGGGCGTTTTCTATCGTTGAGCCTAAAAGCGTCGTGGTTCCAACAGGTAGTAGTTGTTTGGCTGTTTTCATTCTAGTTGAACGTCCTGCCGCTAATATGAGTAAAGCAATTTTCATAAGTGTTGTTAAAGTTATACAATTAATTCATGTTATTACTATGGTTAAGCGCAGTCTTTAATTACGTATTTTTGCAAAAAAAAAGAAAGAATGTCGATTATAGAAAAGTTACAATGGCGTTATGCCACAAAAAAATTTGATGCGCATAAAATGCTTTCCGAAGAAAAATTAAATACGTTAAAAGAAGCGTTTAATTTAACAGCTTTGTCTTATGGTTTGCAAACCTTGAAGCTAGTAATTGTTGAAGATAAAACGCTTAGGGAAAATTTAGTGCCGTTAGCTTATGGTCAGCGTCAGGTAGCAGATGCCTCTTATTTATTGGTGCTTTGTATTCAGAATGAAATAGATGAAAAAGATGTGGAAGCACATTTTGAAACTATAAAACAAGTCAGAAATACTCCTGAAGCTATTTTATCACCTTTTAAGTCGCAATTAAACAGCACTATTTCAAAAATGCCTGATGTGAAAAAATCAGATTGGGCAACCAAACAAGCGTATATTGCTTTAGGCAATTTGATGACTGTTTGTGCTGTTGAGCAAATAGACAGTTGTCCTATGGAAGGGTTTGTTCCGCAAGAATTAGATAAAGCTTTAGGACTCGATGCAATGCAGTTGAGTTCTGTGTTGTTGCTTCCAGTGGGTTACAGAGCTGATGATGATATGTTTGCTGAACTTAAGAAAGTAAGACAGCCTTTGTCAAAAACCATTATAGAATTATAATTGATTTAACTTTCTGAAATATAGAAATTGGTATCTTTGTTTTACAGCTTAGATAATTTCATAAAATTAAAAATCAGCATGCCAGGATTCGAGTTATTTAGTGATTTAGAACGAAATGAAGTTAATGATGTTTTAGACAATGGCGTGTTAATGCGTTATGGTTTTGATGGCATGCGAAAAGGCCATTGGAAAGCAAAGGAGCTTGAAGCAGAATTAGCAAAAACTTTTAAATCCGATCATGTCCAATTAGTTTCTAGCGGAACGGCTGCTGTTTCTGTGGCTTTAGCTTCAGCAGGTGTTGGAGCAGGTGATGAAGTTATTATGCCAACATTTACATTTGTAGCGAGTTTTGAAGCGATTATGATGTTGGGAGCGATTCCTGTTTTGGTAGATATTGATGATACATTAACCTTAGATCCAAAAGCTGTTGAAGCCGCTATTACGCCAAAAACCAAAGCGGTTATGGTGGTGCAAATGTGTGGTAGTATGGGCGATATGGATGCTTTACAAGACGTTTGTACCAAACATAATCTATTATTTGTAGAAGATGCCTGCCAAGCTATTGGAGGTAGTTATAACGGAAAACCTCTCGGTAGCATTGCCGATTTGGGTTGTTTTTCTTTCGATTTTGTAAAAACGATCACTTGTGGAGAAGGAGGAGCTGTAGTGACTAATAATGCAGATTATTACAGAAATGCAGATCATTTTAGCGATCATGGGCATGACCATGTGGGAAGTGATAGAGGTGCTGAAACACATCCGTTTTTAGGCTATAATTTTAGAATTTCAGAATTACATGCTGCGGTAGGTTTAGCACAAGTGAGACGTTTGCCAGAATTTATTGCCATACAAAAGAAACACTATACGATTATAAGAGAGGCATTATCTCAAATTCCTCAGGTAACGTTTAGAACCGTACCCAAAGGTGGAGTTGAAAGTTATGCATTTCTTAATTTCTTTTTACCAGATGCTGAAAGTTCTAAAAATGTTGCTGAAGCTTTTAAAGCAAATGGTGTTGATGTGTGTTGGAATTATTTTCACAACAATTGGCACTACCTTAAAAAATGGGATCATTTAAAAGATTTAAAATCTTTATATCCTATATCTTCTGAAGTAAAACAAGGTTTGGAATATCTTAAAACTAAAACCTTCGATCAGTCAGATCATTATATTTCTCGTAATATTTCGTGTCTAATAAAATTGTCTTGGACAGAAGAGGAGGTTAAAGCACGTGCAGAGAAGATGGTTAATGCTATAAAAGATGTATTACTAAGTTTGAAAACATCTGTTGTATAGATTTTGTATAGTTGCACAATTAGCAGATGATTACAAGGTTTTATAACTTTATAAAAAAAATTATGAAAAAAAATTACGCTTTCGCAGTGCTTCTTATGTCTTTTTGTGTGTTGACTTTTGCACAACAAATGCCTATTGATTTTTCTGATAATCAAGACATTTTTTCAGGTTTTAGTGGCAGTAGTTTTTCATTAAACACCAATCCGGAAGATGGCAGTGATGATGTCGGTCAGTTTTTTAATGATGGTAATAATCCTTGGCAAGGTTTTTATATTGATGTCATTCAGCCTTTAGATTTGAGCGAAGCACAAGCTTTTAGTCTATCTTTTTATCAATTCGATCCTAATACACATACCATATTTATTAAATTAGAAAATGGAACAGAACCAGATGTAGAGGTGATGCAAACCACGTCTGGCTTAGGATGGACAAATGATATTATATTCGATTTTTCAAATGCGACTATAAGCGGCACGTCTACAGGTATTAATGCTACTGGTACCTACAATAGATTAACTATTTTTATTGATGGAGGTGAAGAAGCATCAGGAACTTATTTAATCGATGATATTGATAATGGAGTAGAACCTACCAATCCTAATGTCATAGACGTGGTTTATAATGATTTGGTTTGGGCGGATGAATTTGATACGAATGGTGCTATAGATTCTAATAATTGGTTTCATCAAACACAACTGCCAGCAGGTGGAAGTTGGTTTAATGGGGAGCAACAACATTACACCAATCGCATTGAAAATTCGTTTGTAGAAAACGGATTTTTGAATATTTCAGCAATTAAGGAAACCTTCACAGATCAAGGGCAAACAAAAGAATATACTTCTGCACGATTGAACTCTAAATTTGCGTTTACATATGGTCGTGTTGATGTAAGAGCAAAATTACCATTTGGCGACGGCACTTGGCCCGCGATATGGACTTTAGGGAAAAATGTGAGTGAAGCTGGTGCGTATTGGCAAACTCAAGGATTTGGAACTACAGGTTGGCCAGCGTGTGGTGAAATTGATATCATGGAGCACGGTTTGGGTGCTATAAACCACGTGAGTAGTGCTTTACATACTCCTTCAAGTTTTGGTAATACTGTGAATTTTAGATCTTTTATTCTAAATGATGTGGCTAATGAGTATCATGTGTATTCTGTGAATTGGTCTCCAGATCAGATTACCTTTCTTATAGATGGCATTGGTTTTTATACTTATAATCCTGCTGTTAAAGATGTAAATACTTGGCCATTTGATGACGATCAATATTTACTGTTGAACATTGCCATGGGTGGAGTTTCTGGAGCTATAGATCCAAATTTTCAGCAGAGTAACATGGTCATTGATTATGTGCGTGTGTATCAGAATACAGGTTTAAGTGTAACTGATGTCGCAGCCGATGGGTTCAGTGTTTATCCTAATCCTGCTCATACTATTATTAACATAAAATCAGATCAAACTATTGATAAAATAGCGTTATATAATGCTATTGGTCAGTTAGTAGTAGAAAAAGATAACAACACAGAAAAAGTAGAAACACAAGGCTTATTACCAGGATTATATATGCTTAAAATATATTCTGGATCTCAAACCAGTATTAAGAAGGTGTTTGTAAATTAATAGGCGACATATTCAATAATCTCTAATCCATAACCAATGATGCCAACACGTTTGGTTTGGAGACTGTTAGAGAGTAGTTTCAGTTTACTAATTTTAAGATCGTGTAATATTTGTGCACCAATACCAAAATCTCTGGAATCCATACCAATACTCGGAGCCTTTGTGAGCTGTCCTTCAATTTGATTTTCCTTAAGAATAGTTAAACGTGTCAACAAATTCATAGACTCGGGCTGCTGATTAATAAAGATTATAGCACCTTTTCCTTCGGTATTAATGACATTAAACATGTCGTCTAATTTTTGGTCGGCATTGTTAGTTAATGTGCCTAAAATATCATTATTGACTAATGTAGAATTAACACGTGTTACAATAGGTTCATCTGATTTCCAATTACCTTTAGTTAGTGCAATATGAATTTGATTATTGGTGGTTTGTAAGTAAGCTCTAAGTCTAAATTTTCCAAAACGCGTTTCAATATCAAAATCTTCTTTCTTTTCAATTAAAGAATCATATTCCATTCGGTAAGCTACCAAATCTTCAATCGAAACTATTTTAAGATCAAACTTTTTGGCCACTTTCATTAATTGCGGTAAGCGAGCCATGGTACCATCTTCATTCATTATTTCTACAATAACGCCTGCTGGTTCAAAACCTGCTAAACGTGCAAAATCTATGGCAGCTTCTGTATGTCCTGTACGTCTTAAAACACCACCTTCCTTGGCTACTAAAGGGAAGATATGTCCTGGACGTGCTAGTTCAAACGGCTTGGTCTCGTCATTAACTAAAGCCTGTATGGTCTTTGAACGATCGCTTGCTGAAATCCCAGTACTGACACCATTACCTCTTAAATCAACAGAAACAGTGAACGCAGTTTCTAATGGGTCGGTGTTGTTTCTTACCATCATGTTCAGCTCTAAATCTTCACAACGTTTTTCGGTTAAAGGGGCACATATTAAACCACGACCGTGCGTTGCCATAAAATTTATCATTTCTGGAGTTACCTTTTCTGCAGCAGCTAAAAAATCACCTTCATTTTCTCGGTTTTCATCATCTACGACAATAATAACCTTGCCTTGTCTAATGTCTTCAATTGCTTCTTCTATGGTATGTAGGCTCATTTTTGTATTTAAGGATTTAGTTAACATGCTGGTGTTTTAAGATAAAACAAAGATACGCTTATTTTATATTTTGAAGACAGCTCAAATAGAAGTCTTGAGAGATTCTGTTTCTTAGTACAAGGTATTTTAATGGATATACTGGCAGTGTTATTATTAATAATAATGGATTAATCCGTTTACCTTCTTGATTAATAGTTTTATAAAATTTTGAATACATAAATGCGTCCACAACCACATAAATTGCAAAAAATATAAAAGCAATAATACTAAGACTTAAGGCAGCATCAGCGGTTTCAGGAAATTTATTGTTCTTGAAAATGAAGTGCAATACCAGTAGTAAAATACCAATACCATAGCTAATTAAGCTTGTTTTAGAATAATCTTTATAATCTTTATGTAGAACTCTGGCTTTAATTAATTTTTCGTCAATTTCTAAGCCTTCAGATCGTAAACCTTCTAATGGTATTTTACGTTCTAATAAACTATGAAGCGCAATTTCTTTTGGTTTTTTATCGATATCAAAGTCGTCTTGCTTCTTTATGATACTAATCAATTCCTCTATGGAATAGCGTTTATAATAGTTGAACGTCTTGGTGTCACTCTCCGAAAGTTGAAGTTTATTTTTTGAAGTAAATAATCGTTTTAAAGGAACGGTTAGCGCATCAAACTCAAATACGCCTTTATCATTTGTAGCTCTAGTGGTTAAATAAATACTTAATGGTAGCATTATAGCTGTGGAAAGCCAAGTCCCAATAACAGGACTGAAACTTCCTTTTTCAGCACTATTTTTTGCAAAAATACCAAAAAAGTGATAGGTTAAAAATAGAACAATGGCAATAACCATTGGTAATCCGAGCCCACCTTTACGTATTAAAGCACCTAGTGGTGCACCAACAAAAAAGAGAATAATACACGCAAAGGCTAAGACAATTTTATCATGTAAGGCTATAATATGTTTATTGAGTAGTGAAGCGTCTCTCTTAAATGTATTTTCATTAGAATTTATAATCTGTCTAGAACTATTAGCAGAATTTATAGCTAAATTTAAAATTTGTATTTTTTGGTTGTTATTAAAGATATCTAAAAGATTATCATACTTAGCAATGGAGTCAACAACTTTTGTTGTGTCTATATTAATACCTAAGGAAGCGTAAGTACTGCGATTAAATAATGTTTTTGATAAGGCTACATAATCGTCATTTTCTTGTTTTTTAAGGGTGTCAATTTGTCTTTTTAGTTGACTAACATTAAGCATGTTGTAACGGTCATCATAATTTTTTTCCTCTAAGTCTTCGGGATTTAGGGTTTCTAAATCGACATTAAAGGTGTAGTTATCAAAATAACTTCTCGCATGTGGTTTTGTTGTGTTTTTTCTGGCATCTTTACTTATAATTTCTTCGTAATAATTACCATTTATTAATTCTAATTGTAAAATATTAGAATCATCACTACTTTTTAATTCTCCTTTTTCTGAAATGATCACTACGTAATTGCCAGAACGACCTACTTTTTTATGAATCACCACACCTTCTAGAAACTGACCTTTATCACCAGATTTCTTTTTAACCTTAATATTAATGTTTCCAATTTCATTAAACTGACCTTCGGCAATGGCAAGTGCAGGCTTTACTTTGGCAATATTTCGACGTAGGTTATAAAAATTGAATTCTCCCCAAGGAATAACACTATTGGCAAAGAAGAAAGACGCAATACCAAGAGCCACAATAAATACGCTTAAACTCCGCATGGCGCGTTGTAGCGAGATGCCTGTGGATTTCATAGCAGCAAATTCGTAGTTTTCGGCAAAGTTACCAAAGACCATAATCGATGCTAATAATATTGTTAGCGGAACAACCAAAGGAATGAGCTTTGGCATGTAATATAAAATAAACTTAGCGGTCACAGTGACATCTAAATCTTTACCAGCAAGTTCTGCAATGTATAGCCAAACTCCTTGTAAAATAAAGATGAACATGAATATAATAAAGACGCTAAAAAACGTCTTTAAAAATGTGATAAGTATGTACCTATCTAATATTTTCACACAGTTAAGTTTTAGCCTTAATCAATTTTATTGATGAAGTAATCGCTGTATTTACTTTTGTCAAATGTAAATAAGGTTTTTGATATAGGTTGATCGGTTTTAAAAGAATTAACAGTTAAAGTGGTCTTTGTTCCGTTTTTACCAACTTCAATAAGATTGTAAATGTGTTTCGTTGTAGCATCAATGCCTAGTAGTACGTGTTTTATTTCAGAATTAGTATCCATAGGAATCAATTTTATATACTGAATTTTGCGTCCTTTTACGTTTTGTACAATATCCATTTTAAAGGTATAGCCATCTTCATAAAACGATAACATTTTACTTGGTGTAATGGTGCTTTCATCTTCGGTATTGTCTGAAGAAATGGTAACCTCTTCGTCTTCTGGACTAATAGTATGCAGTGTCTTACCATCAAAGATCCGTGTAATGCCTAAAATATTAAGTTTATATTTTTCACCTTCAATGACCACATCTCCGCGAGTTTCTTGACTTATATTTTCGCTTAAATTATTTAATTCATATTTAAAGTCTAAACTAATATTTTTGTATGCTTTTATTTTTGTGCTGACGTCCTTTAATAAGGCTTCCGCTTTCGCATCATTTTGAGCAAAAGATGAAAATCCTAATACCATACATAAAACAATAATTATATTTTTCATTTTCGTTTATTTAAATATTATAAAATTTTAGTTCGTTCCTTTAATATTAATTTATTTACTCTTTTTCGTTTTCTAACAACTGATCCAAAGAGGTTAAATCTGGCACTAAAACTTGTCGCGCTTTACTACCTTCAAAATTACCAACAATACCAGCCGCTTCAAGTTGGTCAATAATTCTGCCAGCTCTGTTATAACCTAGTTTTAATTTTCTTTGTAACAAAGATGCGGAGCCTTGTTGTGCTGTTACAATAAGTTCGGCTGCATCTCTAAATAATTTATCTCTATCAGATATGTCTACATCAAGATTTGTGCCACCTTCTTCACCAACATACTCAGGCAATAAGTGTGCATCTGGGTAGGCTTTTTGCGAGCCAATAAATTCTGTAATTTTTTCAACTTCGGGCGTGTCAACAAATGCACACTGAATTCTAATTAAATCATTCCCTTGGGTATATAACATATCTCCACGACCAATTAATTGATCAGCTCCAGAGCCATCTAAAATAGTACGCGAATCTATTTTACTCGTCACCCTAAATGCAATACGTGCAGGGAAATTGGCTTTAATAATACCTGTAATGACATTAACCGAAGGTCGCTGCGTTGCTACAATGAGGTGAATACCAATAGCACGTGCTAATTGAGCCAATCTTGCAATAGGTGTTTCCACTTCTTTACCAGCCGTCATAATTAAATCGGCAAATTCATCCACCACTAAAACAATATAAGGTAGAAAGGCATGTCCATCATTAGGATTTAATTTCCGAGCCTTAAACTTGGTGTTGTATTCTGCAATGTTTCTACAAAATGCATTTTTTAGCATTTCGTAGCGGTTATCCATTTCAATACAAAGTGAATTCAACGTATTAATAACTTTGGTATTGTCTGTAATAATGGCTTCTTCACTATCTGGTAATTTTGCCAAATAGTGACGTTCAATTTTATTGAAAAGTGTTAACTCCACCTTTTTAGGATCAACAAGTACAAATTTGACTTCAGCAGGATGTTTTTTATACAATAAAGAAGTTAAAACGGCATTTAAACCAACAGATTTACCTTGGCCTGTAGCACCAGCCATAAGCAAGTGTGGCATTTTGGCTAAATCAACTACAAAAGTTTCGTTACTAATAGTTTTTCCGAAGGCAATTGGTAAATGCATGTCGGATTTTTGAAATTTTTGTGAAGCGATAACAGAACGCATCGATACTATCGTTGAGTTTTTGTTAGGCACCTCAATACCAATAGTTCCTTTACCAGGAATTGGAGCAATAATTCTAATACCTAAAGCGGCTAATGATAATGCAATATCATCTTCTAAATTTTTAATTTTTGAAATTCGGATTCCTGCATCTGGTACAATTTCGTAAAGGGTAACGGTAGGACCAATTGTAGCTTTAATACTAGAAATTCCAATTTTGTAGTTATTAAGCGTCTCTACAATTTTATTTTTATTTTCTTCGAGTTCGTCTTGATCTATAGAAATCCCTTCATTATCATATTTTTTTAAGAGGTCTAAGGTTGGGAATTGATATTTACCGAGTTCTAAAGTCGGATCAAACTGCCCAAAATCTTCTACGAGTTTATCCGCTAAATTATCAGATTCAGATTTTTCTTCTTTAACCGTTTCTACTTCAACTTTTAACTCAGGTAAGTCAATAGTTTCCTCTTTTGGTTTTGCGGTAACTTCCATTTTTAGCTTTTCAGCTTCAGGTTTTACCTCTGTTTTCGCTTTTGGTTCAGAATGTTTTGTAATGGTAGGCGCTATGTTTTCGAGCGGAATTTCAAAAGCAGATTTAATGGCTTCGGCTTCTTCCGTAAGACTATTATCAAAGACTGGAGTCGGTTGAGCTGTGTTTTTATCGGATTCTAAATCTTCTGTAATAGAACTTTTGGCACGTTTAAAACTATTAACAATACTTTCTCCGGTAACTTTAAACCGAATCGCTAAATAGGCTATTAGTGCAAACACCAATAACAGAATTGTACCAACTTTACCAATATAATCCTGAAAGAATTGATTCATTTCAAAACCAATAGTTCCGCCTAAAAGATCATATTTGTGTGTAAAAAAGCCAAAAAGTATAGAAAGCCATATGACGATAAGGGTGCCCCAAATCCAATGTTTTCTAAGTTTTACTTTGTTTAAATTTAAGGTGATATAAATACCAGAAAGGAAAAGTAAGCCTGCAAAAATAAAGGATGGTAAACCAAAGCCTTTAGTAATGAAAAATTCACTCACCCAAGCACCGAGTTGGCTTGCCCAGTTTTTATATTCGTTTGATCGCTCTGGAAAACTATGAAGCACACTTTGGTCTTCCTTGCCTGTAAAGACAAAAGATAAAAATGAAATAAATAGAAGTAGACCAATAATGATAAGGAAACTGCCTAAAATCAGTTTGTGCTGACTGGTGAGCTGAAACGCAGGTTTTTTAATTTTCTCCTGCGCTTTAACTTTTGGCTTTGCCTTAGTTACGGGTTTCTTTTTTGTTGTTTTTTTTGCCATGTTATGCCGAATTCATTTTCGGTATCTCATTCCTATTTAAAGGAAATATCAATTTTATTTATACGATTTTGCTTTTTCAGCAATACCATTTACATAATTTGTAATAATGTTTAATTCTTCCGCTAATACTGCACCTTTAAAACCAGTTATGTCCGTGACTTTAATATGTGCGTTGTAAAAATCTAAATAATCACTTGCCAAGGGTAAATAGGACCAATGCCATTTTTCGAGATTATAACCTGTTCTACCATCATTTTTATTGATATAAACCTGATAAAAGCCATAATCATTTGCATTTGTATTTAGCCAGTTGTAAATAGTTTTGCCTTTACCGCTGCTAAAATACGAATTACTTAAACTATTTAGGTCTAAATCTGTTCCCCAATGATGACGAGATGAACTTGGCATAGCACTGTATTCTAAAATTTTTTGAGCACGATGCAAAGGTTCTAGTTCAGAATAGGTCTGCCATTTACGTTCCCAAATCGTTTTTTGTTCTTTAAAATTTCTGGTGCCTGATAAAATAATTAAATCGATACCATCATTTTGTGCGGCTTGATGCATTTGTAAAAAGGCATCATAAACGTGTTGATTAAGGTATATTGTTTTTGTAGAATGCTCAGGGCTCACTTTTACAAATGTACTATCTGTTTTGTAGTCAAATTTTCCTAGAACCAAAGTTTCTGATATGCTGGTAATCGGCTTTTGTTCAACCTTTACGATGTCTACTTCGCCTTTTGCTATCGTTTTTAGACTAACGGTTTTAGAGCTGTCTTTACAGTTCAATAACATCAAAACCAAGGAAAATAGAGCAATAAAGAGTTTCATTATAAGAGGTAACTGAAGGATTGATGTTGTCTTCAACAAAAATACAAATATGAAACGTTTATCCTAATGGTTTTGGTATGGAAACAAGGATAAAATTTAAAAGCTTAGAATTTACTTTTCGTTCTAAAAAATAGTTAGATTTTTATAGGGTCGCATATAATTCGTTCGTTAAGTCCGTCCTTATATAATTTAAAATTTAGGAATGTATATGAGACAAGCAATAATAACCGAGACCATGGCTGCGATAAAAACAGCGCCTGCTGCTACATCTTTAATTAAACCAATTTTTTTATGATATTCTGGATGAATAAAATCAGCAATATATTCTATAGCAGTATTCATGCCTTCCAAACTCATTACTAAGCCTATGATTACCCATTGAACCATCCATTCTATCCTAGAAATATCAAAATAGAAGCCAACAATAGTAATGACAATTGCTACAAACAATTGCACTTTTATGCTGGCTTCGGTTTTAATAAGTATCAGCATGCCTTTAAAAGCAAAGCCTAAACTTTTAATTCTGTTTTCTAAAAAAGATTCTTTTTTTTTCATGTATTCTGAATTCGTTTCAGAACGTTTGAATATAATCTCTTATTTCAGAGCATTTAATGCTGCATCATAATTTGGTTCATCAGCGATTTCTGTTACCTGTTCTGTGTGTAAAACGGTTCCGTCTGTATCAATAACTACAATGCATCTAGATAATAAGGTTTCAAATGCACCTGAAGTAAATGTTAGACCATAATCATCTCCAAATTGACCTGTTTTATAGTCCGAGAAACTCTCTACATTTTCAATACCTTCCGCACCACAAAAGCGCGCCATTGCGAATGGTAAATCTTTAGAAATGCACAATACGCTTGTATTTTCTAATTGACTTGCTTTTTCGTTAAAGGTTCTTATTGATGTTGCACAAGTGCCTGTATCTACACTTGGAAAAATATTTAATACTAATCTACGACCGTCAAAATCACTATTAGATTTATCAGCCAAATCAGTACCTGTGAGTTTAAAATTTGGTGCTTTATTACCAACTTCTGGTAAATTTCCTACTGTTGTTACTGGAGTACCTCCTAAAGTTACGTTTGCCATTTTTTTATGTTTTTAATAAGTGTTAAAAATAGAAAGATTTAAATGTATAAGTATTAAAGAAACTATAAATGATTGGATACCATTGTCGATAATAACGATCTTCTTAAAAATTGCTAGGTACTAATGTTACGTAAAGTTTTATAGAATTACCTTAATTCTGCGCCAAGCTTACTTTCAAAATTAGATTGCAGCTTAGACATTATTTTATCAATTTGCTTATCATTTAAAGTTTTGTTGTCATCTTGCAAAATGAAACTAACCGCATAACTCTTTTTGCCAGCTGGTAATTTCTTACCTTCGTAAACATCAAATAAATTCACGCTTTTAAGCAGTTGCTTTTCGGTTTGTTTGGCAATAGTGTCTATATCTTCAAAGGTGACGCTATGATCTAACAGTAAAGCAAAATCACGCCTCACTTCTGGGTATTTGGCGATGGCACTAAACTTAATTTTATTATGTTGTGCCATTTCTAAAACGTTATCCCAGTTAAAATCTGCAAATAAGACATTTTGAGAAATACCAAAGTGTTTCAGGATTGATTTTTTAACCAAACCAAAATCAACGATTTTTTTCTTTCCTATGGAAAAACTTAAGCCTTCACTTAAAACATCAGATGTATTAGGTTTAGATCTTAAGCGCGAAAGCCCTAAACGTTCCAAAACACCTTCAATGGTTCCTTTTAAGTAGAAAAAATCACTTGGACTAGAGATGGCATTCCAACGTTCTTCTGTTTTATTTCCTGTTACAAAAAGAGATAAATGTTTATGTTCTTCTCGTTCTTCGGCATATTGATGATAGGTTTTTCCGAATTCAAACAATTTTAAATCATCACGCTTTCTGTTGACGTTATGTGCTACAGCCTCTAAACCTGAAAACAATAAGGATTGACGCATCACTTCCAAATCGTTACTTAACGGATTAAGCATTTTTATATTATGACTTTCATTTAAGTCATCACTAAATGTAATATATTTTGGTGAGGTTAATGAATTCGCCATAATCTCAAAGAACCCTTGTGAAGCCAATTGATTGCCAATGATATTCTGAAGTTTGTAATCTTCAAAACGCGACGAATTAGAAATTGAAGCATTCAATTTCGTAGTGGTTGCAATATTATTATAACCGTAAACTCTAAGGATTTCTTCGATAATATCAGCTTCACGCTGTACATCGTTTCTATAAGCTGGCACTGTTAAACCTAAACCAGCTTCCGTAACGTTATTCACTTTAATCTCTAAAGACGATAAAATGCTTTTTATGGTTTCTTTTGGAATTTCTTCACCTATTAACTTTTTGGCGTTATCAAAACTTAGCCTGACTTCAAAATCCTTTATTTTTTTTGGATAAGCATCAACAATATCACTTGTAATTTCACCGCCTGCAATATCCATAATAAGTAAAGCCGCACGTTTTAGCGCGTATTCGGTAAGGTTAGGATCAATACCTCTTTCAAATCTAAAGGAAGCATCGGTATTTAAACCATGACGCTTTGCTGTTTTTCGCACAGTCACAGGATTAAAATAAGCACTTTCTAAGAAGATACGCGTTGTGCTATCTGTAACACCAGAATCAATACCACCAAAAATACCAGCAATACACATTGGTTTTTCGGCATCGCAAATCATTAAATCGTCTTCATGTAATTCGCGCACAACACCATCTAAAGTGGTGAATTTTGTGCCAGTTTTGCAGGTTTTTACTTCTATTTTTCGGTCTGCAATTTTATCAGCATCAAAGGCATGTAAGGGTTGTCCCAATTCATGTAAGACATAATTTGTAGCATCGACAACAGTGTTAATTGGAGATAAACCGATAGATTTTAAACGGTTTTGCAACCAAGTCGGAGAACTTTCAACCTTTAAGCCAGAAATCGTTACACCGCAATAACGCGGTGCTTTTTCGATATCTTTGACATCAACATCTATTTTAAGTGCTCTGGCATCCACATGATACGAACTTACCGAAGGAGTGATAAGCTCTAATGAAATTTCTTTTTGCAACAAACCTGCTTTAAGGTCTCGTGCTACACCATAATGGCTCATAGCATCTGCTCTGTTTGGTGTTAAGCCAATTTCAAAAACCTGATCATTTTCAACTTTAAATAATTCTGAAGCAAGTGCACCTATTTTCACTTTAGGATCTAACACCATAATACCGTCGTGCGATTCGCCGAGACCCAGTTCGTCTTCTGCGCAAATCATACCATGACTTTCCTCACCACGAATTTTCCCTTTCTTAATTTTCCAAGCTTCGCCTTCAGCAGTATATAAGGTAGTGCCAATAGTTGCTACAGGTACTTTTTGCCCAGCAGCCACATTAGGAGCACCACAAACAATTTGTAATGGAGCGTCTTCACCGATATTTACGGTGGTTATTTTTAAACGGTCCGCATTAGGATGTTGTATGCAAGTTAAAACCTCACCAATAACAATACCCTTTAGTCCACCTTTAACGGATTGGTAAGTGTCAATACCTTCTATTTCTAAACCAAGATCAGTTAATAATTCGCCAGTTTTCTCAGCGTCCCAATCTATTTTTATAAACTGCTTAAGCCAGTTGTATGATATCTTCATAGTCTCTTTTAATGAAGCCACAAAGATAATAATACTTCATTCGGAATAAAGTGTGAAGCCATAAAATTTAAAATAGATTTTTAGCCTGTAATTTTTGAGATTTTAGACGACCAAAACGTTCTATTGATTTGTTTTTGGCTTTTAATGGCGAAAAATGACTTCAATTGCCGAATTTTGAAAAATAAAAGTCTAATGATGATGAGATACTTACTTAGTTGTTTAATTCCTTTAATCCTTCTCAATTGTAAAGGTGAAACTGAAGTGCAACAACTTAAAACAGGAACTTATAGAGCTGTTTTAGAGGTGCAAGACGATAAAGAACTACCATTTGTTTTTGAAGTGTTATCTCCAACAAGCTTGAAAATTTATAACGCAGAAGAAGAGATTGAAGTCGATGAGGTAGTGTACCGAAATGATTCTATTTTTATTGCAACACCTGTTTTTGAAGGCTACATCGCTGCAACTTTTGAAGGCGATAATTTAAAAGGTAGTTTCATTAAAGAAAGTTTAGATCACATCGTGCCATTTTCTGCTGAGTTTGAAAATGATAAACGCTTTGAAACGCAATCGAAACCAACACAAGATGTTTCAGGTATTTGGGAAACTGTTTTTAGTAAGGATGTTGAAGGTGATGCCTATATCGCTAAGGGTGTTTTTAAGCAAATAGGAGAGAAGGTTACAGGAACGTTTAGAACTACAACTGGTGATTACCGCTATCTGGAAGGCGTTATGGATGGCAACGAAATGAAACTCTCTACGTTTGATGGAGCACATGCCTTTCTATTCACAGCGAAAGTCACAGATTCTACTATGGAAGGACAATTCTATTCAGGAAACCATTGGAAAGAGCCTTTTGCCGCCAAAAGAAATGCTAATTATGAGTTGCCAAGTGCTGATGATCTTACGTTTTTAAAAGAAGGTTACGACAGTTTGGAATTTACGTTTCCAGACGAAAACGGAAATATGATCTCCTTAAGTGATGACCGTTTTAAGAATAAAGTTGTAATTGTTCAGATTATGGGAACTTGGTGTCCTAATTGTTTGGATGAAAGTAAATACTATACCAAATTTTACGACACCTATAAAGATGAAGATTTTGAAATTGTAGCCTTGGCTTTTGAGTATGCAAAAACTGAACAAAAAGCATTTAAGAGTATTGCTAGGCTTCGCGAAAAACTAGATATTTCTTATCCTGTATTATTGGCGCAATATGGTGATTCGGACAAGGTGAAAGCGCAAGAAAAATTACCAATGTTAAATCATGTTTTATCGTACCCAACATCCATTTTTATAGATAAGACAGGGAAGGTAAGAAAGATTCACACAGGTTTTAATGGACCTGCTACGGGTGAAAAGTATGCTGAGTTTGTTAGCGAATTTGAAATGTTTGTAGAGTTGTTGTTGAATGAGTGAGATTTGTTTACGCACTTAGTTTTAAATGTAATTAAAACAATTAGTAACGACGACTTTTATACTTAGAAAGTATACTACTTTGATCTTAGCATTAGCATAAAGTTTTCTTTGTCAGATGTTCAAAACTCAAGTTTTAGATCTGTGATTTACGAGAGTTACATCTCTTAAAAAATAGAGTACCCAAATATTAACGACATAGTCTTATACTCTGATCTCCATGCAATATAATCCGCTAGTAAATCTCTATTGGTATGGTATCTAAATTCAATGCTATATTTATTGTTGTAATTATAACCTAATCCTATAGCGACATTAAGTCTTGAACTTACATCTAAAGTTCTTACGTTTGAATCTAAATCAAAATCATAAATGAACGCCCCATTTACGAAGAACTTAGAACTTTTGTTTAAAAAGAGATAGTGTCTTATCCCAATAGGTAACTCAATAGATTGGTAATCTACAGCAGTATTAATTTGATTTGGGATTACCTTATCTGCTTTATAGTATTGGTAGGTAGGTTCAATGATTACGGCCCACTTATTTCTGTTAAACGGCATTACAAATTCTAACTCTAAGCCAAGTCTGAAATTTAATTTATTATCATAATCCGTATTTCTAAAGTTAGAGAAGTCATTTGCTATAGACAGTGATGCATTAGAAATTCCTGGCCTAATGTTGAGATTAAATAAATCAGATTTTGATTTCTCCTCAAAATTTTCAATTTCTCCGTTTGTACAGCTATTGTATTTGGTGAAGAAACGCAGCAGTTCTTTTTTGTTGTAATTCAGGTTTTTTAAATCACTTTCTACGATTGAATTACATTTTAAATCACTGTTCAATTGATTTCTAAATGTGTTGTTTGTGTTTATTTTGTTTTGTTGTATTTTATATTTTTTAAAAATGAGTTGCTCAATTTTAGTATTATCACTTTTTTGATAAAAATAGCGCGTCACACTTTTGTCTTCATAGGCATATAAATGCGCATTACCCTCAATTAAAACCTTTAAAAAAATCTGTTCTTCATTAAATAGCGGTTTTCTTTCTGTGCTTAAGTTATTCTTTTTATTACTAGACCTGTCTATATTGACAGTTGCTCTAACGTATTTTGAAATAGCGTTTATTCCAAATTCCTTAACTGAGGAGATTGTTAAGGTTTTCTTTTCGGAGGCTTCAGTAAGCTTATAATCAAATTCTGTTGGGTTGTTTTTCCAATCTATATTTTTTATGAAGCAGTTAACTTTTTCGTCAGCGTTGTTGATGTAGTAACCTGCGTCGTAAGTGATTTGTGAATTACTGTTTGTTAAATAAAAAACACTAATAATAGCAAACAGGATGTTGAGTTTTTTCATTCTTTGATTTTTTTAAGGCTATTTTTTTTCTGTTTAGTTGAGTTTAATGTCAGTCTTATCTCGTTTTCCATAAAATCCAACCAAAATTTTTCCAAAAATAAAGTAAAGTACAAGGACCGCAACAGCACCAATAAGAAATCCGTTCTCTAAAAGCGCTTCATAGCCATAATTGTAACAAAATAGAATAATGCACAACACAAATTGAATCACAGCATAAGTAATATTTCCTTTTGGGCTATAACCAAACAGACCCAGAAAATGGGTTTTGGTAAGTCCGAAAATTAAATGTGGCATGGCATTGGCTAACAAGCCACCAATTATAAAGTCGATTAGCGTCATTTGTTTAAATAGGTTTTATTAAGACTGCATGTTTTTTTGTAAATTCAGAACGAAACGCTTTTGGGAGTATTGGTTAGTTATTTATTGTTTAAACTCAATACCTATTTGCGTTAATTTTTCATCTTTAAAACCAATAATAATAGCCTCTTTTTCTTCTTTCGGATTAGACATACATAGTTCAGGCATCAAACATGTTATTTTTACAACTTTGATTTCTGATAATTGAGAACTTTTGGAGTCTACATCGAACGATACTTCGCCTATCTTCATTTTTCCTGTAAACGTTGTTTCAGGAAAATTTTTATCTCCATCCCAATTATAGTTAGCTCCAATAAATAGAAGATTTTCATTTACAAAATGAACTGAAAGTCCAAGTTTAGGATAGTGGTAATTTATTTTTCCGGTCACATATGTTTTATAAATAATGGGTTCTCCTAGAATAGAAGTAATAGTTTCTAAATTGGTGTCTTTCGTCAGTATTTGACCGTTGAGTAAAACGTCTTTATCGTTAGAGTAATTAATTTCGATATCATTTTGGGCAAAACTAGAGTTGAAAAATGATATTATGACTAGTGTAAGGATAATGTGCTTCATAATTAGTTGGTGAAAATTAAAATTAGATAATGTAAAAACCGTGTCTTTGATGACTTAATTTAATAATAAAGTGCTCAATATATTTGTTTAATTCGTAATACCACACTCTAAGTTATAAAAATCCAGAATGTCCCAAACTTTCTTTATAGTTTTTGTTGTTATTTGGGTAGCGAGTTCTGGACAATCTTTAAAGTAATTGGCTAAAGCTTTTCGATTGAGTCCAAATAGACCTTGGTCTGCTCTAATAAAAAATGAGTCCTTAGTTTTTTTTAATAATGCCATGCCATTAATGCCTGCTTCACCTTGATCCCACCATTCTAGTTCATAGTAGCTTAAATTTCCTTTATGCATCACTCTTAAAAATTCATGGCTGCCTTTTTGAGTATCAATTCTGTAAATAGGATTAAAAAGCACAATTCTTTCTGAACGATTGCTTAACCAAAACGCTTCAAACGCTTTATGACCAGATTTAAAGGCTAATACGTTGTGCTGCCTATATTTTTTTCGTTTTCCTTCACTATTTGTAAATCGAATTTTTTTGTAAAATTTAGGGTTCGTGCCACGTTCATCCAAATAGTCAACGGTTCCGTAAAGTGTGTCGCCTGCCGTGAGAACGATATAGTCGGTGTTCGGTTTTGATTGGCCGAGGGAAAATAAAGGTAAGATTAATATGGCATAGAGGCAGTAGTGTGTTAGTGTTTTAGGCATAAGTTTATTTTAGTTAGTAAAGGGAATAACATTCTTTTATTAAGGATTACAGAAATCGCAATACATTGGGTCTTCAACTTTTTTATCATTAGGATATAATTCTTCCTTAGTGAATTTACATTTTTTACAGGTCTTAATCAGACTCAAAGTCGATTGTGTAGGCATACCGCAAAGGTCGCATGGCAATCCTTTTTTTAAATCAGTGACACCAAAACCAGGTGTTTCGCACTCTGGACAAGTCGATTTAATTTTAGCAATTAATTTTTTAGTAGCAGCCTCTATCACAAGCATTCGAGATGGATTGTGCATGGCGCGCATATCCGTTTCTACAAATACAGAGCCATATTGATCTTGTAAATTTTGAAATACGCTTTTTAAAGTATCAAAATTCATAATGCCTTTAGCCATATCGGTAATATCGTCTTTCGATTTTTTTAAAATAAGCGCATGTGTTGGAAATTTAGCTAATTCGGCAAAATCAAGTAGTTCTTTTTCGGTTTTAATTGGTTTGCCGTTAAAGTTGGTGTCTGTGCTGAGTTCCCTAGCAATGATTTCTAAATCATTTTTTTTATCAATAAACATTAGAAATTCATCGTCGGCACTTGCAAATGCCATAGACGGATGAGATCCAAAAGAGCCTTCGCTGGCAATGCCTAAATCACACTTATTAAGTTCCATGGCTTTTAAACATTTTAATCTGGCTGTGGCAATTGGATCTTGTTGGCGTTCTACTTCGCCAGAAAATGTACCTAATATATCTGTGTCAAATGTTTCGTCTACAAAACAGTTAGCACCAAGTGCTTCCTCTAAAAGTGGTGCAATAACTGTTTCTTTTTTATGCTTTGTAGCGATGATTAAACGTCTTCCTTCAAACAATTTCATAGATTTAACTGATATAATTCCAAATATTACGATACTTACTCATTTGTCTATACGTATTCAGGATCACTTTGTGTTCAGGAGCTGCCAAGCTTGGATCAGCTTTCAAAATAGCTTTAGCTCGGTGACGCGCTTCTTGTAAAATATCTTTATCCTTTACAATATCTGCAATACGTAGGTTTAAAATACCACTTTGTTGAGTGCCCATAATGTCGCCAGGTCCACGTAGTTTTAAATCCACTTCGGCAATTTCGAAGCCATCACTACTACGCACCATGGTTTCTAGACGTGTTCGGCTATTTTCACTAAGCTTATGGCTAGTCATTAAAATACAATAACTTTGTTCTGCACCACGACCAACACGCCCGCGTAATTGATGTAATTGCGATAAGCCAAAACGTTCTGCGCTCTCAATAATCATTACCGAAGCATTTGGAACATTTACACCAACTTCAATAACCGTTGTGGCCACCATAATTTGCGTTTCGCCTTTCACAAAGCGTTGCATTTCAAATTCCTTATCAGTAGGTTTCATTTGGCCATGAACAATAGAAATTTGATATTCTGGCATAGGAAATTCACGAGAGACACTTTCATAACCGTCCATTAAATCTTTATAATCCATTTTTTCACTTTCCTGAATTAAAGGATATACGATATAAACTTGTCGACCTAAAGCGATTTCATCTTTCATAAATTTGAAAACTTTCAGTCGGTTGCTATCATAGCGATGAACTGTTTTTATAGGTTTTCTACCAGCTGGTAATTCATCAATTACAGAGATATCCAAGTCTCCATAAACGGACATGGCTAAGGTTCTGGGAATTGGAGTAGCGGTCATTACAAGAATATGTGGAGGAATAAAAGCCCCACCAACCTCCCCAGAGGGGAGGCTTTTTAATTTCGTTTCTATTTGGCTGAGTACATTATCGATATTACCAATGACTTGTTCATTAGTAAAACGAATTACTTTAAAACCAAGATCTCTTAAAATGAGTGTTCTCACTTCATCGATTTCTGTTTGCTGCATGCTGTTATGATAACCACCATCGACCTCAATGACTAAGTTTTTTTCAAGATTTACAAAATCGACAATAAATTCATCTATGATGTGTTGTCGTCTAAACTTATAATTAAGCTTTTTTGCTCTTAAGCATTCCCATAAAATACGCTCCGCTTCGGTGCTATTTTTTTTATTTTCTTGTTGAAATGCTTTCATTAGTTGATAGCTAGAAGGGCGAGCAGTTCTGTATCGGTCAAGTACGGTTTTTGCTTCTTCCCCCTGGGAAGATTGAGATGGGCTTTGTGGTGCGCTTTTATGCCATAATTTACTCCGTTGCGCCACTCCAAAACGGTGCTGTTCGTCAATAATTGCGAGTCCTAAATTCTTAAATTTCACCTTATCTTCAAGGAGTGCATGTGTGCCAATTAAGAGTTGTAAATTGCCGTTTTCGAGATTTTCATGAATTATTTTTCGTTCTGAAGTTTTAGTTGATCCAATTAGTAATGATACGCTGATATCTAGTGGTTTGCATAAATCACTTAATCCATGGTAGTGTTGTGTTGACAGAATGGCAGTCGGAGCCATTAAGCAACATTGAAAACCATTGTCAAGTCCCATTAATATTGACATAAAGGCGACTATGGTCTTCCCAGAACCAACATCTCCTTGTAAAAGCCGATTCATCTGTGCGTTGCTTCCTAAATCTTGCCGGATTTCTTTTAAAACGCGTTTCTGTGCATTGGTTAATTCGAAGGGTAAATGGTCTTTATAAAAACTATTGAAATAGTCTCCTACTTTATCGAAAGTGAAACCTTTTATTTTAGATTTATGGATGAGGTTTTTAATAATTAATTGTAGTTGAATGTAAAATAATTCTTCAAATTTAAGTCGGAATTGTGCCTTTGCCAATAGCTCAGGAGTCTTCGGAAAATGGATATTAAAAAGCGCATCGGGTTTTGAAATTAATTTCAATTCCCTCATAATTGAATCTGGCAAGGTTTCAACAAATCGACCATTAGTTTCCAAAAATAATTGCTGCATTGCATTGGTCACTACTTTATTGGTGACACCTCTATTTGATAGTTTTTCGGTAGAAGGATAGATGGCTTGCATCGCTGAGCGCAGATTGCTCTCGTGGTTAGATTGGGCTTCAATTTCTGGGTGTGGCATACTGAATTTGCCATTAAACCAATTCGCCTTTCCGAAAATAATATAAGTCTGACCCACTTTAAGGTTTTCGCGCATCCATTTCTGTCCACGAAACCAAACCAACTCCATAATTCCGGTATCATCCCTAAAATCAGCAACCAGACGTTTGCCACGTTTTTGAGCGATTTCTCTAAAACCTGTTATTTTTCCAATAATTTGAACGTCAGCATTATTGCGCTGTAACTCATTGATTTTGTAGTATTTGGTACGATCAATATAACGATTCGGAAAAAGATTTAAAAGGTCTTGATAGGTCTTAATACCCAACTCTGAGCGCAATAAATCTGCTCTGTTAGGACCTACACCTTTTAGGTAATCGACAGGAGTTTGTAAATTCACACTCATAGATGCGAATTTAATTAATTCCTACGATTTATATGGAACTAGTTTTAGTAACATAGAAATCATAAACAATGTGAAAAAGCTATTTTATAGAATTTAGTTGTTGTAATTTGTATTTTCATTTATTTTGGTCTCATTCTTGTTTTAAACTATTTATGAAGAATTTTTTTGTCATTATTTGTCTTTTTTTAACGCATGTTTGTTTTGCTCAGCAGATGGATTATGTGGATTTCAAAAAGGTGGAATCTCTAGTTGTATTTAACCAGTTTACTGTAGATAGTACCTTATTTAATTCTTATGATATTAAATTTGATATTCTTAAACCCACAGATTCTATTTATTTAGATGCGCTGAATATGGAGTTTAAGCATGTTGCCCTTAATGGAAAAGCGGTTAAATTTAAAAATGATGGTAAAAAGTTAATCGTGTATAGTGATTTTATTGGTAACCAAAACTACCAGCTTAGTTTTATGTTTTTTACATCTCCTAAAAAAGCCATGTATTTTGTAGGTTGGGAAAATGAAGGTCGAAATCAAATTTGGACTCAAGGTCAGGGGAAATACACCAGTAATTGGTTGCCAAGTATTGACGATGTCAATGATAAAATTGAATTTGACTTAAAATTTGTAGCACCAAAAGGCTATCGGGTTTTAGCAAATGGTAAGCTCATATCTAAGTCAGACTTTTCAGGAAATAATTTGTGGGAATATGATATGGATAAGCCAATGGCCAGTTATTTGGTTGCTGTTGTGGTAGGTGAGTATGATGGTCGATCCGAAATTTCTAAAAGTGGAATTCCACTAGAATATTACTATTATCCTGAAGATTCTTTAAAATTTGAACCTACTTATCGCTATAGCAAGCGCATGTTCGATTTTTTAGAAGAAGAAATCGGTTTTGCGTATCCATGGCAAAATTACAAACAAGTACCTGTGCACGATTTTCTGTATGCAGGTATGGAAAACACAAGTCTTACTATTTTTTCAGATGCTTTTGTGGTCGATTCTATTGGATTTAATGATAAAAATTATGTCAATGTTAATGCGCACGAGTTAGCACATCAATGGTTTGGTAATTTAGTCACAGCAACGTCTGGTGAGAATCATTGGCTTCAAGAAGGCTTTGCAACTTATTATGCTTTATTGGCAGAACGCGATATTTTTGGTGACGATTATTACCATTTTAAGCTTTTGGAATCTGTTTTAGATTTAAGTCAACAAGATTTGTCTGGTAATGGAACCTCACTATTAAATCCTAAATCGAGTAGTCTTACCTTTTATCAACATGGAGCTTGGGTGCTACATGCCTTAAGAACTAAGGTTGGAGATGTGGTTTTTAAACAAGCGGTTAAAAATTATTTAGAAAAGCACCAATTTGCCAATGTACAAACTACTGATTTTATAAAGGAAGTAGAGCGTTTGCATGGCAGATCGTTAAATGCTTTTGTTAATCTGTGGATTAAGAAAAACGGGTTTCCGTTTGAACAAGCTTTTGAGTTGTTGAAGAAGCAATCTACCTTTATAAATGAATATGCGATGGTAGATTGTGAAACCAAATCGTCTAAATGTGCAGAGTATTTAAAATATTACGTTTCAGATGAAGCCAAAGTAAAAATTATTTCACAAGTGCCAGAGTTGGTGACTAAAGATACATTTAAGCATGGTCTCAAAGTAAGGCAAGCCATTGCGCAACACCTAACTAAAATTCCTGAGGCTTTAAAAGCAGATTATGAATCCTTGCTAGAAGATAAATCTTATATCACGATAGAAAAGGCTTTGTATAATTTGTGGGTTAATTTTCCT
The DNA here is from genome assembly GCF_045105575.1 of Winogradskyella sp. Taxonomy (GTDB): domain Bacteria; phylum Bacteroidota; class Bacteroidia; order Flavobacteriales; family Flavobacteriaceae; genus Winogradskyella. Next base: position 111,366 of record NZ_JBGCDQ010000048.1, on the reverse strand, counting down.
ATTGATCGTGCTACGTATTTGTCAAAAACAAGAGATGTCTATGGTTTTAGCGATAAAAATGTACGTGTCCTTTGGATTGCCTTAAATTTAAGTACGCCTTATTATGAAACCGACAAGCAAAAATTATTTAACGAGTTGGTGAGTTACACAGGTGAAGCGCATAATGCCGATTTGCGGATGAATGCTTTTCAATATTTAAATTTAATGAAATCTTGTAATGACGAATGTCAATCTAATTTAGAGAATGCAAAGTCGCATCATAACTGGAGATTGGTTAAGTTTGCCAAAGAATTATCTGAAAAAATGGCTGCAACAAAACAAAATAAAGATTAATGCGCGCTTTAGTAATATCTGGAGGTGGAAGTAAAGGCGCTTTTGCAGGTGGAGTAGCACAATATCTTATGGAGCGCGAAAAACGCACCTACGATATGTTTTTAGGAACGTCTACAGGAAGTCTCATTGTGCCACATTTGGCTGTAAACGATATTTCTAAATTGTACGATATCTTTACCAATGTGCAACAGCAAGATATATTTAGCATTAGTCCCTTTGTACAGCGTAAAAAAGGCGATCGTGAATATGTTTCTATCGATTTTGTAAACTCATTATGGCAGTTTATGAAGCGCAAGCGTACATTTGGTGAGAGTAAGGCTTTAAAACGTAAAATCCGACGCGATTTTACCCAAGAGGAATACCACAAAATTAAAAAGGAAAAACAGGATGTTGTGGTGACGGTCTCTAACCTTTCTATGAATAGAGTAGAGTATAAGTCCATAAATGATTACAGTTATGAAGAATTTTGTAATTGGATTTGGATATCGTGTAACTACATTCCCTTTATGTCTTTAGCAACGGTAGACGGTTATGAATATGCAGATGGCGGTTTTGGTTGCGTCATTCCTATTAGAGAAGCCATCTTAAGAGGAGCTACCGAAATTGATGCTGTGGTCTTAGAAGCTGAAACTTTAGGAAAGCAAAAAGTTTTGGGTAAAAATCCATTTTCATTAATGATTAGTTTATTTGGTCATTTAATGGATCAAGTAGAGCATAACGATATTGCGATTGGCAAACTCGCAGCGAAGAATAAAAATGTAAAATTGAACCTATACTACACGCCAACTAGTCTTACAGAAAACTCTCTAATTTTTAGTAAGCGTTTAATGGAGCAATGGTGGAAGGAAGGCTCTGAGTATGCTGAAATGAAGCATGCTAAGTAGCATTTTTTTGTAAAAGATATCGTCAATTTGAAAACTTTTTGAATATTAAATTTCATTAAATAAGCTATAGGGTTTTGCTACTTCCTTTTGTAATTATTAGCAAATTTTTAGCACTTCAATTTTAAAAACAAACCTATTTTTCATTGTATCTTTGTGGTTCTATGAAAAAGAAAACCATTGTTATTATTGGTGCTGGTATTGCAGGTATTGCGGCAGCTATTAGGTTAAAATCTAAAGGCAATGATGTTACCGTTTACGAGGCCAATGCATATCCTGGTGGTAAACTTACGGCTTTTTCAGAACAAGGGTATCGCTTTGATATGGGTCCATCATTATTCACCATGCCACAATTTGTAGAGCAATTGTTTGAGGCGGCAAATCAGCCCATCGCAAATTATTTTGAATACAAAAAGAAAGCTACTGTTTGTAATTATTTTTATGAGGACGGTACCACATTTTCCGCAGTGGCAGATGAAGTTGAGTTTGCTAAAAATGCAGCCCACACTTTTAATGTTGAAGAAACTGATATTCTCAATTATTTTAAAAGAAGTAAAAAGAAATACGATTTAACCGCCTCCTTGTTTTTAGAAAAGTCCTTACACAAAACAGCAACCTATTTAAATGCGGACACGCTAAAAGCTATTTTTAATGTGAATAGTTTAGATATTGATACGACGCTTTCAGCTTATAATTCTAAAGTCTTTAAAGACGAACGCCTAGTGCAATTTTACAATCGTTTTGCAACTTACAACGGCTCGTCACCATACCAAACACCAGGAATTATGTCTATGATTCCGCATCTCGAACAATATTTTGGTACCTATTTTCCAAAAGGCGGTATGCATTCTATTACGATGAGTTTGTTTCAATTGGCAAAAGATATTGGTGTCGATTTCCAGTTGAATACCAAAGTCGATGAAATTATTACAGAAGGCAAAAAAGCGGTTGGTATTAAATTAGCCAATCAAATGGTTTCGGCAGATATTGTGGTGTCTAATTCTGATGTCGTCCCAACCTACCGTCAGTTATTAAAAAAACATAAAGCTCCCGAAAAAATACTACAGCAACCTAGAAGCAGTTCGGCATTAATCTTTTATTGGGGAATTACAAAAACATTTCCGCAGCTCGATCTGCATAATATTTTCTTTTCAGAAGATTACAAAACGGAATTCGATTTTATCTTTAACAAAAAAGACGTGCATAGCGATCCAACGGTTTATGTAAACATTTCTTCAAAAGATGAACCAAATGATGCGCCAAAAGGCTGCGAAAATTGGTTTACGATGGTAAATGTACCAAGCAACACTGGTCAAGATTGGGATGAGATAATTAACCAAACCAGACAAAATATTATTAAAAAACTCAGTCGATTATTAGGTGAAGATATATCCAAACTGATAGAATTTGAATCTATTTTAGATCCAAGATCTATTGAATCTAAGACCCAGAGTTACCAAGGAGCACTTTATGGAGCGTCTAGTAATAACAAATATGCCGCTTTTTTAAGGCATCCAAATTTTAAAAGTAGTATCGCTAATCTTTACTTTTGTGGCGGTAGTGTGCATCCTGGTGGTGGCATTCCACTATGTTTACTTTCTGGTAAAATTGTAGCTGATTTAATTGAGTCTTAATCGCATGAAACAGAATAAAAACTTTAAATTATACCTTTCAATCTTTGTCATTTGGCTATTTACAGTATCTGGTATTATTGGCATTTTATCGTCATATCAAGATTGGTTTTTGAGTCTAACACCTTTAAATCTTTTTATCACATTTATTATCTTAATTATCAATATTGAAGACTTAAAACCAAAAGTTGCTTTAGCCTTAAGTATTCCTTTTATTTTAGGTTTCGTCACTGAAGCTTTAGGAGTCAACTATGGACTTATTTTCGGCACGTATGCTTACGGTGAAAACTTAGGATGGAAAATTGCAGGTGTACCACTACTGATATGTTTCAATTGGGCATTATTAACCGCAGTTTCTGCAGATGTGTCGCGTTTTATTTCTAAAAATATCATTGCAGCAGCGTTGATTGGTGGTATTATAATGACTGCTATGGATTTACTTTTAGAGCAATCGGCACCACGTTTCGATTTTTGGGAGTTTGAAAACGGCATTGTACCACTTCAAAATTATATCGGTTGGGTAGCAACGGCTTTTGTGGCACATTTGGGTTATCAAGCCTTCGCCATTAAGACCAATAAAATCATTTCTTGGCACATTTTAATTTCAATTATTGTATTTTTCACCGTATTCTTATTCTTTTAAATGACAAAATCAGATTATATCATTTTAGGCGCTGGCGCATCAGGTTTATTATTAGCGTATCGCATGGCTAATGATTCCTTTTTTGATGAGACGTCTATTGTTATAATCGATAAAGTAAAAGATAAAGGCAATGACCGAACCTGGTGTTTTTGGGAAGAAGGTCTAGGCGAATGGGATTCTATTTTACACAAATCATGGTCTTCTGTTTATTTTGGAAGTGATTTCATTTCAAAACAAATAGACATTAAGCCTTACAAGTATAACATGATTCGCAGTGCGTCGTTTTACGATTTACTTTGGAAGACCATTAGTGAAAAATCAAACATCAGTTTTCAGCAAGCAGAGGTTTCTGGACTTCAGTCTATTGAAAATAAGGTTGTTGTCGAAACCAAATCGGGTCAGTTTGAAGCGTCAAAGGTATTTAACAGCTTGTTGTTTGATGATAGTTATAAAACACAAACCAAATTCCCAGTATTACAGCAGCATTTTATTGGTTGGTTTATTAAAACTGAAACTCCTCAATTTGATGCTGAGGTGGCTACCTTTATGGATTTTGAAATTCCACAACAAGGGAATACACGATTTATGTATGTATTGCCAACCAGTAAAACTGAAGCGTTGTTTGAATACACCTTATTTTCAAAAGAGCTATTACCTAAGGCTGCATACGAAACTGCGATAAAAGATTATTTAGACAAAAAAGGTATTAAAGACTATACCATTACCGAAACTGAAATGGGCTCTATACCTATGACTTGCTATGAGTTTTCTAAACAAAATACCAAAAACATATTACACATTGGTACAGCAGGTGGCTGGACTAAAGCGAGTACAGGTTATACCTTTATGACTACGACTAAAAAGACAAAAGCTTTGGTAGAATTTTTAAAAACGGAGGCTAACATATCTAAATTCGCAAAACGCACAAAATTTTGGTATTACGATTTATTGATGCTCGATGTGTTGGCTAGCGACAATAGCTATGGTGCAAAATTATTTTCAAGCTTATTTAAAAACACAAAAGTTACAACGATTTTTAAATTTTTAGATGAAGAATCAACTTTGATTCAAGATTTAAAAATAATTACTTCTGTACCATCTTGGCCTTTTATTAAAGTTTTATTTAAGCGTTTGTTTTAAGCAAAAAAAAATGCAAGCATCGGGATTTAACTTTTTTTTTCACACCTAACACCTAACACCTAACACCTAACTACTTTCATAAACTTGGCCTCGATGTGGTTTCAACGTATCTCTAATAGGTTTCATTTCAGATTCATCAACCACTAAATATGCTAAACTATGCATGTCGCTGATCGTTTCAACACCAGTAATACTTATGTCTAATTTGTTGATAGTAATGTATTCTTTGAGATGAATGAGATGATGTTCTGCTGTTTTTTGTCCGGCTGGACCTCTAAAATCCCAGATAAGTTTCAGTTGTCGCATGGTTGTACTGCTTTATAAATTTGGTTTATAAATAGAAGTTCCTTTTTCAACGAAATTCTTAAAATTAGTCATATAAGTTCTAGTCTGTTTTTTAAACGCACCTGGCATAAAAAAAAGCATCATGCTCATTTTAAAATTGGTAGGCTCAAATTCATTAACAGAAATCCATTTGGTAAAGCCTTCGTCTGTAGCTTCATAATAATTTTCCTGAATATTTCTAATGCCTTCTGTAGTATAAGTGGCATGAAATTCTTTTGGAAAATCTTGTTTGGTCAATGTTTCTAATACTTCCATCACACGATTCCCAAAACGGTATTTAAGTTTCATTTTGGCGCCCAACTGATTTGGCACTCCAGAAATATGTGCCGTACTCACCAAGCCTTCTTGCCAATGTTTCCAATTACTGGTAGAATTCAGTTTTTTAATCACTTCTGAAATGTTCTTTTTAATCAGTATTTCAGTGGTGTATTTCATACCATCTTTTATTTCGATAAAAGTATAAAAAGTGTCACCAAAAGTGTCAACTATTCGATGTTTGTTTCGTTTTTAGTGTTAAAATCATTATAAAATAATGCCACTTGTTATAATGGTGTGATTTTTACTACGTAACTAGCAGAAACAATTAAAATATTGCCTTTTAAACCGCTTGTGAAATAGGCTATTTATGTTATTTTTGCTCTGTTTCAAATGTGAATAACACAATCTGTACAATATAATAAAATTATAAATTATGAGTCTTAAATTTAAATGTCTGTTTTTAGTGCTTTTTGCATTAAATGTTTCGTTTTCTCAAGATACCGATGCTGTACTTTTAACAGTAGATGGTCAGCCCATTATGGCTTCAGAGTTTTTAAGAGTTTATAATAAAAATCTCGATTTGGTAAAAGATGAAAACCAAAAGGATATCGATGGTTATCTCAAATTATTTACAGAGTACCAACTGAAGCTAAAAGAAGCAAAACGCTTAAAATTAGACGAGGATAAAAATTACCAACGCGAATTTTCTCGATATAAAAAACAACTCATTCAAAATTATATATCAGAAAACGAAGTTACGGATACTTTAGTGAAAGAAGCTTACGAGCGCAGTAATATAGATATTAACGCAGCACACATATTAGTGCGCGTGGATGCTAATGCCAAAGATACCTTAACAGCTTACAACCAAGTTTTAGGGCTGAGAAAACGGGCTTTAGAAGAAGGCTTTGATAAAGTGAAAGCTGAAATGCATAACGGAAAAACCATCTTTATTGAAGACCTCGGTTATTTTTCAGCATTTAAAATGGTTTACGATTTTGAATCAGCCGCATTCAATACTCCTGTTGGCGAAATTTCAATGCCTTTTAAAACTCAGTTTGGATACCATGTGGTAAAAGTTAATGATAAACGTGCATCGCGTGGAACCATAACAGCGGCTCATATTATGGTTAACTTGGCATCTAAAGATTCGTTGCGCGATGCAGAACAGCGTATAAATGAAATTTATAAAAAACTAAACCAAGGAGAGCGTTTTGATGCGCTTGCTAAACAATTTTCTGAAGATAAAAGCTCGGCCAAAAACGGTGGAAAAATTTCACCATTTAAAAGTGGTCAGTTAAGTTCTATTGAATTTGAGGATGAAGCATTTGCGCTTAAAAATGATGGTGACGTTAGTAAACCATTTAAAACAGCATACGGTTGGCACATTGTAAAGCGTATGGAGTTAAAACCCATCGAAGCTTTTGAAGATGTGAAAACGTCTTTTGAAACTAAAGTAAAACGAGATTCGCGCTCTAAATTAATCAACGAAGCCATGGTAGCGAAGTTGAAGAAAAAATATAAGGTGAATTACAACAGCGACGCAAATGCTTATTTTACCTCTATACTGAATAAAGAAATGTATAATCGTGCTTGGAAAGTACCAGAAGATCTTGTAAAGTCTGATACTATTTTCACCATTAATAAACGACCGTTTTCTTATGAAGCGTTTGCGAATCATTTAATGACAGCACAAAGACTCTATACAGGAAAAGCAACTCCATTTGAAACCATAGTTGAAAAAGAATTTGAAAGCTTTTTTGAAAAGTCTATCCTTAAATATAGAGAAGATAATTTAGAAAATGAAAATGAAGAATTCGCAAATATCTTAAAAGAATACAGAGATGGCTTGTTGTTATTTGATTTAATGGAAAAGGAAGTTTGGAATAAAGCTGCTAAAGACTCTCTTGGTTTAGAAACGTTTTATGCCAAAAACAAAGCCAACTACCAATGGAAAGATCGTGTAGATGTGGTTATTGCAACATCTGCAGATCAATCAAAAATGAAACGGATTCTTAAATTGATGAAAAAAGGAAAGTCGGAAGAGGTTATTAAAGTGGCTTTAAATACTGAGGTTGAACAGAATGTTATTTTTACTAAAGGGTTCTATGATACAAGTGATCCTATTTTACCTGCCGATTTTAAAGAGAAGAAAGGGGTTTCTAAAGTTTATGAACACAATGAAGCTTTTCATGTCATAGACGTAAAGGATGTTCTGCCAGCGGGACAAAAAACTTTGGAAGAAGCAAAGGGTAAAGTTATTAATGATTACCAAGCCGAAATAGAAACCAATTGGATTCAAGATTTATACAATCGTTTTGAGATCGAGGTGAATAATGAGGTACTGGCTACAATAAAGGCTAAAATCGGAAACTAATTTATAATTTTGAAGCACAGCGTTTACATAATTCTTATCAGTTTACTGTTGGTGGGTTGCGATTTTTTTAAAAAATCAGACGACCTAGAGCCAGTGGCTAGAGTAAATGATAATTATCTGTATAAGGAGAATCTTAAAGATGTGGTGCCAAAAGGCGCTTCTTCGGCAGACAGTACCTTAATGATAAATACTTACATAAATCGTTGGGCAAGACAATTACTTTTAATGGATGGTGCTTTGGTGAATCTTTCTGAAGATAAGCAGCATGAATTTTCCAAATTAGTAGAACAATACAAACACGATTTATACGCAAAAGCTTATTTAGAGCGTTTAGTTAAAAAAAATATAGACACGATTGTAAAACAAGAGGAAGCACAATTGTTTTATGAAGCTAATAAAGAGTCTTTTAAATTGAATGACGATTTAATACAATTCAGATACATTAGTTTGGCTCTAAACCCAATTAATCTTGATACGATAAAAACACGTTTCAAACGTTTTGAAACAAAAGATAAAATGTATTTAGATTCTATTTCTGTACAATTTAAATCACACGTATTAAGTGATTCTATTTGGATTAAATTAAGCCGTGTGGTAGAAAAAATTCCGATTATCACCAGTGCCAATAAAGATCAACTGTTAAATAAAACTAATTTTTTACAACTCGAAGATTCATTAAACCTATATTTGATGTATGTGAAGGATGTACGCTTTCAAAACGATTATGCGCCTTTAGATTACGTTAATACGTCTATAAATAAAATTGTTATAAACAAGAGAAAATTAGAGCTCATCAAGCAACTCGAAAATGATATTACAAAAGATGCAATTAAAAACAATAAGTTCGAAATTTATAAGTAAGGTAGCCCTTTTGGTTTGCTTTATAGCTTTCAGTTTCACCAATGCCCAAGAAATTATTGATGATGAAGCGCCAGCTGCTGTCGTTGAAAAATCAATGGATAGCGTGGTTAAGAAAACACGAATTAAAGCAGATGGTGTTGCTGCCGTGGTTGGTGATTTTATTATTCTAGAATCAGATTTAGAAAGAGAAAAAGAACAATTTAAAGCACAAGGAGCCGATTTAGAAGGGTTTACGGATTGTGAGTTTTTTGGTCGTTTACTAGAAAATAAATTATATGCGCATCAAGCCATTCAAGATAGTGTTTTGGTCAATGAGTTATACATTCAATCTCGAGTAGAGCAACAATTTCAAGGTATTTTAGGACAAATGAATGGTGACCTTGATAAAATGTTGAAACTGTACAAAAAGGAGTCGGAAGAAGCCTTAAGAGAAGAGATGTACGAGATCAATAAAACGGGTTATTTAGCACAAGAAATGCAAACGAAAGTGACAGGTGATATTGAAGTCACTCCAGAAGAAGTGCGTACCTTTTTTAATGAGATTCCAGAAGATGAACGTCCAACATTCGGTACTGAGTTAAAACTAGCAGAAATTGTAGTGATACCAGAAGTGACTGAGGACGCACGAGAAGCTGTTATTGAGAAGCTCAACGGTTTTAAGAAAGATGTAGAGGAAAATGGTTCTAGTTTTACAACTAAGGTCTTATTTTACACCGAAGATTCTGGTTCTAAATCTACAGGAGGTAAATATACTTTGAATAGAAAACAACCAAGAATGGTAAAGGAATTTAGAGATGTGGCTTTTTCACTTCAAGAAGGTGAAATCTCTGATCCTTTTGCAACCGACTTTGGTTATCATATCATTTTACTCGAAAAAGTAAGAGGGCAAGAATATGATGTAAGGCATATTTTATTACGACCAGAATTAACACAAGACGCCATTCAAAAAGCGAAAGATGAAATTGATGAGGTAAGAGCAAAAATTGTAGATGGTACATTAACATTTGCTCAAGCTGCACGCGAATTTAGCGACCAGAAGGAAACAAAATACGAAGGTGGTCAGTTAACCAACCCAACGACACAAGATTTTAATTTTGAATTAACCAGAATGGAGCCAGAGTTATACTCGCAAATTCAAAATTTAAAAGATGGTGAGATTAGTCCTGTATTACAAGATGAAGATCGTATCAATAGAATTAAATTCAAAATTTTAACCGTTACAGATCGTATTGACGATCATGAAGCTGACTTTGCAAAAGATTATTTAAAAATTAAAAATCTCGCTTTACAAGACAAACAAATTAAAGCCGTAGAAAAGTGGCAAAAAGAAACCATTAAAGATACTTATATCAAGGTTAATAGTGTTTATCGAGAGTGTGATTTTCAAAGTAACTGGTTAAAAAAATAAGAGAATATGTCTGATGTTACTATCATCGAAAACTTCGTTAAAAAATATGCTGCCTTAAAAAAAGAAGTTGCCAAAGTTATTATTGGGCAAGATGCGGTTGTAGATCAAGTTTTAATTTCCATTTTTTCTGGCGGTCACTCGCTTTTAGTAGGTGTCCCTGGATTAGCAAAAACCTTAATGGTAAATACCATTGCACAAGCTTTGGGTTTAAATTTTAAGCGGATTCAGTTTACGCCAGATTTAATGCCAAGTGATATTTTAGGTAGTGAAATTCTTGATGAGAATCGTCAGTTTAAATTCATTAAAGGTCCTATTTTTTCGAACATTGTATTGGCCGATGAGATTAACCGAACACCTCCAAAAACACAAGCCGCTTTACTAGAAGCCATGCAAGAGCGTTCGGTAACGGTTGCTGGTCATCAGTACAAATTAGATTTACCTTATTTTGTATTAGCCACACAAAACCCAATTGAGCAAGAAGGAACGTATCCCTTACCAGAAGCACAACTAGACCGTTTTATGTTTGCTATTAACTTAGAATATCCATCATTTCAGGAAGAGGTGGATGTGGTAAAAGCCACAACTACGGATATTAAAATGACCGTGAATGCTTTATTTACGGCACAAGAGATTATTGATTTTCAGAATGTGATACGTCGTATTCCTGTAGCAGATAATGTTATAGAATACGCAGTGTCTTTAGTGTCTAAAACCAGACCAAAAGAAGCTACAGCAGCAGATATTGTAAAAGAGTTTGTAGATTGGGGAGCAGGACCAAGAGCATCACAAAATTTAATTTTAGCAGCTAAAACACACGCAGCCACTTTAGGTAAATTTTCTCCAGATATTGAAAATATTCAAGCCGTTGCCACAGGAATTCTAAGACACAGAATCATTAAAAACTACAAAGCAGAAGCTGAAGGGATTACTGACGAGAAGATTATTGAGAGTTTGTTTTAGGATAATCTTAAATAACAGCTTAGCCAATATTATAGTTTGAATAATCAAAAGATATCTATTTTTTATTCTGAAAATTAACCTTTCAATTCGTCAAGATTTTTCCATCCTGAAATGCCTTTAGATTTGAGTTGTAAAATACCATAAAGTAACCCGAATCTTATTCCAATTCCTAAAATATTATTTAGGGTTAGTATTCCCGATTTATCACTTATGTAGATATCGATGACGTAGGAAATCATAATGCCATAAAAGCCAATTTTATACCATCTAAATACCCAATAAATAGAAAGTATTTCAATGAAAGTAGCAAACAATTGTAAATACAATAAGTAGGTTGTGAACTTAGGAATTAACTCAATCATTTCGTCATAGAAGAATATACTACCAATTGCAGTTCCAAGAGACGTCAGAATTAATAAAATTAGATATAAAGTAAGAAGGATATGTCTGCTTTTATTCAACTTCTCCTTTGTTTTTAATTCTGTTACCTATGGCTCCGCTTACCATTGCGATAAGGACTGTTATTACAATAGATGTCCAATCAATACCACTATTGTCTGTTTTCATTACAAAGTGATAAGCGATGTAAGCTAAAGTTGGAAAGTAGATAATAAAGTTTCCTAATATTTTTTTATCCATAGGATGTATTGAAGTTTTGAATACTTATTCTTTCACAAATTTTAAAGTCGTCAACACTCCATTGTCAGTTTCAAGACTTATAAAATAAAGACCAGTTGAAAACGTGCTAACATTAATACCATTTTCATAGCGTCTTGATTTAGAAATCAATTTTCCATTAGCACTATAAATACGATATGTCAGGTTTTGAGATAATAGGTTATTGGCTATATTTAATTCTAATTGATCCTTTACAGGATTTTCAATAAGCGCTATAGCGTTATAGTCAAATTCATTAATGGATAGGGCTTGCTTTCTAAAAACGATACTATTGTTTATATCGGTAGAACGTTCTAAATCGCCAGTAGGTGTCAAAATCAAATGATCTCCATTATTTGTAATTTCAAATGTAAATACATTGAATTCTGGATTGCTTAAAATTGAAAAATAGGCAGTTTCAAGAGCGCTTATCGGATCGCAAACATTTGTAGTTGGTATGAAATTGTTGATTCTTAGGTTATCTCCATTATTAACATACATGTTATAATCTCCTTCAAAATCATTACAAACTCCAGTACCCTGAAAAGATATGGAACCAAAGAAAGGATGTACGTTATTTAACAACGTTAGGCTAGGCGAATTTGAAGATAAGCCATTAAAGGTTGTTCCGTTTTCTGTAACCGTATCCAAGTACCAAGTGCTGTGAAGACTGACTGTAGTTTCTTGTTTATTGTAAAAAATTTTATCTCCATTCGCATTGGTTAAGATTAAAGTTTGATTGTCTCCTTCACCAGTAATAACATAAGTAAATGCGCTTGATTCTGTAAAGTTGTTACTCAGTAATGCAAAATATATATTTTCAAAAGTAGCTCTTGGTGCGTTACCACAATCCATAGCAGTCATGCCTAAACTATAAAATTCAATTTCAGCGGTTGTCGATATATAGTAACCAAAAAAAGCGTTACAGGTCGATGTTCCATCATATTCTAAAAAGTTTTCAAAAGCAATATCTTCACTAAATATGATATTATTTACAAAGGGGTAAACATTGTTGTAAGTTGCATTGTCTATCAACATTGAATCCAAATACCATTCTCCTATTAAATCATTTTGGGCAGAAGAAAATCCGGTAATAAAAAGTAGTATGATAGAGATGTGTTTCATGATAAAACTTTAAAAGTTATTTAAAGTCACAAAATTTATCCGTGAATGGTTTCGCTATTGCTTAGGTTTTTCATGATATCAGCTTCATAGTTAAGCAGTTGTTCCCATTTGTCATCAACTTCTTTTCGGTCTCCATATTTTCGTGCAAAATTAAGAAACATGGTATAATGGCCAGCTTCGCTTATCATCAGTTTGCGGTAAAATTTGGCGAGTTTTTTGTCCTCTAATTCTTCAGAAAGTAATCTAAAACGTTCGCAACTGCGTGCTTCAATTAAGGCTGCATATAAAAGGCGATGCACTAGTTGTGTGGTTCTACTGCCACCTTTTGGAAAGAATTTGATAAGCGCAATAACATAATCGTCTTTGCGATCTCTACCAAGCGTCCAGCCATTTTCAACGATTTTATCGTGCACCATTTTAAAATGGCTCATTTCTTCGGTAACCAAATCAACCATTTCATTAATTAATTCCGTGTATTCAGGGAAACTTACAATGAGTGAAATCGCAGTGCTTGCTGCTTTTTGTTCGCAGTAAGCATGGTCTGTAAGGATATCTTCAATATTCTTTTCTACAATATTTACCCATCTTGGGTCGGTTGGTAATTTTAATCCGAGCATTTTTTTGAGGAATTAGGTATGGTAACATTAAGTTGTAAAGATACTGTGAAAATTAGTTGTTTTTAGCAATGACGTAAGAGATGATAACATGTCATAGCCAATATATTAGTCGTTTAGTTCACGCCTAATTGAACAATATTAGCAGTGCCTTTATCATTTATCAATAATCTGTGTGATGAGGATCTGTCCGTTTCAGGAATGGCGTACATAATGTCAATTAAAACCATATTGGTGTAGCTAGGATCATCATTAACGTCAATAGATTTTAAAACGCTAAGTGTATCAAAATTATACAAATCAGAGCTAACTGTTAAATTTGGATTGTAATTGAAGACTTTATTTACTTTTTGTTTATCAAATTGGTCTTTATAAATGAGTTTATCGTCTTTTGTGACGCGCACTTCAAACTTAAAATTTCTGTAATGTGTTTGGTAGTTGATGGTATCTTTAATTTTTGAAAACTGCACACTGTTCGTCATATCAGCATAGGTTTTTATGTGAACACGGAAACCATTGCTCATTACAGTATCTACTTCGCGTTCCATATAGTTTTCAGGAATATAAACGTGCGATTCAAGATTTACCGTTTTTTTGAATTTAGCAATGCTTTCTGATAAGGCTTGCTGCTGTGTTTTTTTGCCTTCGCAACTTGTTAAGGCTATGGTTATAAGTAATAGTATTAGAAATAAGTGTTTCATAATATTAATATTAAACATCCAACCCAAAAGTCTGTCGTAAAACTTCAATATTCGGATTTTTTTCTTTCAGTTTTTCGTATTTCTCTAATGGAGTAAAGGCGTATTTTTTTGCAATTTCTTCGTTGACCGTAATATCTAAAGTAAGATCGTAATTTAATAATTTCTTCTTTAGAAAAGCCATTAAAGGAAATTCAGCACGTTCTAATTCAATTTTATTGGTAGTGTTAGAGTAGGTGAGGCAGATGGTCGTCCCTTTTAATTTTGGCATATCCATTTGTAGAATAGAAGCCATAATTTTTTCACCCTTTTTATCCATTTGGTCTGTGTAGGCTTTCCAAGCTTCAGTTAAAGCCTCTTGCGTTACAGGTTCTTTTGGTAAATCGTCTTCATCAATAACCACTTCCATTTGTCGCAATTGATGTTCTTTCTTTTCGCGAATACTTTTTAAAGACAAGCCAGAGGTGGTTAATTTTGGTTTATTGATAGATATTTTAGGAATAACAACAACAGGCTCAGCAACTTCCGAAACAGTTTCTTTAGGCGTTTCTTTTAGTTCGGGTTTAGCAGTCGTTTGAGGTGTGTTAACTTCAACTTTTGGTTTAGTAACAGGAATTGGTGTAATGCCACGCGCTTTAAAATAAGAAGGCGGAATTATGAAGTACCTACCATTTTTTTTTTCTCCATCAAAAGTGATAGAGGCAAGTTGCATAAGTGTTAACTCAACTAATAAACGTTGATTTTTGCTGGTTTTGTATTTAAGATCACAGTCGTTAGCCATCCGAATGCCTTCCATTAAAAAGGTATGCGATGTTTTCTGAGATTGTTCCATATATTTCTGGCTGGTATCTTCACCGACTTCTAATAACGGAATGGTTGATGGATTTTTACACACCATTAAATCTCTAAAATGTGAAGCTAAACCTGCAATATAATGATGGCCATCAAAGCCTTTGGATAGAATACTGTTGAATTGCACTAACAATTCTGGAATCTTATTTTCTAATATTAAATCCGTACTTGTAAAATACGTTTCGTAATCAAGCACATTTAAATTCTCGGTAACGGCTTGTCTGGTTAAATTTTTTCCAGAAAAACTGACTACACGATCAAAAATAGATAAGGCATCTCTCATGGCACCATCTGCTTTTTGAGCAATGATATGAAGAGCATCATCTTCGGCTTCAATACCTTGTTCTTTGGCAATATATTTTAGGTAATTTTTAGCATCGGAAACCGTAATACGTTTAAAATCGAATATCTGACAACGTGATAATATCGTCGGAATGATTTTATGTTTTTCTGTCGTCGCTAAAATAAAAATACAGTGTTTTGGTGGCTCTTCTAAAGTCTTCAAAAAGGCATTAAAAGCCGCTTGTGAAAGCATGTGTACCTCATCAATGATATACACTTTATATTTTCCAACTTGTGGTGGAATACGCACTTGGTCTGTTAAACTTCTAATGTCATCAACTGAATTGTTAGATGCTGCATCGAGTTCAAAAATATTAAAGGCAAAATCTTCGTCTTCTTTAGTGTTGCCATCACTATTAATCATTTTTGCCAGGATACGTGCACAAGTCGTTTTACCAACTCCACGAGGTCCTGTAAATAATAAGGCTTGTGCTAAATGATTGTTTTCAATAGCATTCAGTAAGGTATTTGTAATAGCCTGCTGACCCACAACATCCTTAAAGGTCTGTGGTCTGTATTTACGAGCTGATACTACAAAGTGTTCCAAGGTTGTGCTGAACTATTTTAGGCATCTTACGATGCTGAGGTTTTGATTTTTAACTGAAATACAAATTTAAAAAAAGAAGCGCAATTTAGAGTTTAAATTGCGCTTAGTTTATTTGAGTTATTAACAGTATCGCTGTAAAATATCATAAACAATTTTTTTTGAAAAGCACGTAAGCTGCGAATTTTGGTTAATCTTCACTATCAGACTTAATTTGATAAAGCACTTTATTGAGTCACCTTGAGAATTGAAACATTTATTTTAAGACTTTAGAAAGTCTCCGAGTTTTTTAGGGTTTTCTTTGTTGTTCCAAAACAATAAAAGTTCTACAGTTTTTATGTCGTCATGAACATCGAAAAATAAAGTAGTCTGTTTTGAAATAACAAAAAATCTCATATTAGTGGTTTGAGATATTTTCCCTTTAATAATGCCAGATTCTATTTTTTGAACAAAATCATCCACTAAATCTATAAAATTATTTACTTCAGAAATAGACCATTTTTCACTAATAAACTCTAAAGTTTTAGCAAAGGTTAATTCTGCCATTGGAGTCTAAATAACAGTCATAAGACTTAACTAGGCATATTATATTTTTCTCTAAAATCGGCCATAACTTGGCTATGCGTTCTAGTGTTTCCTTTTTTGGCTTGCGTTCGACTATCCATTAAAAGTTCCTGAATTTCAATTGGAAGTTCATTAAAGAAATTATCGTCTTTGTTTGTGCTATAGCTTTTATGTAAGGCATTAACCATTCGTAAAAAACGTTCATCAGAAGAATTTATAATTTCTAATACTTTGTGTTTCAAATCTACTGCTCCCATAATGATAAGGTTATTTCTCAAAGATAATAATTTATGTCTATTTATGCGTCGTTTTGTTTGTCACCATGATATGAAACAAAAAAAGAACCAGCAAAGCTAGTCCTTTTTCCATTTTTTTGATTGTCTAACTTAGTTACCAACACTACCAGAACCCGTTACCTTAGTATCCTTACTAGTCGGTTTTCCTGAGTAATTGACATCTCCAGAGCCTGTAATTCTTACCACCAGTTTGCCATTGCAAACCACATCAATGTCACCAGAACCCGTAAGTTTGGCCGTAACATCGGTACTTTGTAAATCGTTGCCATCAAAATCGCCTGAACCTGCAATTTTTGTTGTTAAATTTTTGGTGCTTCCTTTTAATTTTATGTCACCAGAACCTGCTATGGCACTGTCTAAAGATTCAGATGAAACGGCTAAGTTAATATCTCCAGACCCAGCCAAAGACACATTAAATTGATCCGCTTTAATGATACCTGAACTTTCAATATCTCCTGATCCTGCTAACGATACGGAACTAATAGATTCATAAGGTACAGTAACGACAATGGCTTGGGTGTATTTTAAACTGACTCCTTTTTTTACTCTTACCACCAGTTTGTTGTCTTTAACTTCTGTAATTATATACTCCATAAGGTTAGCATCTCCTTTAATAGTGATGTTGCCTTCTTTGCCTTCTACAAGTTTAAAATCCATAGGTCCTGCAGCTTTTAAGCCATCATAAGACTCTGTAGATCTCTTAACTGTTGTAATGTCTCCGTTACCTTTAATTTTTTGTCCATTCCATTGTGCACAAGATAATGTGGTGCTTAAAAGAAAAACTAATGCTGTAATTGATTGTAATGTTTTCATGTATCTGATTTTTAATTGATTTTTCTAAACTATAAACTCTTAATTCTTCTTAAAACTAACACTTCCATATTCAGATTTTATGTTGACTAGGTTTCCTGAGTTTTGTGAACCATAGTAACCTTTGTATTTCTTCTCTGTCATTTCAATTTCTTTACTTATGAAATTAAAGTCGTCGGATTCTCGTAAAGATGCAAATTCTAAATCGATATCAAAATTAAAATTGTAATCGACATCATAACCTATGGTAATTCCAGTGAATTCTGATTTAATATCAATATTCTTGGCTTTAGATGCCATTCGGTCAATTTTAATTGAACCAAAATTGGTTTTAATATTTACGTTTTTAAAAACATCACCTAGTCTTAAACTTAAATAATCTCCTTGTCCATCAAGATTGTTAATGTTATCTATTTTTAAAGACCCATAATCACAATTATAGTCTACATTTTCTGCAGCCTCAATAATTGATTTTGTGTAATCTGCTTTTACAATTAAATTTTTTGCTTTAGCAACTGTAAAACCACTATAATCTGCTTTAATCGTGCCACTATTAATATATTCAAAAAAGCAGCTAGAGCTATAATCGAAACGAATATCATTAGCGTCTGCCATCAATTCTTTCGTGGTTATTTTTCCATAATCACAACTGATTTTTGCAACACCTTCAAGTCGGTCGAGATTAATAGAACCATAGTCATTGCTGAGATCTACATGGTTCGTAATTGGCATCTTTATGAGATAGTTAATTTCTAATTGAAGGTTCATTTTTTTTCCCCAATTCCACCAATTACTTTCATTTTTTTCAATTCTCGTAATCGCAGAAACCAAATCGTTTGTCGCAGAAAAATCTACAGCAATGCTATTGAGGCGATCTTGTACTTTTTCGGCATTATTTCCTGTTACTTTTATGGTGATATCAAATTCAATTTTATTTTGATCCCAAGTAACGATATTTAAGTTCCCAAAACTATTATTCACCTTTAATGTAGCATTTGGAGAGACATTGTACGATTTCTTAATGTTCCGTTCTTTAGTTGTTTTAACCAAATCTCGTTCGGTATTTGCGAAGAGCACAAAGGGCATAAGCAAAATTAAAAACGCTATTTTAAATGGTATTTTTAAGTTCATTGGTGTTGTTTTTTAAGTGTTTAATGTCTTCTATTTGTTCTAAAACAGTATTTAAAATATCTATTCTATTTTGAAAGTTGCTAATCATCGCATAAATAACACGCTGATCGTTTCCACTTTCGGTTAAATCTGTTTTTAAAGTTTGATAGTCGGTTTCTAGTATTTTCACTTGTTTTAAAGCATCGGTAATTATTTGTTCTGTGAGAGGTGAACTTTCCTTGTTTAGTTTTTTCAATTCGTTTTCAATTGTCACCGTGAAAAAATCTTGAGTTTCTGATAGTTCTGGCGACACACTGGCTAAATCTAAAACTTCAGGTTGGTTTTGTAGCGTTATAAAAACACTTAAACAAATGACGACAGAGGCAGCAATCGCAAAAACTGGTTTCCAATTAAAACGAGCTATAGTTTTAAGCTCAGTGATGTGGTTAGCATCTAATTTTAATTTGTTTAAAAACCGTTGCTCATGATGTTGATTGGGTGTTTCAATATCAAAGTCATTTTTTAAATTATCAAATAGCTGCTCTAAATTATCTTTTTCCATAGGTTATTAAGATGCTTTTAATACTATTTTCTTCCTTAAACTTTCTTTGGCTCGCGATATAAGTGTTCTGCAATTGGCATAAGAAATATTCATAATGTCGCAGATTTCTTCATAATCGTAACCTTCAATAAGATGTAATGTTAAACTCAAACTATAATTGGGTTTTAAGGTTTTCATTACGTTTAAAATATGTTTCACTTTAGCAGTGTTTTGTTCATCTTCATTGAGCCCAGTTTCATTTTCAACTTTATAAATAATAGGGTCTAAAGGCACTTCGTTTTGTTTCATAGTTTTGTTGTAGTGCGAAATACTATTATTAATCACAATACGTTTTAACCAGGCACCAAATAAACTACTGTCTTCTAAGGCATTCAATTTTGTAAAAGCCGTTAAAAAAGACTCTTGCATAATGTCCTCAGCTTTAAAAGAATCTTTTACAATTCTTATTGCTGTGTTGTACATCGCTTTGTTATATCTGTTATAAATTTCCAACTGTGCACGGTGGTTTCCAGATTTGCAAAGCAATAGTAACTGTTCGATATTTTGATTGGTTGATGTCAAAAAAACAATTGCTTTTACTTAAAGAGATACTCTTTTTCATTTTGTTACAGTTAGACTGAAAAAAAGTTTATCTAAAGTTATTTCCAATCATAAAGGTAATGGCATAACAATTGAAAATAGAGTAGTGTGAATAACTTTGAATATCTTATAAGTAATTGATATTCAATATAAAGTTAATTATTAATACTTTTAAATTAATGTGATTTTGTTGCGTTTAGTGACAGAATGGCTAGAAAACATATATGAAAAAATCAAAATTTTTAAATTTAGACAATCTGTCATTTCAGGATTTCGATGAGAATTCAGAATTAATTCCGTTAATGACTCCTGAAGATGAAGAGTTAATAAACAACGAATCGTTACCAGAATCCTTACCTATTTTGCCCTTACGAAATACCGTATTATTTCCAGGTGTTGTTATTCCGATAACCGCTGGCAGAGATGCATCGATAAAGTTAATTAATGATGCTAACAAAGGCGGAAAAGTGATTGGTGTGGTATCTCAGAAAGATGAAGCTGTAGAAAACCCAAAGGCTAAAGATATTTATAAAACAGGAACCGTTGCGCGCATCTTAAAAGTGCTAAAAATGCCAGATGGCAATACAACCGTTATTATTCAAGGTAAAAAGCGTTTTGCTATTAATGAGGTAGTTTCTGAAAAGCCCTATTTAACCGCTACGATTTCTGATATTCCTGAAGCAAAGCCTGCACCAGATAATGAGGAATTTAAAGCGATTATTGATTCTATCAAGGATTTATCTTTAGATATTATAAAAGAAAGTCCAAACATTCCTTCTGAAGCGTCTTTTGCAATTAAGAATATTGAAAGTAATTCGTTTTTAGTCAATTTTGTCTCGTCCAACATGAATCTTAAAGTAGAGGAGAAGCAAAAGTTATTAATGATCAATGATCTTAAAGAACGTGCGCTCGAAACGTTGAAGTTTATGAATATGGAATATCAAAAGCTAGAGCTTAAAAATGATATTCAGAATAAGGTTCAAAGTGATATGAACCAACAACAACGTGAGTATTTCTTGCACCAACAGATGAAAACTATTCAAGAAGAATTGGGTGGTGGAGTGTCGTCTGGTGAAGAGATTGAAGACATGAAAACCCGAGCTAAGAATAAGAAATGGGATAAAAAAGTAAAAGCACATTTTGATAAGGAACTTGCAAAAATGCAACGTATGAATCCTCAAGTCGCTGAGTATTCTATTCAACGTAACTATTTAGACTTGTTTTTAGATTTACCTTGGAATGAATTTAGCAAGGATAAATTCGATTTAAAACGTGCTGTGAAAATCTTAGATCGTGACCATTTTGGATTAGAAGATGTTAAAAAACGCATCATAGAATATTTAGCAGTATTGAAATTACGTAATGACATGAAGTCGCCAATACTTTGTCTGTACGGACCTCCAGGTGTTGGTAAAACATCTTTAGGAAAATCTATTGCAGAAGCTTTAGGTAGAGAATATGTGCGTATTTCACTTGGTGGATTGCGTGATGAAGCTGAAATAAGAGGACATAGAAAAACCTATATTGGTGCCATGCCAGGACGAATTATTCAAAGTTTGAAGAAAGCAGGAACCTCTAATCCTGTGTTTGTTTTAGATGAAATTGATAAACTATCTACAGGCAATCAAGGCGATCCGTCTTCTGCGATGTTAGAAGTTTTAGATCCTGAGCAAAACAATGAATTTTACGATAACTTCCTAGAAATGGGTTACGATTTATCTAAAGTGATGTTTATTGCGACGTCTAATAGTATGAATACCATTCAGCCGGCTTTAAGAGACCGAATGGAAATTATAAATGTTACTGGCTATACTATTGAAGAAAAAGTTGAAATCGCCAAACGTCATTTATTACCAAAGCAATTAAAAGAGCATGGTTTAGATGCTTCTGCATTAAAAGTCGGAAAACCACAATTAGAAAAAATAGTTGAAGGTTACACGAGAGAATCTGGTGTCAGAGGATTGGAAAAACAAATTGCAAAAACGGTGCGTTATGCAGCTAAAAATATTGCAATGGAAGAAAAATATAACATCAAAATCTCTAATGAAGATGTTATTGAAATATTAGGAAGCCCAAGATTAGAGCGCGATAAATACGAAAATAATAATGTCGCTGGTGTTGTTACTGGTTTAGCATGGACTAGAGTAGGTGGTGATATTTTATTTATAGAATCTATTTTATCTAAAGGAAAAGGAACACTTTCAATCACAGGGAATTTAGGAAAAGTGATGAAAGAATCTGCAACCATTGCTATGGAATATATTAAAGCCAATGCAGATGAATTTGGACTAAGTTCAGAAATTTTTGAGAAGTACAATGTACATATTCACGTACCAGAAGGTGCTACACCAAAAGATGGTCCTAGTGCAGGTGTTACGATGTTAACCTCTTTAGTATCTTTGTTTACGCAACGTAAAGTTAAAAAGAGTTTAGCCATGACAGGTGAAATCACTTTAAGAGGTAAGGTATTACCAGTTGGTGGTATAAAAGAGAAAATTTTGGCTGCGAAGCGCGCGCGTATAAAAGAGATTTTACTCTGTGAAGAGAATAGAAGAGATATTGATGAAATTAAAGCAGAGTACCTCAAAGGCTTAACGTTTCATTATGTTACTGATATGAGCGATGTGCTGAAACTTGCATTAACAAATCAAAAAGTTAAAAATGCTAAGAAATTATAAATTAATTATAGCCATTGTCGCCCTCGGATTTTCTAGTTTATGTGTTTTTGCACAAGACCAAGTTGAGTATAAGGACGTTTTTTTAGATGGTAAACCTGCAAAGCTGAATGTTACTACTGGTGAAATAACCTTAGTAAAACCTGAGGTTAAAAAACCAACACAACCTGCGGTGAGAGTTACAAACGAGCCATCATCAAATGCTTATATCGTTAATTCTAGCGATTTTCATGTGGTAAAAGAGAATGAGTCTTTGCTAGACGTCTCCAAAAAGTACGGAGTTTCATTAGCGCAATTAAAGCAGGCTAACAAATTAGAGTCGACTTTAGTTAATGAAGGACAAACACTTCGTATTAGTAATTTTGACGCTGTTGAAGCCAATACAGTGTCTCAAAATACAACAGCAGATGACTACTCTAATAACGAAGGATTGGATTACCACATTGTTTCTTCTGGTGAAACCTTATTTAGTTTGGCAAAACAATATGGTATTACAGTAAGCCAATTGAAACGGTTAAATAATTTAAATTCTAATGTTATTAGGCCAAATCAAGAGCTTCGTGTACGTGAAGATGCCAGTTCTGAAGTGTCTAGCAGTTCATCATCATTCTGGGTGGTGCAACGTGGAGATAATCTGTACCGTATTGCCTTAAATAATGGTACAACGGTAGAAGCACTAAAACGTTTAAACGGCTTAAAAAGCAATACCATAAAAATTGGTCAGAGATTAAAGTTGCGATAAAAACTAGTGCACCTAAAAAATAAAAAAATCATATCATCGTTTTAAGATAGATTTGGTTATTTTGCAAAATCTATGATTAAGAGGATTTCCACCTTATGTTTAATGCTTTTGGCATTGCCTATGTTTGCACAGTTGGGTGGAGAATCGACGTATCAATTTTTGAATTTAGTATCCTCGCCAAGGCAAGCAGCTTTGGGTGGCAAAATAATAACTAACTTCGATCATGATGTAACGGAAGCACTTTACAATCCAGCATCTTTAAATGGCGAAATGAGTAATCAGTTGGCTGTAAATTATTCCAATTTTTTGGGAGGTATTAGCTACGGAACAGCTGCTTACGCTTACACTTGGGATCGGCATGTACAAACCTTTCACTTTGGTGTCACCTACATTAATTATGGTTCTTTTGATGGTTACGATCTTAATGGTGTTTCCACCGGAACATTTAGCGGAAACGAGACAGCGATTTCAGCAGGTTATAACTATAATATTCCTTATACAGATTTCTACGTTGGTGCCAATCTAAAGATTATTACATCGCTTTTAGAACAGTACAACTCAGTTGGTGGTGCTTTCGATTTTGGCGCCATGTACATTAATGAGAAGCTCGATTTTCATGCCGCTTTAACGATTAGAAATTTAGGGACACAATTTACAACCTACGCTGGGCAACGCGAACCTTTACCATTTGAGATTAATTTTGGGATGTCGCAAACGCTCGAAAATATGCCACTTCGTTGGCATTTAACGTTACAGAATTTACAACAATGGCCAATTGGTGTTTCTAATCCTGCAAGAGTAACGACGGATTTAGATGGTAACCAAACTGAAGAAAAAGTAAGTTTTTTTAATCAAGCACTAAGACATGTTATTTTAGGAGGCGAATTGTTTCCAGAAGGTGCATTCAACTTGCGTTTTGGTTATAATTTTAGACGTGCCGAGGAATTGCGAATTGAAGACCAAAGAAATTTTTCAGGAATTTCATTTGGTGTGGGTCTCAAACTAAACAAGATGCGTTTTAGTTATACACATGCAAGGTACACAGGTGCATCAAATACTAGCTTTTTCGGACTTCAAATTGATTTAGATAATAGAAGACGATAGCTTAAATAAATAGAATGAAAAAAATCATCATCGCTATAGATGGATTCTCATCCACAGGTAAAAGTACAGTAGCCAAGCAATTGGCTAAAAAACTCAACTATATTTATGTAGATACAGGAGCTATGTATCGAGCTGTGACGTATTTTGCGTTAGAAAATGGCTTTATAGATGAAGCCGCCTTTAAGGAAGAAGAACTCACAAAGCGCTTGGATGATATTTCAATTACATTCAAATTTAATGACGCTTTAGGTTTTGCTGAGGTATATTTAAACGGTAAAAATATTGAGGCTGATATTAGAACACTTAGGGTTTCAAAATATGTGAGTCCTGTAGCAACTCTGTCGGCCGTGAGACGAAAGCTTGTAGAGCAACAACAACTCATGGGAAAAGATAAAGGTATTGTTATGGATGGGAGAGATATCGCAACCGTTGTTTTTCCTGAAGCTGAATTAAAAGTCTTTATGACGGCTTCAGCAGAGACCAGAGCGAAACGACGTTACAAGGAATTAATAGATAGAGGTCATAATTTAAGTTACGATGATGTCCTCGAAAATGTAACTACTCGCGATCGTATCGATTCTACAAGAGAAGATTCTCCTCTAATAAAAGCAGACGACGCTATAGAGATTGATAATTCTGATTTAACGATTGAAGCACAGTTAGAGCGTTTGACTGAATTGGCTGAGCAGCTTATTTCAGCATAAAAAGAAAATCTAGATAATAAGATTAACCATCATCTTTTTTCTTTTTCTTCTTCTTACGTCTTTTTTTCTTCTCTTTTACGACTTCTTTTTCTTTGAAATCACCTTTAATTAATTCCTTAATTTTAGACATGTCACTTTCAGAAATGAGTTCTTCCAGTTCTTTAAAATGTGTATTTTCAAGATTTTCAATGGCTTTTTTACGATCTAGGCTATGTTCAAAAGGTGTTTTAAAAATAGCCAATTTAGCATCAAAAAAGCTGGTGATATTTTGTTTTACTATATGTTTCTGAAATTCATCACCTTCAAGGGTAAGTATGAAGTTATCTATATATTCTTCCTTGCGCTCCTCCATGTCGCGCTTACGCTTTTCAATTTCTTGTTCTGTCGGTTCGGTATTGGTTTGTGGCATTCTATTCATTTGCCCACGTCCACCGCGTTGCATTTGTCCATAGGTATTGATGCCTAAGAATAAAGTAAAAATAATTAAAACTATTTTTTTCATCTTTAATAATATTATAGAATTTCTAAAATTAACTCTGGTGGCCTGCCAATCGCAGCTTTATTTTTATTGGTAACAATTGGTCGCTCTATTAACTTAGCATGCGCAATCATCGCATCTATAAGTGCGTTATCTGAAAGCGTTTTGCCTTTATAATCCGTTTTCCAAATGGCTTCATTTTTTCGGATTAAAGCTAAGGGTTTTATGCCTAATTTAAAAATTATTGCTTCTAATTCTTTAGAAGTCAATGGGCTGTCTAAGTATTTGACGACTTCAAATGGTTTTCCTGATGCTTCTAGTAATGCCAAACCTTGTCTCGATTTTGCGCATCTTGGATTGTGGTATATTTTAATCATAATAATTAATTTCTCTTTTTATTTCATAGACCAAAGTATGCGATTGATCAAAATAGCGCTGACTCTGAAAATTGCCATAGCTATCTATCCCTAAGTTTTCGATATGAGTTGTGTCTTTTGTTTTTGTCGTAAGGTCTAATACGTCTATCCAATCGAGTAAGCCATCAGTATAATTATAAGACAATTGCATATTTACCCATTCTTCACCATTCTCTTTCATTATTGTATTTATTCTATCGACAAGTACATTAGCTTCAAATTTAAATACGCTATAAGACCTAATGTCCTTACTAATATTAACGTCTAAACTATATACATTAGGTTGCAATACTTTAAAAGTTCCTGTGGAAGTGATTGCTCTATTTTTTGTGTCTCTTACTGTAAAGGTGCGTTCACCATGCTTGTTTTCAAAGTGGTGAATGCTATTGTTAATTAAAGAATCTTGTTCGTTAAGGAATTCACTATATTCATCAATTGTAGTTAATAATCCATTTCTATCAAAGTGATATACCTTTTTTACATCTGGAGTATTAGGCACGCTCACAATTTCTACAACGGTTTTTACAGCGCCATTTAAATCATTTAATACTAAATCTGTTGGAAGTGTACTCTGACCCAAACAAAATTTAGACATTATAAAAAGCGAAATAAAGCAGACTGTTTTCATTAAATAGTTTTTTAACAAGTGCAGAGCAATTATAATGCCGAATCTTCTTTTTGTCCCATCATCATTAAATACGCTTTTAAAAATGGCTCTAAATCTCCATTCAATACAGCATCTACATTGCCTGTTTCGTGAGCAGAACGTACGTCTTTTATCAATTTATAAGGATGTAAGACGTAATTTCTAATTTGGCTTCCCCATTCAATTTTCATTTTTCCAGCTTCAATATCTTCTCGCTGTGCCATTTGCTTTTGCAATTCAATTTCATACAATTGCGATTTTAACATCTGCATGGCTCGTGCGCGGTTATCTTGTTGCGAACGTGTTTCAGAACATTGAATTTGAATGCCAGAAGGTTTATGAAATAACTGAACCTTAGTTTCTACTTTATTGACGTTTTGTCCACCAGCTCCACTAGAACGTGCCGTTGTAATTTCAATATCTGCAGGATTAATATCAATTTCAATAGTATCGTCAACTAGCGGATAGACATAAACCGAGGCAAAACTCGTGTGACGTTTCGCATTACTGTCAAAAGGCGAAATACGTACCAAACGGTGTACTCCATTTTCACCTTTTAACCAACCAAATGCAAAGTCGCCTTCAATTTCTATGGTTACGGTTTTAATGCCAGCAACATCACCCTCTTGCATGTTGAGTTCTCGTACCTTGTAACCGCTTTTTTCAGCATACATTAAATACATTCGCATCAGCATATTTGCCCAATCACACGATTCTGTACCACCTGCACCAGCTGTAATTTGTAGGACTGCACTAAGACTATCACCTTCCTCAGAAAGCATATTTTTAAACTCTAGCTTTTCAATAGCATTCACGGTTTTTTCAAAACGAGCTTCCACATTTTCTATGGGCACTTCGTCTTCCTTGTAAAATTCGTAAATAACTTCTAAATCTTCAAAAAGTGTAGCGGCTTCGTTATAATCATTCACCCAACTTTTTTTCTCTCTTATGGATCTCATCACCAATTCGGCAGCTTTTGAGTCATTCCAAAAAGAAGGATCAAACGTTTGCTCTTCCTCGTTAGAGATTTCTATGAGCTTGGCATCTAAGTCAAAGATATTGTCTAAGTGCGTCTAGACGGGAATTAAGATCTTTTATTTGATCTGATGTTATCATTTGATTCTAAATTTAATTCATTAGTAATTAGTGACAAAAGCATTGCAATGTCACCTTGAGTGCAGTCGAAAGGTCTTCTTAACTTAATTATCAATAGGTTTTCGACTCCGCTCCACCAGACAACACACCTCATAATTATGATTTGTGTTGTATAGTTTCTGCAAATATAAGATGCGTTATTAAAGTGCCATAATTTTGAATCGGTTTTTTAGAAATTCCGTAGCTTTAGCATTCAATTTAAGTGGTATGAAAAAAATAGTGGTTCTCTTTTGTGTTTTCTTTGTTAGTATGCAACTCCAAGCACAAATATTAGATAAGAAAAATCTTAAAACGTATGAAGGGTATTTCGACTTTTATTATGAAGAAAGTACCGATAAAATTTATCTTAAGGTTGAAAAATTAAATGATGAGTTTCTATATATCAATTCTTTAGCATCAGGAGTAGGAAGCAACGATATTGGCTTAGATAGAGGGCAGTTAGGAAACGAGCGCTTAGTCTATTTTAAAAAGGCTGGAAATAAATTATTACTCATTCAGCCCAACTTAAAATATAGAGCCAATACAGATAATGCTTTAGAAAAGAAAAGTATAGAACAAGCCTTTGCACAATCGGTTTTATTTGGGTTTAAAATTTTATCTAAAAAAGACGCACCATTTATCATTGATTTCACTCCTTTTTTAATGGAAGATACACATGGCGTCGCAAATCGTTTAAAAGCACGAAAAGAAGGAACTTATAAAATTGATGCCACGAAAAGTGCTTTAGCCTTAGAACGAACCAAAGCGTTTCCCGAAAATGTAGAGTTTGAAGCCTTATTGACGTTTAAAGGGCAACCGACTGGTCGCAATCTTAGGAGTGTTGCACCAACAGCTTCATTAATAAGTCTGGTTCAGCATCATTCATTTATAAAATTACCAGATGATAATTATCAACCAAGAGCTTTTGATACACGTAGTGGAGCATTGTCTATTTCGTATTTAGATTATACCACTCCGATTCAAGAAGATATTAAAAAGCGCTTCATAACACGTCATCGCTTAGAAAAGAAGAATCCTAAAGCCGAAATCAGTAAAGCCAAAGAACCCATTATCTACTATTTAGATCCTGGTACTCCTGAACCAGTACGTTCTGCATTGTTAGAAGGTGCACGTTGGTGGAATGAAGCTTATGAAGCGATTGGTTTTAAAGATGCCTTTCAGGTAAAAATGTTGCCGAAAGATGCAGATCCTATGGATTGCAGATACAATGTGATTCAATGGGTGCACAGAAGCACAAGAGGTTGGAGTTATGGTGCAAGTGTGGTTGATCCTAGAACAGGTGAAATTATAAAAGGGCATGTCAGTTTAGGAAGCTTACGTATTCGTCAAGATTTTATGATTGCTCAAGCTTTAATGAACCAACCTTTTGCCGAACGCGATGATAATTATCAGCCGATGTTAGATATGGCTTTGGCGAGAATCAGACAATTAAGTGCACATGAGGTTGGCCATACCATTGGCTTTGCTCATAATTTTGCAGCGAGTACCAACAACAGAGCTTCAGTTATGGATTATCCACATCCTCAGATTTCCCTTAAAGACGGAACCATAGATTTTAGTAAGGCTTATGCCACAGGAATAGGTGATTGGGATAAAATCACGGTAGCTTATAGTTATTCAGAATTCGATAAAAGTACAAACGAGAAAGATGCTTTAAACAAAATTTTGAAAAAAGCGCAAGATGATGGTTTACGTTTTATAACGGACTCTGATGCCAGAGCAGCTGGTGGAGCACACGGATTAGCGCATTTATGGGATAATGGTAAATCGCCTGCGGAAGAATTGAATACGGTTTTGCAATTGCGTAAACAAGCTATTTCTAATTTTTCGGTAGATAATATCAAGAGTTTTGAACCTTATTCAGTTTTAGAAGATGTGTTTGTGCCTTTGTATTTTTATCATCGTTTTCAGGTGGAAGCGGCAACAAAGGTTATTGGTGGTTTAGATTATAATTATGCTGTAAAAGGCGATGGGCAATTCACAACAAAGCCAGTCGATGTGGCTATACAGGAGCAAACACTAGATGCTATTCTTAAAACATTAGATGCTGAAATTTTAGCCATTCCGAAAGAAAAATTAGGCTTGTTTCCACCAAGAGCAAATGGTTATTATCGCACCCGAGAATCGTTTAAAGGAAAAACAGGAGTGGCTTTTGATCCGTTTAGTGCTGCAAATACGGCTAGTGATATGACTTTGAAATATTTATTACATCCACAACGTGCTAATCGTCTGATACTGCAAAAGAGTTTGGATGACAATCAATTGAGTTTAGAAGAAGTGATAACAAACCTTGTCAATGCATCTTTCGAAAAAAAGATTGAGGATGCTTATGTAATGGAAATTCAACATCAAGTGAATGCAAATGTGCTGAAATACTTGATGAATTTGGCTGTGAATGATGAAAGTTATTTTCAGACCAAAGCCATTGCTAATAAAGCATTGAGAGAGATTAGTAAGAAGAATTTAGGTTTTGATGCTGTTCAATACCAATATAATTTAATGATAAAAGAATTTTACGAACATCCAGAAAAATTTAAAATAGAACAGTCACCAAAAATACCAGATGGCTCGCCAATAGGAAGTGGTGTATGTAGTTACAATTCGAATTAAATAAAAATTGAGACACAGAATTTTATCATCCGTGAAAATCTGTGAAAACCGTGTCAAAATAAATGATACTGAACGATTAAATTAAATTTAGCATAAAATGATAATAGACCTAAGAAGCGACACCGTCACAAAACCAACAAAAGGCATGCTCGATGCTATGCTCAATGCAGAAGTTGGTGACGACGTGTATAAAGAAGATCCATCAATTAATGCTCTTGAAAAGCGTTTAGCTGATATGTTTGGAATGGATGAAGCCTTGTTTTTTCCAACAGGTAGTATGGCAAATCAAGCCGCTTTAAAATTACACACCAATCCTGGTGAGCAAGTGATATGCGATAAATATGCACATATTTATAATTACGAAGGAGGTGGAGCTTCCTTTAATAGTGGTATCTCTTGTAAATTGGTTGATGGTCATCGTGGCATGTACACAGCGCAACAAGCTGAGGCTGCTATAAATCCACCAGACTTTTATCACAGTCCGCTAACATCATTGATTGAAATTGAAAATACCACAAATAAAGGTGGTGGAGCCTGTTGGGATTTTGAAGAATTACAAAAAATAAGAAACGTTGCCGACCAACATCATCTAGGGTATCATTTAGATGGAGCACGACTTTGGAATGCTCTTATCGCTAAAAATGAAAGTCCAAAACAATACGGAGAATTATTTGATACCATTTCGGTGTGTTTAAGCAAAGGACTGGGTTGTCCGATGGGTTCCGTGCTCATAGGAAACAAAGATTTAATGAAAGGCGTCCTCAGAGTTCGTAAAATTCTTGGTGGTGGTATGCGACAAGTCGGTTTTGCAGCAGCAGCCGGACTTTATGCTTTAGACTATCATTTTGATAGACTCAAAGAAGATCATAAAAAAGCAAAAGAAATAGGCGAGGTGCTTTCTAAATTATCGGCCATCAAAAAAGTAGAAACGATTGAAACCAATATTGTGATTTTTGAGCTGAATACTGATGTGGATGAAACGCAATTCCTAAATAAACTCAATGAAAAAGGAATTAAGATTATAGGAATGGGAAGTAATAAGTTGCGTATGGTAACGCATTTGGATTATACGGATCTAATGCATGATAAGTTATTAGGGATTTTGGCGATTTTATAAATTAAATTTCACCTTAAAAAGATGGATTTAGCCGTATGATTATAAGTATAGATTTTCCCCTTTTGGGAATTAAAAGGGCTTTTAAAATCCAGGAATATTGGGCATACCTTCTTTAGCTACAGCAGCAATTTCAGTTTCATTAACGTTGGTCGCTTTTTCAATGGCTTTATTTAATGTTAAGATTAAGTAATCCTCTAACATCTCTTTATCTTGTAATAACGCGTCGTCAATGCTAATCGACTTAATGGTTCTATTAGCTGTAATGGTTACTTTTAACTTATCATCTGTACTGGCTTCATCAATTAAAACGCTATGCAAACGTTGTTTTGTTTCTTCAACTTTTTTTTGAGCTTCTTTCAATTTGCCCATCATTCCCATCATATCTCCAAACATAATTGTGTGTTTTAAATTTGTCTGGTGCAAAATTAGTAAATTGCCATTCTTTTCGCACATAAAATTTTCTTAAAACACATGACAAAGAATTCTAATCTAAATCCGCCAATTGCAAAAAAAATACCACATCAATTAGAAAAGCATGGAGACCTGCGGATTGATAATTATTTTTGGATGAAGAACAGAGAACATCCTGAAGTGATTGACTACCTGAATGCTGAAAATGCCTATTGTGATGAAAAAATGGCGCATACTAAGAACTTTCAGGTCGATTTATTTGAAGAAATGAAAGCCAGAATTAAAGAAGATGATGCTTCTGTACCGTATAAATATAATGGCTATTGGTACATTACAAAATTCGAAAAAGGAAAAGATTATCCAATTTATACCAGAAAAAAAGAGTCGCTTGATAATCCTGAAGAGTTATTATTCGACTGTAATAAAATGGCAGAAGGAGAATCTTATTTTAAGTTAGTCGGTATTAGTATTAGTCCAAATAACAATTTAGTGTCTTACGGTATCGATACGACAGGAAGACGAAACTATACCATTCATAT
Source organism: Winogradskyella sp. (assembly GCF_045105575.1). Classification (GTDB taxonomy): domain Bacteria; phylum Bacteroidota; class Bacteroidia; order Flavobacteriales; family Flavobacteriaceae; genus Winogradskyella. The sequence continues at coordinate 79,179 of NZ_JBGCDQ010000048.1, read as the reverse complement.
TAAAAATTTAGAAACGCATGAAGTCGCTTCGGATCGTGTGCTGAATACCACAGGCTCCTCAAGTTGGGCAAATGATGATGCCACTTTATTTTATACTAAAAAAGATGAGGTGACACTTAGAGCTTTTCAAATTTACAAACACCGTTTAGGAGACGAAGCTGAAGATGCCCTCATTTTTGAAGAAGGCGATGATACCTTTGGTGTGGCAGTTTATAAATCAAAATCGAGAAAATATATCATTATCGCTTGTTATAGTACATTGACTAACGAATATCATGTACTCAACGCTGACCAGCCAGATGGAAAGTTTCAAATTTTTCAACCAAGAATAAGAGGATTAGAGTACAGCATTGCACATTACGATAATCATTTTTATATGCTGACCAATAAAGATAAAGCGACCAATTTTAAGTTAATGAAAACTTTAGAAACTCATACTAAAGTTGAGAATTGGACTGAGGTGATTTCGCATAGAAAAGATGTGTTAATAGAAGGTGTTGATATTTTTAAAGACTATTTAGTCATTAGTGAGCGTAAAAATGGTTTAAACGACATACGGATAAAACGTTGGGATGAAACTGAAGACTATTATCTGCCTTTTGATAACGAAACGTATACCGCTTACACAGGTACAAATGTAGATTTTGATACAGAACTATTGCGATATGGTTATAATGCTATGACCACACCTTCGTCAGTTATAGAATTTAACATGCGTACCAAAACGAAAACTGTTTTAAAAGAACAAGAGGTTTTAGGTGGAAAATTTAATAAAGAGAATTACACCTCTGAACGTATTTGGGCAACAGCAGACGATGGTACTAAAATCCCAATGTCTGTAGTGTACAAAAAAGGCATGAAGAAAGATGGCACAAATCCATTATTACAATACGCTTATGGAAGTTATGGTTCTACTGTAGATCCTTATTTCTCTACCATACGATTGAGTTTATTAGATCGTGGGTTTATTTATGTTATAGCACATATTAGAGGAGGAGAATATTTAGGACGTCATTGGTATGAAGATGGAAAATTATTAAATAAGAAAAATACGTTTTCAGATTTTATGTCTTGTTCCATTCATTTAATTAAAGAACGTTATACATCTTCTAAACATTTATATGCTATGGGAGGCAGTGCAGGAGGTTTGCTAATGGGAGCCATCATCAATAAAGCACCCGAGCTTTACAATGGTATTATCGCAGCAGTCCCTTTTGTGGATGTCATTACAACCATGTTAGACGATTCTATTCCGTTAACCACAGGCGAGTATGATGAATGGGGAAATCCAAATGACAAGTTGTATTACGACTATATTAAATCGTATTCGCCTTATGATAATGTGGAAGCCAAGGACTATCCTCATATGTTGATCACCACAGGATTGCACGATTCGCAAGTACAATATTGGGAACCAGCAAAATGGGTTGCGAAACTACGTGACGTAAAAACAGATTCGAATCAACTGTATTTAAAAACCAATATGGATGCTGGTCATGGTGGAGCTTCGGGTCGTTTTGAAAGTTTAAAAGAAGATGCTGAAGAGTTTGCCTTTCTCTTAGATTTAGAGGGTATTTCGAGCTAAGTCAAAAAAAATGTTACCTTTGCAAGGTTTTAGGTGTCTAAATAAAAACTAGGTTACTGAAAAATAACGTTTATGAAAAACAACAACAATGTATTTGATAATGTACTTCAACTTATAGGAAATACACCACTTATCAAATTAAATAACATAACCGCTGACTTTGATGGTGAGTTTTATGCAAAAGTAGAAGCATTTAATCCTGGTCATTCTTCAAAAGACAGAATTGCATTACACATTATAGAAGAAGCAGAGCGTCAAGGCATTTTATCAGCTGGTGATACCATTATAGAAACGACTTCTGGTAATACAGGTTTTAGCATTGCAATGGTAAGTATTATTAAAGGTTACAATTGTATTTTAGCTGTAAGTTCTAAATCTTCTCCAGATAAAATAGACATGTTGAAGTCTATGGGAGCAAAGGTTTATGTTTGTCCTGCACACGTAAAAGCAGACGATCCGCGTTCATATTACCAAGTTGCAAAGCGTTTACATGAAGAGAATAAAGGTTCTATCTATATCAATCAATATTTTAATCAACTGAATATTGATGCACATTTTAACACGACTGGTCCAGAAATTTGGAATCAGACAGAAGGTCAAATAACACATTTAGTCGCTTGTAGTGGTACAGGTGGCACCATTTCAGGAATTTCTAAATATTTAAAAGAGCAAAATCCAAACGTAAAAGTGATTGGAGTAGATGCTTACGGTTCGGTTTTAAAGAAGTATCATGAAACACGTGAGTCCGATGATAAAGAAATTTACCCTTACCGTATTGAAGGTTTAGGTAAAAATTTAATTCCAACAGCTACAGATTTTGATGCAATTGACACGTTTGTAAAAGTTACAGATGAAGAAAGTGCGCATACAGCAAGAGAAATTTCTAATACAGAAGGTCTTTTTGTCGGTTATACAAGTGGTGCAGCAATGCAAGCCATAAAACAACTACAAGAGGAAGGGGAGTTTAAACCAACAGATAAGATTGTGGTTGTCTTTCCAGATCATGGATCGCGTTATATGAGTAAAGTGTACAGTGATAAATGGATGGAAGATCAAGGCTTTTTTGATAGCAAATCTGAAGTACAAGCGACAATAGAATATATCAAATAGAAAATTTTCACGATTTAAAAACCTATCATAGCACGTTGTGATAGGTTTTTTTTGTTTAAAACTTAGTGAAGACTTAAAATAAATAAATTATGCATTCATAATATTATTACCTAATTTTGCATGCACTAACAAGATTGAATTAACAACAGTTAATAGCTGTTTCTATGGGCTAAAAACATAGGAAATGCCATTAATAGCAAAGCATAAGCATGAAAGATTTATTTGAAAAGATTTATAGAGATAAAGGACCACTCGGAAAATGGGCAGCGCAAGCAGAAGGCTATTTTGTTTTTCCTAAGTTGGAAGGTCAAATTTCTAACCGAATGAAATTTCAAGGAAAAGATGTGATTACTTGGAGTATTAATGATTATTTAGGTTTGGCAAATCACCCAGAAGTTCGTAAAGTTGATGCCGAAGCTGCGGCAGATTATGGCTCTGCGTACCCAATGGGAGCGCGTATGATGTCTGGTCATACAGATTTACACGAAACATTACAAACGCAGTTGGCTGAATTTGTAAATAAGGAAGCGGCTTACCTTCTTAATTTTGGGTATCAAGGTATCATGTCTACTGTTGATGCTTTAGTTGCAAAAGACGATATTATAGTATATGATGTGGATTCTCATGCTTGTATTATTGATGGTGTGCGCTTACATATGGGAAAACGTTTTACCTATAAACATAACGATATTGAAAGCTTAGAGAAAAACTTGGAGCGAGCCACTAAAATGGCAGAGCAAACAGGAGGTGGTATCTTAGTCATTTCAGAAGGTGTTTTTGGAATGCGAGGTGAGCAAGGACGACTTAAAGAAATTGTGGAATTGAAAAAGAAATTCAATTTTAGATTTTTAGTAGATGATGCTCATGGTTTTGGAACACTTGGTGCAACTGGTGCAGGAGCAGGTGAAGAGCAAGGAGTGCAAGATGATATTGACGTCTATTTTGCAACCTTTGCAAAATCTATGGCAAGTACAGGTGCATTTATTGCAGCAGATAAAGAAATTATTGATTACCTAAAATATAACCTACGTTCGCAAATGTTTGCAAAATCACTGCAAATGACTTTAACGGTTGGTGCTTTAAAGCGTTTAGAAATGCTTAAAACCATGCCAGAGCTTAAAGAAAATTTGTGGAAAATTGTAAATGCGCTTCAATCAGGTTTAAAAGCACGTGGTTTTGATATTGGGAACACACAGAGTTGTGTAACTCCAGTATATTTAAAAGGTAGCATACCTGAAGCCATGGCTTTAGTGAGAGATTTACGTGAGAATCATGGTATATTTTGTTCTATAGTTGTTTATCCTGTAATTCCTAAAGGATTAATTTTACTAAGAATGATACCAACAGCAACGCATACCTTGCAAGATGTGGAAGAAACCTTAGTGGCTTTTGATGCCATTAGAACACGCTTAGAAAATGGGACGTATAAAAGAATGTCAGCAGCTTTAATCGCTGCAATGGGTGAATAAGTAGTTTAAGTTAGTATAGTATTATGAAAAAATCATCACATGTTGTGGTGATTTTTTTTGCTATATAGATTAAAATTCTTTTTTTCTTTCAACTATTTGAGTACTCCAAAGCCGCCATCATTGTCCTAAACAAAACCTTGTGTCTAATCAGATTTAGTATTCATAGATTTTTGCTTATTGGCGAAAAGAAGAAATTGAATTCACTAATCTCAAAATAAATCCTTCACATAAGTCTTACGTTTCGCATAGATAACAGGATCAAAATGTTTCCAAATTTTCTTTATAGCGAAGTTGTTTTCTAGTTCTGGAGTTCTATAGCAAGTCTTAATTCCTTTAGCTTTAAATGTTTCGTAATACTCATTAAAAATGACGGCATGAATGCCTTTATTATGATATTCAGGAAGAATCCCTATCAAATAAAAAATAACTTCTTTACTATTGTGTTTGGCCTTAAGAATATGCGCAAACCCAAACGGAAATAACTTCCCATTTGCTTTTTGCAAGGCTTCAGCAAATCTTGGCATTACGATAGCAAAACCAATGAGCCGATCGTTCTTATCAACCACAAACTTGATGTATTCTGGATTTATAAAACCAATAAATTTCTTTTTAAAATATTCTTTTTGAATATCTGTAATTTCCACAAAAGAAGATAAGGATGCGTAACTTTCATTAAACAGATCAAACATGCGATCTACATAAGGCATCACTTCTTTCGTTTTGGTCAACTTTAAAGCTCTTAAATTATAACGTTGCTTAATGAGTTCTTGTGCTTTTTTAAAATATTTCGGTTTTACGTTTTCAAAAGGAAAGCTACTTTCTGCGTATTCCTTTTCTATTTCGTAACCGCGTGCTTTGTAGTGATCTACATAATAGGCATGGTTGTACCACGTAATCATGGTCGCTAAATGATCATAACCTTCAGTCATGATACCAACCTTATCTAAATTTGAAAATCCTACAGGACCTTCCGCATAACTCAGTTGATGTTCGCGACCTATGTTTTCAACAGTTTCAAAAAGTGCTTTACTGACTTCTAAATCATCGATAAAATCAAACCAGCCAAAACGCATTTTTTTAATGCCTTGTTTATTAATTTCTAACCAATTGACGATACCTGCAATTCTACCAACCAGTTCACCATCTTTATAGGCTAGAAAAAAACGTGCGTCAGCATCATTAAAAACAGGATTTTTGTCTTTATTAAACGTATCTAATTCTTGCTTTATAATAGGTGGTACCCAATATTTAGAATTTTTGTAGAGTTTAAATGGAAACTTTACAAAAGCTTTTAAATCTTTTTTAGATGTGGCTTTTTTAATTGTAATCATGCAGTTGCAAAGGCTAGTATGTTAAGAGTCGAAATCATCTTCTTTTTTCTTTTTTTTCTTCTTTTTTCGTTTGTCTCCTTTTGAATCTTTGGCAGAAGTACCATTGTCTATTTCTTTGTCTTTATGAAAATCTAAGCGGTAAGATGCACCAAAAGCAATATTAAAAATTGAAGGAGTATCTTTAGTATTAAAGGCAATATTAGCATCTAATTGAAAATCTTTTGTCCAAAGATAAGCCCCTCCAAATCTAAAAATATTGTCGGCATAAAAATCACTTTGAATGCCTTGTGTTTCACCAAAAACAACCCATTGTGGAGTAAATGAATGTGTTAAGGTCAGTATATACTGAAAATCGGATTGGTTAGTGCCAATTCTATCTTTAATAAAATTCATCACAAATACCCAACCTCCATTAAAATTATTTTGAGTGGCGAGCATAATTTTTGGACTAACACCTTCAACACCAAAAGCGGTATATGGATTGGCTTTAGAATCTATATTCGCACCTGCAAAAACGGAAACAGCTGGAATTAATGATTTCCAATTAAAAGCTCGGTTAGCGTGGTAACTGTAAATGTTTGGTTTGGCTTCTTCTGCATTTTTATAAGGATCGTAAACTAGATATTTTGCTCCAATCGTAAAATTTCTAAAATTAGAACGTGGATTTTTCGTTGGAATATTAGTACCTGTAAAGGTCTGCGTATCGTTTTGGTAAACTCCATCTAATTGTAATTCTAGTTGCTCAAAAAGCAAACCATATCTTATGGCAAAATCGAGACCAAATCCTGAAACTTCATAATTAGCAAGCGCATGTTCTTCACTTACGGCGAAGGCACCAGCTTCAAACTGTACCACTCCAGTACCGACTGAAAAGGCGCTTTCGGAAACACCTGGACGATTAGAATTTATAACCTCAGTATACTGCGCATAAGTAGCACTGAAGCTCAATATTAAAAGTAAAACAAATGAAGATTTGAGTATTCGCATTATGGATGTGTTTTAAAACTAATGGATCTATTGCGGTTTAAAGTCAAATATAGATATTTTATAGTTTTTTTAAGGAATAATAAGGTATTATAAATGGCTATAATCGTATTTTTGAATATTACTTAAGTTTATCACTGAAGAAGTTTAGTCCATGGGATTATTAAGAACAATATTAATTATTATCCTCTGTTACTACGGATTTAAGATTTTAGCACGTCTTTTCGCACCGTTGTTAGTCCGTTTTGTAGCCAAAAAAGCAGAGCAAAAATTTGGTGAGCAGTTTGGTGGATTTCAAAATCCAAACCAACAACGCCAGCAACAGAAACAAAAAGCAGGAGAAACCGTTATCGATAAAATGCCAAATAAAAGTGGCTCTTCTAACCAAAAGGTTGGTGAATATATTGATTACGAGGAAATTGATTAATTAAATTCTTGCTAAAGCAGGAATCTCTTTAGGTTTTTCAAAAAAAATAACTACTTTTCAGCATCATTCATCTTAAAGCGTTCTCATGTCATTTTCTATTAAACGTTTATTACCACATGTCTTAGTTTTAATAGGATTTATAGCCTTGTCTTTAGCTTATTTCAGTCCTATATTACAAGGTAAAAAAATCAACCAAAGTGATATTATGCATTACATTGGTATGGCAGAACAGCAAAAGGAGTTTGCCAGAACCACAGGCGAAGAAACCTATTGGACCAACAGTGCCTTCGGTGGCATGCCAACCTATCAGTTAGGTGCGAAGTATCCTCATAATTACATAAAGAAACTCGACTTAACTTTAAGATTTTTACCAAGACCTGCAGATTATCTGTTCTTGTATTTTATAGGGTTTTATATCTTATTAGTGTCTCTAAAAGTCGATTTTAAACTCGCAGCTTTAGGTGCTTTGGCCTTTGGCTTTTCAACTTATCTTATAATTATACTTGGAGTTGGTCATAATTCTAAAGCGCACGCTATTGCTTATATGCCTTTGGTATTGGCAGGAATTGTTCTCATGTTTAGACGAAAATATGTCCTCGGATTTTTACTCACTACTGTTGCTTCGGGTTTACAATTAGTGGCGAATCATCCACAAATGTCGTATTATTTGTTGTTGTTGATATTAGTTTTAGGTTTCGTTTACTTAGTGGATGCTTACAAGAAAAAAGTCTTGCCGCATTTCTTTAAATCGGTTGGCTTGTTAGCTGTGGCAGCTGTATTAGCCGTTGGACTCAATGCCACTAGTATTATGGCAACGCAAGAGTATGTAAAAGAAAGTACACGTGGTAAAAGTGAACTGACGATTAATGTGGACGGTTCACCAAAAGAAGCGTCTACTGGTTTAAGCAAAGATTATATTACCGAATACAGTTATGGCATTTTAGAAACCTTTAATCTGTATATCCCAAAGTTTATGGGAGGTGGCAATAGAGAAGATGTTGGTAAAGATTCTGAAACTTATAAGGCTTACATTAATTTAGGCGCATCACCAATTGAAGCTTTAGATGCCGCCAGAAATGCACCAATGTATTGGGGAGAACAGCCAATTGTTGAAGCACCAGCTTATGTTGGAGCCGTTATTATTTTCTTATTCGTTTTAGGGTTGTTCTTAGTCAAAGGACGTTTAAAATGGTGGCTTGTTGGTGGCACTTTATTGTCATGGATATTATCTTTAGGAAAGAATTGGTTTTTTGTTGAAAACCCTCAACCAGACGGTAATCCAATTACGAATTTCTTTATTGATTTTGTACCATTATATAATAAATTTAGAGCCGTAAGTTCTATTCAGGTGATATTGGAATTGTGTATTCCTGTATTAGGAATTTTTGCCTTAGTACGTTTATTTAATGATCTTCAGAAAGATGAAGAAAAGTTAAAAGCGTTAAAATATGCCGTCGGAATAACAGCTGGTTTAGCACTAATGTTCTTATTATTTAAATCGACGTTATTCGATTTTGAAAGTTTTAGAGACGACCAATACATTGAAGCTTACGGACAACCATTTATAGATGCGGTTATTAAAGACCGTAAAGCATTAATGAGTGCGGATACGCTTAGAACCTTGATTTTAGTCTTACTTTCCGCAGGAACTATTTTCATGTTCTTAAAAAAGAAACTATCCGAAAACTTAGTGGTTGTTATTTTTACAGTATTGATACTTTTTGATTTGGTATCTGTGAATAGACAATATGTAAATAATGATAATTTCATTCCAGCTTTACGCGTCGATAAGCCTTATCAGCCAAATGCAGCAGATAAGGAAATCTTACAAGATAAAGGACATTTTAGAGTTTTAGATATGTCGTCTCAAGGACAACGGATGCCGGCCAAAGCCGCTTACTATCATAATTCGTTATTTGGTTATCATGCCGCAAAATTAGGACGTGTTAATGAGTTGTTAGAATTTCATGTGTATAAAAACAACATGAACGTACTCAACATGCTCAACACTAAATATATCATTGCAGAAGAGCAAGGTCAAATCTTTCCATACACAAATACCGAAACAAATGGTAATGCGTGGTTTGTTTCTAAACTAAATGTTGTTGCAGATGCCAACCAAGAAATTGTAGCATTAGACAGTTTAAATACGAAAACAACAGCGGTTTTACAGAAATTCGTGGCAAGTGAAAATAATTTAAAACCGAGGTATCAGGTAGATTCTTTAGCATCGATTCAGTTAAAAGATTTTAAACCGAACTATTTAAAATACGAATCCAATAATAGCAATGATGGTGTAGCCATATTTTCAGAAATTTATTACAGTCAAGGCTGGAATGCTTATATCAATGGCGAATTAACACCACATTTTAGAGTGAATTATGTACTAAGAGCTTTAGAACTTCCAAAAGGAAATCACACTATAGAATTTAAGTTTGAACCACAAGTTATAGAAACAGGAAGTAAAGTCGCTTTAGCGAGTTCTGCCGTTTTTGGTATTTTACTTTTATTGGGTTTATTTTATGAGGTGAAGCGGAGGAAAACTGAGGGATAATTTCTACTAAAAAAATGAGTTGCTAAACCTTAAAAATCTATGAATTGGATACTAGGAGTTGTTATTGTTTTAATTTTAATCTCCCTGTATGCCAATCACTCAAACAAAAGGAAACGTCTTAAAATTATAGACTATTTACAACTGAATTGGGGAAAACCTAAAAAGCGAGAGGAATTTCATTTCAAATCCATTGAAAAATATTTTAAGAATAATAATCATAAAAAGGAGGCATATCATATTTTATCGGATCGATGTGCTATCGATTTAGATATTAATGAAACCTTTGAAATTATTGATAGGACAAGTTCAAAAATTGGTCAACAGTATTTATATTATAAGTTAAGAACTATAGGAACTATTGAAAGTCTTTTGAAATTTAGGGACTTAACTTCTGTTTTTGAAACTAATGAGGAGTTAAGGTTAAAAACACAATTACAGCTCAATAAATTAAATAGAACAGCGTCTTATTACTTCGAAGAATTGGTGAATTCAAAACCAGTAGAAAAACCTAAAGTAATACGCTTTGTATATATGTTGTCAGTTTTGTCACTACTATGTATCGTTTTAAGTTTTTTTAGCCCATTTTTTTTCATAGTATTAATTATTATCTTTTCAATAAATTTATTTTTTCATCTAAAAAATAAATGGAATGTTTCGGGTTATTTAGATGGTGTGAGTCAATTATCACGAACACTAAACGTTGCTAAGGCTATCTCCAATTATTCTGATATTAAATTAAAATTTAGTGATACTTCTTTTATAAATCAGGTGGAAAAAATAAAAAGTAAAACAGCTTACATCAGTTTTGAGAAAAATCTAGATAACGAATTTGCTTCTGTTATTTGGTTAGTTGCTGAATTTATCAAGGTATTATTCAATATAGAATATCTCATTTTTTATAGTTTTGTAGATAGCATATCAACTAAAAGAGATGCGCTTAAAAAGTTATTTCATTTTATTGGCGAGGTTGATTGTGCTATTTCTGTTGCATCACTAAAAGCTAGTGAGTTTCAAATTTGCGAGCCAAAATTTATTTCAGAAAAACAATTGAATATTAATGAAGTTTCACATCCAATAATTGAAAATTGTATAACAAATGATTTAAATTTAATAGATACTAGTTTATTACTGACTGGTTCTAACATGTCTGGCAAAACTACCTTTATAAGAAGTGTAGCCATAAATAGTATTTTAGCCCAAACTTTAAATATTTGTTTTGCAAAATACTATGCTGCACCATTTTTAAAATTGTATTCTTCAATTAGAATAACGGATGATTTGTTAGACAACACGAGTTATTATCTCAAAGAAGTTTTAATAATTAAAGAATTGATAGAGGCTTCTAATGGAAGCGAACCTTGCCTGTTTGTATTAGACGAAATTTTTAAAGGTACAAATACTGTAGAACGGATTTCTGGCGGAAAAGCGATACTCACAAATCTTAACAAAGGAAATAATATGGTTTTAGTTTCTACTCATGATATTGAATTAGCTGAGTTGTTAGTAAAAGAAAAATATGTATTGTATCATTTTAGCGAGCAAATAGAAAATAACGAACTCTCATTTGACCATAAACTTAAAAAGGGTAAATTAAAAACTAGAAATGCAATTAGTATTTTAGAATTGTACGGATATCCAGTTGATATTATTGAAGACGCTAGACGAACAGAAAAAGAAACTTTTAATAACTAAAAAGATTCCTGCTTTCGCAGGAATATAGGATGGGCAAAACACTTATCATAACATATTATTGGCCACCAGCTGGAGGTCCTGGTGTACAACGTTGGTTAAAATTCGTAAAGTACCTGCCAGACTTTGGTATTGAACCTGTGGTTTATTGTCCTGAAAATCCAAACTATCCTATTATGGATGAAAGTTTGGTTAATGAAATTCCGCAGAACACCACTATTTTAAAACAACCGATAAGTGAACCTTATGGTTTGGCGAGTCTATTTTCTAAAGGGAAATCTAAAAAAATTAGTTCAGGAGTGATTCCCAAAGTAAAAAAGCAATCGGTGATTGAAAAAGCGATGTTGTACGTAAGAGGCAATTATTTTATACCAGATGCGCGTAAAAATTGGGTAAAACCTTCCGTAGATTTTCTTTCAAATTATATTAAAGAACATGACATCGAAACGATTATTACCACAGGTCCACCGCACAGTTTGCATTTAATAGGATTACAACTTAAAGAAAAAAGAGATATGAAATGGTTAGCAGATTTTAGAGATCCTTGGACAACTATTGGTTACCATAAAGATTTAAAATTGACAGCATCTTCTAAAGCAAAACACCTGGCATTAGAACACAAGGTTTTAAATACAGCTGATGAAATCATCGTAACAAGCAACCACACAAAAAACGAATTTCAAACCAAAACTAACCAACCAATTTCTGTGATTACCAATGGTTATGATGGACATTCGGTTAAGGTAGAAGGGAAGGACGCGCTATTTACCTTATCACATATTGGTTCTTTATTGTCCGAACGAAATCCCGAGGTCTTATGGGAAACGCTTTCGGAATTAATACAAGAAAGCGAAGCGTTTTCAAAAGCCTTTAAATTACAATTGGTTGGTGTGGTGAGTGACGACGTTATAGCGTCGATTCATGAAAACGGATTAAAACATCATGTGGATATTTTGGGTTATGTAAGTCATGATGACGCTTTAAAATTTCAAATGAAATCACAATTGTTATTGTTAATTGAGATTGATTCAGAAGATACCAAAGCCATTATTGCAGGTAAAGTGTTTGAATATTTAATTTCTGAAACACCAATTTTAGCGATAGGTCCAAAAGATGCCGATGTAGAACAAATTATAAAATCAACCAACACAGGTACGTATTTTAATTACTCACAGAAAGCAGAATTAAAATCACAACTACAGGAGTGTTTCTACGCTTTTCAGAATAAGACTTTAAAAGTAAATGCCATTGGTTTACAACCTTATAGCAGAAAAGCCTTGACTGAAAAACTAGCAATATTAATTAAATAATGTTTCTATATCCTGCAAGGTTTCTAAAACCTTGTAGGTATTAAATACCAGCCTTAATTTAATCCATAAACTTAATCGCAATATAAATGTGTGAGCATCTTGCGAAGTTTCACGGTGGCTGGGCGAAGTCGAAGTCAAAACTTTGTAGATATTACAACTTAAAGTCAACCCTTTATCATCAATATTTTGCAACAAATACCTGCGAAGTTTCACGGTGACTGAGCGAAGTCGAAGTCAAAATCTTACAGATAAGAATAACTATTTTTCTAACCACACTTTGCAATTTAAAACCTTATAGTTGTAATTTGCATCACTATGGGAATCGTACGCAACCAATCATTCAAAAATACCATCACCACTTATTTAGGCTTTGGTATTGGTGCTATAAATACGCTTTTCCTTTACACCAACTTTTTATCAGATAAATACTATGGCTTAGTTGCGTTTTTACTCTCCGCAGCTAATATTATGATGCCGTTTATGGCCTTTGGTGTACATAATGCCATTGTTAAGTTTTATTCCACATTCCGAACTAAAAACAGTATCAACAGTTTTTTAACCTTGATGTTGTTTTTGCCTTTGGTATTTATAATTCCGACGGGTTTCATCGGTTATTTTGCCTATGACGCTATTGTGAGTTGGCTTTCAAACGAAAATCCAATTGTAGAAAATTACATTTGGCATATTTTTATTCTAGCGATAGCCATGGCGTATTTTGAAGTTTTTTTCGCTTGGACGAAAGTGCAATTGCAAACCGTATTCGGGAATTTAATGAAAGAGATTTTTCATCGTGTATGTATAATGATGTTGCTTTTTACCGTGTATTTAGAATGGCTGTCGGTAAATGATTTTATACTTGCTCTAGTTGGAGTGTATGTGCTACGAATGGTGATTATGAAATTATATGCCTTTACGATACGATTGCCAAAGCTAAAATTTCAGAAAATTGAAAACCGAAGTTCTGTATTAAAGTATTCAGGATTAATGATTATTGCAGGTTCTGTAGCCATGTTGATTCTTGATATCGATAAATTTATGATTGGTCTCATTTTGCCAGATATTGAGCAAGTGGCTTACTACAGCGTCGCTATTTTTATTGCCACGGTTATTGCAGTGCCACAGCGCGCTATGCATCAAATTATGCTGCCATTAACCGCAAAGTATCTTAATGAAAAGGATCATGTGGGATTGGAAGATTTGTACAAACGCAGTTCCATGACCTTGTTGGTGGTAAGTGGTTTTATTTTTTTGTTGATTATTTTGAATATTAATCAGCTTTACGACATCCTTCCAGAAGAATTTACAGGAGGTCTTTTTGTAGTCTTCATTGTGAGTTTAGCCAAATTGTATGATAACAGTTTAGGTAACAATAATGCGATTCTTTTTAATAGCGATTATTATAGAATGGTCTTGTTTTTCGGCGTGTTATTAGCAATTATGGCTATTGTATTGAATGCTGTTTTTATTCCTGTTTATGGTATTGAAGGTTCTGCATTCGCCACGTTTTTAGCTGTTTTTATTTACAATACTATTAAAATCATTTTCGTAAAACGAAAGTTCAACATGGTGCCTTTTACGATTGGATCGGTAAAAATCATCATCACTTTATTTGTATTGTGTGCGGCTTTCTATTTTTGGGAATTTCCTTTTCATCCTATGGTCAATATCATTTTGAAATCTGGATGCATTGGTTTGATTTATTTCAGTCTAATTTATAAATTGAATGTCTCTGAGGATATTTCTAATCAGATCAAAACCTATTTACGGTTGAAGTAGGTTGCAGAAATCGAAATTGAAGTTGAAGACGAAGATGAAGCTGAAGACGAAGACGAACTTGAACTTGAAAATAGACCTAACGAATATTCCACAATCTGAGTTATTTAATTTAAACATTCTAGACTACATCTCGTAAAAAAATAACTAGGCCTCACCTAAATTTTAATACGACCTGAATAAATGATTTTCAGAAAGAATGAGCAAGAATTAGTGCCGCCTAGATTAGTTTAGGGTTCAAATATGCATTAAAAAAAACACCACAAATCAAATGTATTAGCTAATGGCGTTCTAAAAGGGCATAGTCAGTTATTATCACCTTCACCTTCACCTTCACCTTCACCTTCATCTTCATCTTCGTCTTCGTCTTCATCTTCTGCTTCGTCTTCACCTTATCCTTCACCTTCAAAAATAAGAATGTCCCGTAAGGTGCTAGAAAGCATACATCATACGGGACATCCAACCAACCAAAAAAACTTTTATCCTCTAGATCGTCTTGAGTTAGATCTTGTAGAGCCTTGGTTACTGCTTCTACTTATATTCGATCTGCTCTTTACAGACGACGATTGTCTTTTATTTTGAACACTACTTCTCTGTCTTACATTTTGCGCTGCCGCTCTATTAATTGTTCGAGTCGGAGTTGCTTTTACTTGTCTAGTAGACGTAGCTCTTGTTCTATTATTAGACACAGAATTGTTACTTCTGGTCACATTATTACGCGTATTTCTTGTAGATATGTTATTATTACTACGTGTTGCTCGCGTTGGAGTTGCCACTCTTGTATTAGAACGTGTCGTTGTTGCATTTGCATTTAGAGTTCTACTTGTTCTTGTCGGAGTTGCTACTCTTGTATTAGAACGTGTTGCTGTTGCTTGGTTAGATACACGTGTTGTGTTAGATCTAGTTGTCGCATTTGTATTTCTTGTTGTTCTTGTCGCAGTAGCTGTGTTGTCTCTTAAACGTGTAGCTCTTGTACTAGCAATAGTTGCATTGTTGTTTCTTACACGAGTTCTAATACTTCGCTCTGTTCTATTTCTAGGAGTCTGCACATATCTATTATTATGTCTTGTTGCGTTACCACGTCTTCCTATTTGGTTATTTCCACGTCTTCCAACATTAAAATTTCTAACGTTATTAAGATAAGGTCTGTAGAAAATATGTCTTACAGGTGCATAAAACTGTCTGTAAGGATTTGCATTTATAACACAGAAGTTAGCATGTGGTACACCGTAAAACTGGTGCCAAGGTCTCCATACATAAGCACGGTTAAAGTTGTTTATAAATCCGTCGTATCTCCAAAACATATTGTTTCTGTAAAAGATGTTTAGACCACCAATTCTGTTAATTCTATTAAAACTGTTGTAGTTAATAAAAATGTTTCCAATTTGGTTAACTCTACCATAAAAATCATAGAATACTGGAGTGTTTTGAATCTGAATGATAGCACCAAAGCTATCGTACTGTACAAATGGATTGTAATTAAAACCAGAGTTGAAACTGAATGAAAAACCAGGGCTGTTAATTCCGACGTTGACATCTGGACCATGATTTGGTAAAAAGAAATCGAACTGGCCATCTGCAAATATTGAAAATTCAATACCAGCTTCATT
Organism: Winogradskyella sp.; assembly: GCF_045105575.1. GTDB lineage: Bacteria > Bacteroidota > Bacteroidia > Flavobacteriales > Flavobacteriaceae > Winogradskyella. The sequence goes on along the minus strand of NZ_JBGCDQ010000048.1, from coordinate 63,337 downwards.
AAATATGAAAGAATTGCCGTAACCTCTCACATTATTCATAATAGAAGCTTCTGCTTCAATAGTGTTGGCTGTTGCTGTTGCAGTAGTACTAACTAGTACTAAACTTGCAAATAAAAATAGTAGCTTTTTCATAATTAATGGGTTTTAAAAATTAAACTCGTTAACTATAAAACAAACAGCGTGCCAAAATATAAATTAGCTTGTTTATTTAAATAATACATTACTTTTGGTCGATTAAATAAACACAAAAAAGAGGCTTACGTTTTAAGTAGCCTCTTTAGATATTTCACTCTTTTACATGATTCTAGTAATACGCGTAGCGTCTTACTTTAGAAATGTATTTTGATAAACGAATAACTTGCTGGCTATAGCCATATTCATTATCGTACCAAATGTATAAAATAGCATTTTTTCCATCTTTTCTAACAATAGTCGCTTTACTATCATAAATAGAAGGAGCTGAGCTACCTACAATATCGCTCGATACTAATTCGTCACTCATTTCGTATTTAATTTGCTCTACCAAATCACCTTCTAAAGCGTATTTTTTCATAATAGCATTCATACTATCAACCGAAGTTTTACCTTCTAGTTCTAAACTTAAAATTGCTAAAGATCCGTTTGGTACAGGCACTCTAATAGCATTAGATGTTAATTTACCTTCTAAAGACGGCAAGGCTTTACTTACCGCTTGGCCAGCTCCAGTTTCGGTAATCACCATATTTAAACCAGCAGCGCGTCCACGTCTGTATTTACTATGAAAATTATCAACTAAATTTTGATCATTCGTGTAAGCATGAATCGTTTCTAAATGTCCGGTTTTAATTCCGAAAGAATCTTCAACCGCTTTTAAAATTGGTGTGATAGCGTTTGTTGTGCAAGACGCTGCAGAAACTATTTTTACTTTATCAGGATCGTACTCCGTATGATTGACACCATGCACAATATTAGGAATCCCTTTACCAGGAGCGGTTAGTAATACTTTATCAACTCCTTTTGCTTTTAAATGTCTACTTAAAGCAGCTTTATCTCTAAATGCACCAGTATTATCAATGACTAAAGCATTATTGATACTATATGATGTATAGTCAATGTCTTCTGGTTTATTGGCTGAAATAATCTTTACAGTAGTCCCATTAATAATTAAAGCTGAGTTTTTTTCATCAACGCTTACCATTCCTGAAAAATCGCCATGTACAGAATCGTTTCTTAATAAAGAGGCACGCTTTTCTAAAACAGTTGCGTTTATTTCACCTCTAGTCACAATGGCTCTTAAACGTAATTGTGTACCTTTTCCTGTGCGTGTCATTAATTCACGTGCAACCAAACGACCAATTCTACCAAAACCATAAAGCACAACATCCTTCGGTTCTATAGCTTTATTATTTTTAGCCTTTCCTAATTTAGCGGATACAAAAGCAGTGGCATTACTATATTTCTGATCTTCTAAATGAAACTCGTAAGTTAATTTTCCAATGTCTAGTTTAGCAGGTGGAAGATTAAGCGCGCTTATGGCTTGGGCAATTTCAACCGAATCAAAAATAGAAATAGGTTTTTGAACAAACTCTCCTGCATACTCATGCAAGTTTAAAATTTCACTGACATTTCTGTCGATTAATTGGTTTCTAAAAAGCACCAATTCTATAGACTTATCGTACCATAAGTCACTAATAATTTTAATAAATTCTACCGTTGCTCTGCGACGGTCTGCTTGAAACGCTAACTCTTTTTCGTAAGTGTCGTTAAAACCCATGTTTTGTTTGGTTTATGGTTTATAATTTGCGCAAAAGTAATATATTTCAAACGTTTTCGTAACACGTTTCAACGAAAATAAAAACCCTTCAAAGAATAATACTTTGAAGGGTTTAAATTGTAAGATCTAGTAAGGTTTTTTATCTGAAATTATACACCACTTTTTCACCTTCATTATTAATAACTTCGATTTGAAGTGGTTCATTTAAATTTCTGGTTTTCATTGTTGTCTGTACATCGTCAACGGAGTATAATTTTTTACCATTAATTTTTGTGATGACGTCTCCTTCTTTTACATTATTGCTATTCCAATATGGTATATAATTTTCATCTGTTAATTTGTGAATTTTCACACCGTAAGTGGTGTTATAAGCTTTTAATTCTTTGTCCGTAGGGTTTTTTACAAAGCCTACAGTTGGAAGCGTAGTAATTGATGGTTTCAGTAAGGTTACAGGTATAACTTCTTCATCTCCACCTCTTAGTAAGGTCACATTCACTACATCATCAGGACTTTTAGTTTTTAAATATCCTGTTAAATCAGAAAATTTATTAATATCAACACCATCTACTTTTCTTATAATATCTCCAGATTTAATGCCTGCTTTTGCAGCTCCTGTTTCTTCTTGTACATCACTTACATAAAAGCCTTGTGTGGTTTCTGTACCTAATTTTTCTGCGGTTTCACTATTTAAAGCTCCTCCAACAACTCCAAGAATACCATTTTGTACATTACCATATTCCATAATGTCGTTGACGATTTTTCTAGCAATATTGCTTGGTACAGCAAATGAATAGCCAATATAAGAACCTGTTCTTGAAGAAATAGCCGTATTAATACCAATTAAATCTCCATTGGTATTGACCAAAGCTCCACCTGAGTTGCCAGGATTTACGGCTGCATCAGTTTGAATAAATGATTGCGAATTTTGTCCAGATAAATCGCGAGCCTTAGCACTTATAATGCCTGCGGTTACGGTAGAATTTAAATTAAAGGGATTACCAACGGCCAAAACCCATTCGCCAATTTTAGCATTGTCAGAATCTCCAAAAGCCATAAATGGTAAATCGTCGTCCGTTTCAATTTTAAGTAATGCGATATCAGTCGCTTCGTCAGTACCGATCAGTTCAGCGATATATGCTTTGTTATTATTTAAAGTAATACTGATTTTGTCGGCATTATTAATCACGTGGTTATTAGTAACAATATAACCGGTTGGCGAAATAATGACACCACTACCTGTACCGACTTGTGCACGTTGCGAATTTCGACCAAAAAATAAATCTTGCATCGTCATTGGTGCATTGACGATAGAGGTATTTTTTACGTGAACCACAGCATCTAATGATTTTTCAGCAGCTTCCACAAAGTTAGGAGCGATAACTGAAGTGGTGTTTCTTGTGTTCATGTAATTAGCTGTAGGCACAAATAAAGGGGCTTCAGAAGCTTGTTCTACAATTAAAGGATTATTATTTTTTTCGACAAAGAGTTTATAACCGCTTAGTGTTAATAGACCACCTAATGCCGAAACACATACTAATGTTAGAATCTTCTTCATTTTTTTTTCAGATTTAAGTTTAACTATTGATTTAATTGTTTGTTATCTTTTAACGATTAAAATTAGAGATTTATTGATTTCATTTTTCATTTTAACTACTATTTAACGTCAAATTTAACGACGCTTTAACATCATATTTTATAGTCGAATATGCTTATATTTGCTACCAACTTATGGCAATAACATTTTACAAATATCAAGGCACTGGTAACGATTTTATAATCGTAGATAACCGCTTACATTTTATAAACAAAAACGATACCAAACGCATAGCAACCTTGTGCGACCGACGTTTTGGCATTGGAGCAGACGGTTTTATACTGTTAGAAACTGACGAAAATTCAGATTTTAAAATGGTGTATTACAATGCAGATGGTAATGAAAGTAGTATGTGTGGTAATGGCGGACGTTGTATCGTAGCATTTGCAAAGTTCTTAGGTATTATTGAAAATGAAACTGAGTTTGTTGCGATCGATGGTTTGCATAAAGCCAAAATTGAAAATGACGTGGTACATCTTCAAATGCAAGATGTTTCTGAAATACAGATTTTTGAAAATCATCAATTTTTAAATACAGGATCTCCGCATCATGTGGAACTATGTTCAGACTTATCGCAACTAAATGTAAAAACTGAAGGTGCACGAATTAGATATGGAGACATTTATACTAATAGTGGAAGTAATGTGAATTTTGCAGAGCAGATTGCTAACGATAAATTTGCTGTTAGAACTTACGAGCGTGGAGTGGAAGATGAAACCCTTTCTTGTGGAACTGGAGTTACAGCAGTAGCATTAGCGATGCATAAAACAGGTAAAACACAACATAATAATGTGACTTTGAAAGTTGAAGGTGGTGAACTGAAAGTGACGTTTCAAAATGATGAAAATAGTTACCATAATATTTGGCTAATCGGTCCTGCCGAGCAAGTATTTAAAGGTGAAATTAAATGGTAAGTTTAAAAGCAGAACATATTTATTTAAGAGCTTTAGAGCCAGAAGATCTAGACTTTGTTTATGAAATTGAAAATGATACGAATTTGTGGGTGTTGAGCGATACGCAAACACCATATTCTAAATTTTTAATTAAACAATACCTAGACAATGCGCAACAAGATATTTTTGAAGCCAAACAACTACGATTAGCTATTTGCACTAAAAATGACAAAACTATTGGTTTAATTGACGTGTTTGATTTTGATATAAAAAACAAGCGTGCTGGTATCGGTATTCTTATTCAAGATAAAGCTAACCGAAATCAAGGTTATGGGAAAGAAGCCTTAGATGTATTGGTAAATTATTGTTTTCAGACCTTACATTTGCATCAAGTTTATGCCAATATTTCTGAATCTAATTTAGCCAGCTTAAAATTGTTTCAAGCCAATGGATTTAAAATTATAGGATTAAAAAATGATTGGAGTTTTAATGGTGAAAACTTCACGAACGAATATCTATTACAACGCATTAAAGCATAATTATGTACATTAAAAAAATTCTTTGGGCTATTGCACTGATTGGTTTGGCTGTTTTCGCAGGCTTTGCTTATTATATTTACGGAGCTATGTTTTCGCCAAATACAAAATTCAATAATGAAACGGCCTATATCTATATATCCACAAACGCAGACTATTCTGAAGTACGATCTCAATTAGAACCGCTTCTAGAAGATATTGATGCTTTTGATGCGCTAGCGCATCAGAAAAAATACAGTTCAAATATTAAAGCAGGTCGTTATGCTATTACGAAAGGCATGAATAATAATGCTATTATTAATTCCATCCGAAGTAAAAATTTACCAATTAAAATTGCGTTTAATAATCAGCACAGTTTAGCCGATTTAGCGGGAAGAATTAGCACACAAATTGAAGCCGATAGTTTGTCTTTGTTGAAGGCAATGACTGATGATACCTTTCTGAATAAGAATGGTTTTAACAAAGCGACTGCCTTAGGCATGTATCTGCCGAATAGTTATGAGTTTTTCTGGAACACTTCTGCGGAAACCTTTAGAGATAGAATGCTAAAAGAATACAACCGCTTTTGGACGGACACTAGAAAAGCACAAGCTGAAAAATTAAATCTAAGTCCGAACGAAGTTATAACCTTAGCCTCTATAGTACACGAAGAATCTAAACAAGCAGACGAACAACCAAGAGTTGCAGGAGTTTATTTGAATAGATTGCGCATTGGTATGCCTTTGCAGGCTGATCCGACTTTGAAATTTGCGGCATATCAATTACCAACATATAAAAACACGATTATAAGACGTGTTTTAAATATTCATAAAGAGATCGATTCTCCTTATAATACGTATAAGAATTTAGGTTTACCTCCAGGACTTATCGCCATGCCAGATTTATCAGCAATAAAAGCAGTTTTAAATCCTGAAACTCATCAATACCTCTATTTTGCAGCAGATGCAAAGCGTATAGGTTACCACAAGTTTGCAAAAACACTTGGGCAACATAACAATAATGCAAGGGCTTACCATCAATATTTATCGTCTCAAGGGATTAATAAATAAGGTGAAGCGTTTTTACTGCTATACCGTTTTTTTTATTTTTTTAAGTCATTCGCTTTTTTCACAATCTCAATTCAATTCCTTTTTAAAACCGAGCGATTCGTTAAATCTTACACGCAGAAATATTGTGGTAATCACAGAAACCGCGCTAGCTACAGCAACCTTAGTCGGACTCAATCAATTATGGTACGCAGATTATCCACGTTCAAAATTTCAAACTTTAGATGATAGTGGCGAATGGTTGCAGATGGATAAAATGGGTCATGTGTTTTCTTCTTACCAATTGGGAAGGCTAGGAGCCAATGCTTTAAGTTGGGCAGGAGTCAGCAAAAAAAATCAGCTTATTTATGGATCTACCTTAGGTTTGGGTTTTTTAACTGCTGTTGAAGTATTAGATGGTTTTTCAGAAGAATGGGGATTTTCTTGGACAGATATGGCAGCCAATGCCGCAGGAACAGGTTTGCATGTAGGTCAAGAATTACTATGGGATGAGCAACGCATCCTTTTAAAATATTCTTTTCAGCGTACTCAATTTGCACAACAACGCCCTAATATATTAGGCAGCGGCCTTTCTGAAGAATTTCTAAAAGATTATAATGGACAAACGTATTGGCTTAGTGCTAATATAAATTCATTTTTAAAAACAGAAACCATTCCTAATTGGTTGAATATTGCCTTTGGTTATGGAGCCGATGGTATGCTGACAGGAAATCCAAATGACTTATCCGTTTTAAATCAGAACAGAACACGTCAATATTACCTGAGCTTGGATGTTGATTTAACCCGAATTAAAACAAATTCTCACGTCCTGAAATCCATTTTTGATGTTTTAAACGTAATTAAGCTACCTTTTCCAGCCATTGAGATAAACAGCAATGGACGGATAAAAGGACACTATATCTACTTTTAAGTTAAAAATTTAATACTTAAACGGTTGATTTTCAATAATTAGAAAAATGTCGTATATTTGCACGCGAATTTGATAAAGTAGTTTGAGGAAATTATTTTACAACATAAATTTAGCTGTTATGATTAAAAATAGCATTAAGAATTTTATAGTACCTTTTGCAATTTGTTTATTTGCTGCATTAGCTTTATATCCAGATTCATCTCTAAATCCTGAGCATTATTCTACAGAGGGATTGGAGCTTAATTATAATATTTCAGAAGATTTAGCGATGGTTGATTTGGACCATGCTTCACATCAAAGTTTATTTACCCCACATTTAGGAAAATCCTTTCAAGGTTTTAAAGAAGCGTTAGCATTTAAAGAATCTCGAGGTGATTATTTTACGGTTAATTCTTTGGGTTATTTAGGTAAATACCAATTTGGATCAGAAACTTTAAAGTTAATAGGAATCTATACTCCAAATCAGTTTTTGTACAATCCTGAATTACAAGAAAAAGCATTTATTGCAAATGCAGAACGTAACAAATGGGTATTACGAAAAGACATTAAACGTTTTGAAGGCAAACAGATTGCTGGTATAAAAATAACAGAATCAGGTATTTTGGCTGCAGCGCATTTGGCAGGACCAGGAAGTGTGAAAAAATATCTTCGCAGCTCTGGAGGTCATAATATTTCGGATGCTTATGGTGCAACAGTAAGATATTACATGAAAAAGTTTTCAGGTTATGATACATCTATGATTATTCCTGATCAAAAAGCGAGAGTAACTTTGTAGGTTTTAAGTTCGGATTTTAGAGTTCAGTGTTGAGAGTTCGGAGTTTCAAATTGGAATGACTAATTATTCCTTTTTCTTTGTCAATTTCCGTGCCGTCTCTGTGAAACTTTGCGTAATCTTCCGTCTTCCATCTAAAAAACTCAATCCTTCTGAATAATAAATATCGCAGGACGTTTATGGAAATCTTCTTTATTATGTTTCCAGTCGCTAGCTGATTTTGTTTTAATAAATTCTGTTGGTAAAGTTAAATCGCAAGCAATACAAAGTCGTGTGCTAGGATGCAGCGTGTTTGCTAAATCTTCAAGCATTTTCATATTTCTATAAGGTGTTTCTATAAAAATTTGAGCTTGATTATGTTCTTGGGATAAACGCTCTAAGGTTTTTAATTTTGCTTTACGTTCACTTTTATCAATAGGTAAATAACCATTAAAGGTAAAACTTTGGCCATTCATACCTGAACCCATTAATGCCAATAATATAGAAGATGGCCCAACAAGAGGCACAACTTTTATATCCATTTGATGCGCTAAACTTACAATATCAGCACCAGGATCTGCAATAGCAGGACAACCAGCTTCAGAAATTAACCCTATTGAAATACCTTCTAAACATGGATTTAAAAAAGTATTGCGTTCTGCTTCTGTGGTATACTTATTAAGCACTTGTAATTTTAATGAGGGCTGCGACTTTCCAGAAGAGACGCGTTTTATAAAACGACGTGCTGTTTTTTCATTTTCAACAATATAATAATCAAGTGATTCAATTATTTTCTTAATAGAAATTGGTAATACTTCTAGTGGTGGATTATCTCCTAACCGTGTTGGTATGAGATATAATTTTCCTTTTGTTTCGCTCATTACTGAATAACCAGTTTATGTGTTCCTTGTGATCCGTTGTTCGAATTTACGTTTAAAATATAAATACCACCAGCCAGTTGTGATGTGTTAATAGTTTGAATATTGTCTTGATTACGACTAACGGACATTACTTTTTTACCTTGTAAATCGTGAATATCTATTTCAATTGCCTGGTCTGAAGTACTAAAAGGCCCAAAGTTAATGTTGACCTGATTTTTTGCTGGATTAGGATAGATAGATATGGAAGATATGACATCATCATCAAGACTTAGAGTCGTATCAATTAATTTAAAAATGTTTCCTGATGAAAGGTCTGATACATAGATTTCACCATTTAAATCTTCACCAAATGCAGACCATTGTCCTGAAAATTGTTCAAAGGTTTTGGACCAAGTCATCGTGCTTTCGTTAAACGTTAGGTATCCAATTTCTTGACTACAAATATCTGCAAAGAAGTATAAGCCTTCAAAATTAGTATAGGTAGTTCCTCTATAACGGTATCCGCCTGTTATGGAACATTTAGACGCTCCATCACCAGAGTGAAAATATCCTTCAACTGGAAATGTGTAAGCACTAGCATCGGAACAGTCGTCTGTATTAAAAGGACCATTGCCTTCATAACATCTCCAGCCATAATTTAAGCCAATTGCGGCCTCTGCTGAAGATACCATATTGATTTCTTCGTATTGGTTTTGGCCTACATCTGCAATCCATAAATCATTTGTAAAACGATCAAAAGAAAATTTCCAAGGATTTCTTAAGCCGTAAGCAAAAATTTCTGCTCTAAAGTTAGGGTGACCTATAAAAGGGTTGCTCGAAGGAATACTATAATTTTGTGTCGGTGTCGTAGCATCAATATCTAACCTTAAAAGATTTCCTAATAAATTTAAAGTATTTTGTGCGTTATCTTCTGGATCTCCACCAGAACCACCATCACCTGAAGCAATATAGAGATAACCATCTGGTCCAAAGGCTAAATCTCCACCATTGTGGTTGGAGAAGGGCTGGGCGTAGGTGATAATTATGAATTCAGAAGTAGGATCAGCAATATTAGAATTTGTAGCATCTCTTGTAAATCTCGAAACCACTGTATCACCAGCATTATTAATATAGTTAATGAAAAAGTAACCATTTGAGGCATAATCTGGATGAAAAGCTAAACCCAAAAGGCCACGTTCATTTCCTGTGTTTATCACACGATTATTAATATCTAAAAACGGAGTGCTTTGATTAGAGCCATCAGCATTAATTATTTTAATAAGGCCGTCTTGTTCAACAATAAAGAGTCTATCGTCTCCAGCATGTTTAATACTTACAGGGCGGTCAAAATTTGAGGCATAGAGTTCTAGATCTAAGATTTGAGCACTTACGAAAGACGTTGTTATAAAAATAAACAGCACTAATGTAATTGTAGATTTCATTTTTTTAGAATAACAGAGTTAAGCCCCTAAATTACAAAAAAGAAAAGTAGTTAAGGTGTTAATGTTTTCCTTACGCTTGTAATTGCTTTGCTAAGATATCGCAAGTCTCGTTAACCAAAGTGTAAACATATTCAAAATCTGATTGGTCTCCATAATAAGGATCTGGCATGTTTTTATTTTCAATGGAAGGATGTGTCTCTAGAAAAAGTTTTACTTTTTTAAGGTCTTCGTTGGTTCTAGCCAAACTAATAATATTGTCATAATTAGAATGGTCCATAGCGTAGATATAATCAAATGTATCAAAATCTGAAACTTTAAATTGCCTAGCACTTTGATGGCTAATATCTAATCCATTGTCACGCGCAACTCTAATAGAGCGTTTATCTGGCGCATTACCAATATGATACGCTGCTGTACCAGCAGAATCAACATAAAACTCAGTTTCGGAAAGTTTAGATTGCATCACTCCATGTGCTAAAGGAGAACGACAAATGTTTCCTAAGCATACCATTAAGATACGTGTCATAAAATGAAATAATTAAAGGGCTAACTTTTTAGATAAGTCTTCAACGTATTTTCTAAATTGCTTATCTGTAGAAGACAAGTTATCAACGGTTTTACAAGCGTGTAATACGGTTGCGTGATCACGTTGCCCAATTTGAGAACCAATACTAGCCAAAGACGCTTTAGTATATTTTTTAGCAAAAAACATAGCTAATTGACGTGCTTGCACAATATGGCGCTTTCGAGTTTTAGATTGAAGCGTATTGACATCCATTTGAAAATAATCGGAAACCACTTTCTGAATGTAATCAATAGAAACTTCACGCTTCGTATTCTTTACAAACTTCTCTACAATATCCTTCGCAAGATTAATTGTGATTTCTTTTTTATTAAAGGATGATTGTGCGATTAATGAGATAATAGCACCTTCTAGTTCTCTAACATTTGTTTTAATATGCTTCGCCACATATTCTACAATGTCATCTGGCATTTCAACACCATCTCTGTAAAGTTTATTCTTAAGAATAGACACTCTCGTTTCAAAATCTGGTGTTTGCAATTCTGCCGAAAGTCCCCATTTAAAGCGCGATAGTAAGCGTTGCTCAATATCTTGCATATCTACAGGTGCTTTGTCACTTGTTAAAATAACTTGCTTTCCGTTTTGGTGCAAATGATTAAAAATATGAAAGAAGACATCTTGCGTACCTGTTTTACCAGATAAGAATTGGACATCATCAATAATAAGTACATCTATAATTTGATAGAAATGAATAAAATCGTTTCTATTATTCTTTTTAACAGAATCTATATATTGTTGCGTAAATTTTTCAGCAGAAATATATAAAACGGTTTTTTCAGGATATTTATCTTTTATATCAACACCAATAGCGTGTGCTAAATGTGTTTTACCTAAGCCAACACCACCAAAAATTAAAAGTGGATTAAAAGACGTGCCTCCTGGTTTATTAGCAACTGCAATACCTGCATTTCTTGCTAATCGGTTAGAGTCGCCTTCTAAGAAGTTTTCAAAACTATAACTTGGGTTAAGTTGCGATTCAATCTTTACATTTCTAATGCCTGGAATAATAAATGGATTTCTTAATTCAGGACTTTTATTATTAAATGGCACATCAACATCTTGCGATTTTAAGGCAGAACGGTTAGCACTTGGAATTTTCTCGGTAAACGGTTGTTTGTTACCATAGGTGTTTTCCATTTTAATAACGTACACCAATTTAGCATCTTCACCTAACTCTTTGGTCAAAGAAACTTTAAGAATTTTTACATAATGCTCTTCTAACCATTCATAAAAAAATTTACTTGGTACTTGTATGCTTAAAGCGTTGCCAGAAAGTTTAACAGCATCTATAGGTTCAAACCATGTTTTATAGGCTTGTGGTTGTATATTGTCTTTTATAAAGGCAAGACAATTACTCCATACAGTTTGAGCTGTGTTCTCCATGCGTTAATTTTAGATTATGCGTTGTTAGTTAGATTCGCAAAAAAAAAGAGAATTAGAATTCTCTCTACGTTTTCAACAGGACAAATATGTGAACAAAATTCTTAAAAAAAAAATCTTATATCATTGAATGTTTAGAATTTTTTCCTCATGTTTAAAACGTTATAAAACTACAAATTTATTCCTAAACAAAAGTATATATCAATATGAATTATAATGAAGCAGAAATAAGAGTGCGTTATGGCGAAACAGATCAGATGGGCGTTGTATACCATGGGAACTACGCTGTGTACTTTGAAGTGGGTAGAACTGAGTGGTTGCGTGAGTTTGGACTTACTTATAGCGGAATGGAAGCAGATGGCATCATGCTACCTGTGGTTTCATTGTCTATAAATTACAAAAATTCAGCACGTTATGATGATGTGCTTAAAGTAAAAACAACACTAAAAAAAATGCCAACAGCGTCTATTGAATTTGAATATGAACTACGAAATGACTCGGATGTTTTACTGGCTACAGGGAGCACAATTTTAGCTTTTATAGACACGTTGAAGAATAGACCTACACGATGTCCGAAATATCTTTTAGACAAACTGCAAAATTATTCGTTATAATTCTTTAATCTCTACTCCGAAAAATTGATTAAACAGTTCAAATACTTTAGAACTGTTACTTTTTCTGACAGATATTTCTAACAAGCAATTTAATTCTAAAGTCTGATTTGTAATTTCAACGTCATTTTCTTTTAGAATTCGCATCACTTTGCTCATGTTTTTATATTCAAATTGAAGTTGAAAATTTTTGTTAATCGTGCGTTCTACAATTTTTGAAGCTTCTAAGGCGAATTGCGCACCAGTTCGGTAGGCGTTTATTAAACCACCAACTCCGAGTTTTACTCCTCCATAATACCTAACAACCACAATTAAAATGTTAGTGACCTCAAAAGATTGAATTTGTCCATAAATAGGCATGCCAGCCGAATTGTTAGGTTCTCCATCATCATTGGCTCTGTATTGCATGGTTTCCGTCCCAATCTGATAAGCATAACACCAATGCCTTGCAGAGTAATGTTCTTTTTTTAAATCTTCAAGGTGCTGTTTTATCTGAGCTTCATTAGTTACAGGATACGTAAATCCATAAAACTTGCTATTCTTATCTTTAAAGAGTTCGCCTTTGGCTGGTTTTAAAATGGTTTTGTAGAGGTCGTTTTCCATTACGCTAAAGTCACTAATAAAATTGAGATTAAAGCCAGCCCAATTCCTATCCAATTAACAACACTGATTTTTTCTTTAAATAAAACTAAACCAATTAAAGACGACAGCATTAAAATAGCAATATTGTTAATGGTAAATAATGCAGAGCTTTCGGTATTTTCAACGCGCAATGCTAATAATAAAAAATGAATGGAACAGTAATTTACCAGACCTAAAGCCATGCCAAAAGGTATACTTTTTAGTTGAAATCTTTGTTGATGTTTTAAGTTATTAAACACTAAGACAGAAACACCAATAACTGCAGCTATTGCAAAAATAGTTGCTGAGAATAAAGGGATGTCATCATCTGGTGCAAAATAATTTATGGACGTGTCTATAACACCAGAACCAAAAAACAGAATAATAGGTAAGTATAAAGATTGTGTGAGTACAACTGTTTCTTTCTGCTTTATGGAGGTTAAATAAACCGCAACTAAAGCTAAAAGAATGCCTATTATTTTCTGAGCACCAACACTTTCATTAAACACTATAATTCCGAACATTACAGGAATAATAACACTCATTTTACTAGAAACCGAAGCAACAGAAAGTCCGTTTTTTTGAGCCGTTAATGCCATCACATTGAAAATGGCGATAAATAAAAAGCCTAGAGCAACGGCAGCAAAGAACCAACTGGTTTGTATGATTTCAGAAGGGATAATAGCTTCTTCATAAAGCATAAACCCACAAAAACAAGCCGTAAAATAGTTAACAACAATGACCTGTAACGTATTGACCTTATATTTCCCTAAGAGTTTAAAAATTACAAAAATCCCAGTAGAGGATAGGATACTAAGTAGCAGATATATCAAAAGAGCTCTTTTTTAGTTTCAAAAAGCGTCACTACATCTTCTTTGGTTTCATCAATGTTCCAAGTATGAAAGTTTAATGTTTTAGCCATATCTATGTTGTCTTTAGTATCGTCGATAAAAAGACATTCGTTAGCAATAAGTTGATTTTCTTTGAGCACGAATTCAAAAATATCCGCATTTGGTTTTCTTAGGTGAATTTCTTGAGATAAGTAAAAGACATCAAAATAAGCTTTAAATTCCTCGTAAAATGAAACGTTCTCTTTTATGAAATTGATATGTAAATCATTAGTATTGCTTAGTAAAATAAGTTTGTATTCTTTTTGATGTGCTAATTCTTTAATAAAATCTAATCTGTGTTTTGGGAAATCTTTAATAATGAAATTCCAAGTATTTATAAGCGCTGTTTCATGAACGTTTGAAAATTTAGTTTTATAAAACTTAATAAATTCTGAAGTTGAAATCTTACCAACTTCATAAAGTGTGTTGGTTTCAATTATATCTGCTTCAAAGGTTTCAAGCTGAAATAAGTCCAAAGCGTTTTGCATAGCACCTTGCTTATCTAAATTGATAAAAACATCGCCAAAATCGAAAATTAGTGTTTTAATCATGTTTGTTTCTCTTGAAAATTAGTTATCTTAAGTTATTCTATTCACTAGCTCAGACCTGTCAGGTTTTTAAAACCTGACAGGTCCTGTCTCAGTTACGTTTGTTCCTGAAATTAAAGATGGTGTTTTTACTCATAATCATTTCCTTTCTTTCACACTGAGTGTAGTAGAAGTGTTTTTTATTTTAAATTATGTTTTCGCTTAAAGATCTGACAGATTTTTAATCCCGAAAAACTTTAGGGACTGCTAGGTCTTAGAATACTCGACTTACCGAGACCTCAAAGGTTTTTAAAACCTTTGAGGTCTGTAAATCTGAAGTATATCATCTAATATCTTTGTTTCCGAAATCAATTTCCCTTTTAAAACAGGTGCTTTTATACCTTGTTTAAATTCAGAATGACCAATAAAAATTCGCGCTTCGTCCCAAAGATTTTCATCTATAAACGTTTGTAATGTTTGTGCGCCACCTTCTATTATTACCGAATTGATATGTCGTTGGTATAAAACCCTAAGAATTTGAATCGCAATTGAATCTTTCAAATTCCAATCTATAAATTCCAAATTCATATTTACGGCAACATTCTTCAAGCTTCGCGCTTCTATCTTCGAGCCTACAGCAACATTCTTCAAGCTTCGTGCTTCTATCTTCGAGCTTATCGCAACCGTTTCAGCGTCATCATTAAACACATTATAATCAGAACTTAACTTCAAATCTTTATCCAAAACTACTCTAATCGGGTTTTCACCTGTCCAATCTCTAACCGTTAAACTCGGATTATCCTCAATAACCGTATTGGTGCCAATTAAAATTGCTTGTTCTTCAGCACGCCATTTATGCACCAATTGCCTGGAATAAGGATTTGTAATCCAAACCGGTTTTTTTTCATCCTTTTTTAAAGGCGCAATAAAACCATCAGTGGTTTCAGCCCATTTTAAAATAATAAAAGGACGTTTTTTATTATGAAACGTAAAAAATCGTTGGTGATGTGCTTTGCATTCCGCTTCTAAAACACCAACCATAACGGAACAACCTGAAGCTTTCAATTTGGCAATACCTTTGCCAGCCACTTCTGGATTATCGTCCACACAACCAATAACCACATTTGGTATTTGGTGCTTCACAATTAAATCGCTACAAGGTGGTGTTTTTCCAAAATGACTGCATGGTTCTAGCGTCACGTAAAGTGTGCTTTTTTTTAATAGGTCTTTGTCCTTTACGGAATTAATGGCATTGACTTCAGCATGATTGCCACCATATAGACTCGTAAAACCTTCACCAATAATTTTACCATTACAAATAATAACAGCACCAACCATAGGATTTGGTCTTGTAGTACCCAATCCGTTTTTCGCAATCTGTAAACAGCGTTTTATGTAGGTTTCGTGCGTGGTCAACTAAAGTTTTATTTTTACATCTTGAATTTCATCAACAGTATAAGTCGACGAAAAGCCCATAATTTTATATTTAATAGCGCCTTTGTATTGTACTTTCAATTTTTGCGAAATTAAACTGCCTAGTAAACCACCAAGACTATTTTTATTAAAAATGCTGTCCGTAGAAACAGCAACGGTTAGTGGAATAGTAAAATTATCTTTTTTAGGCACATCAAATTCATCCGAAATAATAGAAGCCACTTCTGTATCATTGATGTAAACTTTAAAATCATCGGTTTTTAAAGTGCCACCTACATTATTTTTATTGAGAAATAAAGCGTCGGCACTAAGGGTAATGTTTTTAGAGTTAGAGTCAATG
Organism: Winogradskyella sp.; assembly: GCF_045105575.1. GTDB lineage: Bacteria > Bacteroidota > Bacteroidia > Flavobacteriales > Flavobacteriaceae > Winogradskyella. The sequence continues at coordinate 47,166 of NZ_JBGCDQ010000048.1, read as the reverse complement.
ACTTGTATATTATCGAGTTTCAAAAATTCTGGTTTTTTAGTGACCGAACAGTTGAAAAGTAATGTAAAAGTTAACGAAAACAGTAAGCATCTTTTAAGCATAAAATTGTTTTTATATGTATTTTTGAATCTATATGAAGGTGTCATTTTTAGTTATAAGCGTTACGCGAAATCAGGATAAATAAAAGTGATTTAAAATAAAATTAGTGCACAAAGATACTATTGTTATTCGAGAAATTGAAGCTAAGGATAATCCTAAAATAGCAAAAGCCATTCGTTCTGTTTTAATAGAAATGGGTGTGCCAAAGGTAGGTACAGCTTATGAGGATGCTGCGCTAGATTGTATGACAGAAACTTACAGCCAGCCAAATAAAACTTATTTTGTGGTAGAGCGTGGTAATGCTATTTTGGGTGGCGCAGGCATTTCACCTTTAGATCATTATAAAGGTAGTGTGGCCGAGTTGCAGAAAATGTATTTTATGCCAGAGGCGAGAGGCAAAGGCTTAGGAAGTGAAATGATGGCAAAATGTTTGGCTTTTGCTAAAAAAGCTGGTTTTGAGCAATGCTATCTCGAAACCTTACCATACATGGATGATGCACGTAAATTATATAGAAAGGTAGGTTTTAAATCTATAGCAGAACCTATGGGAAACACAGGTCATTACTCATGTACCGTTTGGATGCTTAAAGATTTATAATGGTATTAAAAGACTTACAAAACATATTTCACAAGGAATTAGATGCCATTTATGGTAAAGATGAAGTCAACAGTTTTTTCTTTTTGTGCACCGAACATTACCTCAGCGTGCCTCGCATTCAATTAGTCTTAGAACCACAATTCACCATTGCAAAGTCTGAAACGGCTATTTTTTTTAACGTATTAGAAGATTTAAAACAACAAAAACCAATACAATACATATTAGGTGAAACCGAATTTTTCGGGTTGCAATTTAAAGTCAATGAAAGTGTTTTGATTCCGAGACAAGAAACCGAAGAACTAGTGGCTCTTATCATCGCAAATTCCAAAAAACAAAAACAAAATTCCAAACCGATTAACGTTCTTGATATTGGAACAGGTTCTGGTTGCATAGCGATCGCTTTGGCTAAGAACTTATTAAATGCTAAAGTTTACGCTATAGATGTAAGCAAAGAGGCATTAAAAGTTGCAAAATATAACTCAAGACTAAATAACGTAGAAATTACATTCTTCGAAGCTGACATTTTAAACAAGACCAACTGGAATTTAGAGTTTGAAAACTTGGAATTCGACATCATAGTTTCTAATCCACCATACGTTAGAGAATTAGAAAAGCAAGAAATACAACCTAACGTTCTAGATAACGAGCCACATTTAGCTTTGTTTGTAGAAGATAATAATCCGCTGTTGTTTTACAAAGCCATCACAGAATTTGCCATTAATAATTTGGAACCAAACGGAAGCCTTTACTTTGAAATTAACCAGTATCTTGGTGAAGAAACAAAGCAGTTATTGGTTGATGCTAACTTTGAAGGTGTTGCGTTGTTGAAGGATTTGAATGGGAATGATAGACTATTAACAGGAAATAAAAAATAATTCTAAATAGAAACACAACTACAATTTTAAATCTTACCTCGATTAAAGTTGACATAAAAAGAAAAAGAAATTAATGAAAAGTATCGCTGTATTTTGTGGAAGTAGTGAAGGTAATGACCAAATAATTATAGAAGAAGCCTACAAGTTAGGTCAAACTTTAGCCAGCCAAAATATCACTTTGGTTTATGGAGGTTCTAAAATTGGTATTATGGGAAAAGTAGCGCAAGCTGTTATAGATGGTAATGGTGATACCATTGGTATTATTCCTGTATTTTTAAAAACAAAAGAAATTGTCCATACCGAACTAACCGAATTAATCGTCACTGAAAACATGCACGATCGTAAAGTCATTATGTATGAAAAAAGTGATGGTTTTATAATTATACCAGGTGGATTTGGTACGATGGACGAGTTTTTTGAAATTACCACTTGGGGACAATTAGGCTTGCACACCAAACCCATCGGAATTTTAAACACCAACAGTTATTACGATGCCTTAATTGCCCAATGCAAAATGATGGTAGAACGTGGTTTTCTGAAACAAGAAAATTTAGAGGCTGTGGTGGTTGATACGACGATAGACGGTTTGTTAGAAAAAATGAACAACTACAAACCATTACCAGCGCCACAGTGGTTAAATAAATCTGGACTCTAAATTCCTGTGAAAGCAGGAATCTTATATTACGAAGAAAATAATAGTCATACCTCTTTTAAATGAACATAAAACAAAAAATAGAAACGCTCAGAGAAGAACTAAGTCAGCACAACTACAATTATTATATTCTAGACAATGCGACGATAAGTGATTACGACTTCGATATTAAACTAAAAGAACTTCAAGCTTTAGAAGATGCTCATCCTGAGTTTTTTGACGCAAATTCGCCAACGCAACGTGTTGGAGGTACCATTACTAAAAATTTTAAAACGACGGTTCACGACTCTCGAATGTACTCTTTAGATAATTCCTATTCCAAAGAAGATTTATTGGATTGGGAAACCAGAATCAAAAAAATGGTAGATGGTGAAGTAAATTACACCTGCGAGCTAAAATACGATGGTGCTTCCATGAACCTTACTTACGAAAATGGTAAATTGCTAAGAGCTGTAACAAGAGGAGATGGAGTGCAAGGCGATGAGGTGACGGCAAACATAAAAACCATAAACACCGTACCATTACAATTAAAAGGCGATTATCCTGAACGTTTTGATATTAGAGGCGAAATCATTTTACCAATAGCAGGATTCCTTAAAATGAATGAAGAGCGCATTGCTAACGACGAAGAACCTTACAGAAATCCAAGAAATACAGCTTCGGGAAGTTTGAAACTTCAAGACAGCTCAGAAGTTGCAAAACGGCCTTTAGAATGTTTACTATATAGTATTGTAGGAAGCGATCTTAATATTACCACACAATATGAAGGTTTAGAAAAAGCCAGAGCTTGGGGATTTAAAGTGCCACAAGAAGCCAAATTAGTCCATTCCATCGATGCTGTTTTAGATTACATTAATCATTGGGATAAAGAAAGACACAACTTACCATATGAAATTGATGGTGTTGTTGTAAAGGTGAATAATTTATACCAACAAGACGAATTAGGCTTTACGTCTAAAGCACCACGTTGGGCTATGGCTTATAAATTTAAAGCCGAACAAGTTTCAACCCGATTAAACGAAATCACATACCAAGTAGGAAGAACAGGGGCCATTACACCAGTAGCAAATTTAGAACCTGTAGAATTAGCAGGTACAACAGTGAAACGTGCATCGCTTCATAATGCAGATCAAATTGAAAAATTAGACATTAGAGAAGGTGATGAGGTGTTTGTAGAAAAAGGCGGTGAAATTATTCCTAAAATTATAGCTGTGGATTTAACGAAACGACCTTTAGAGTCCCAGCCTACAACATATATTACCAATTGTCCTGAGTGCGAAACAGAACTCATTCGAGTAGAAGGTGAAGCCAAACATTACTGTCCTAATTATAAAGGCTGTCCAACACAAGTGGCTGGCAGAATTCAACATTTTATATCTAGAAAAGCCATGGATATTGATGGTTTGGGAGGTGAAACCGTCTCGCTTTTAGTGAAAGAAGGCTTAATTAGGAATTATTCAGATTTGTATGAATTAACCATAGAGCAGGTGATTCCGCTAGAGCGTATGGCAGAAAAAAGTGCCGAGAATTTAGTGAATGGCATTGCGGCTTCAAAACAAATTCCGTTTGAACGCGTATTGTTTGCTTTGGGTATTCGCTTTGTTGGTGAAACCGTTGCGAAAAAATTAGCCAAACATTACAAATCGATTGATGCCTTAATGTTTGCTTCAACCTTAGATTTAGTAACTGTAGATGAAATAGGAGAGCGGATAGCAGAGAGTGTGGTTGAGTTTTTTAGTTCAGAAGAAAACAAACAAATTATAGAACGATTAAAGTCTTTTGGTGTGCAATTAGAAATTTCAGCCGAAAAACTAGCAGGCCAAACCGAAAAATTAAAAGGGCAAACCTTTGTGGTCTCTGGTGTGTTTGAAACCATTTCTCGTAATGAACTGAAAAAACTTATCGAAGATAATGGTGGTAAAGTAGCTTCATCTATCTCATCTAAAACATCTTACGTAGTTGCAGGTGACAAAATGGGACCAAGCAAACGTACAAAAGCTGAAAATTTAAACATTGCCATACTAACAGAAATAGAGTTTTTAGATTTTTTGAAATAAATTCCTACACAAAAACAGCTATTTATTCGATGAAATACACTTTTTTAACGTTAAAATGTAAAATATTTGTTTATATTTGCTTCCGTTAATAAGGGATTAATTAATGTTAGTAAATAAAATTTTAAAAATAGTATTGTTACTACTTGGTGGTACTTACGTTGTTCTTCAAGGTCTCGCTTTAGAGAAAGAAGGTTCAGCATTAGGAGCACTCATGCTCATTCTACTTATTTGGCTTTATGTGGGTTGGACAAAACACAAGTCTAAATTCTTTTTTTGGTTTTTAGTTGTGTTTACCTCTGGGCAAATTATAGGCTTTTTAGCTTGGTACATGCCCGAAACCAAAGAAGGAGATATAAATTATTCCTATTACTTAGCTAACATGCTTTTTATTCTATCCTACGCATTATTAATTTTTAGAATACTTAAAGGTTTAAACTTTAAAAAGGTATTTTCAGAATTAACGATTCCAATTATTGTGTTAGTTGTTTTGGATGTATTCTGCGTCTCGTTAATTTCTGGAACAACAGAAGGTCTCTTGTCGTATGATGAATATCTTTTAGAATATACGTATAATGCCGTTGTTATGGCACTTTTATCATGCGCTTTAATTAATTATATGTATCGTAATAATAATAAATCGATGCTTTTTTTAATTGGGTCTATTTTTATGGTGTTTTCGGAGATTATCCAATTAGCCTATTACTATATCTTGCCTGAAGATAGTTTAGGTTTAGTTTACGCTATATTTTTAGTGATTGCCTTTATTTTCTTTTACTTGCAATCGCAACACAAAGTTTCAGAACCTGTTGCTGCTTATTCAGACGAACCTTTAGAGGTTAATTAAATTTTTGTAAGGTACAAGTATAATTCAGCTTAAGCAATTTATGGTATTTTCAAACTTTAGAAGTACATCTTTAAGTATTCAATTTTAGAACCTATACCATAATAGAAGCACCACCCGCTTTAACTTTTTTTCCTGGTGTAAAATGAAAATCTACTTTACCGAGATATAAGCCATATGCGCCAACTTGGTTAACGAGAACGTCTTTTCCGATACTATTTTTTTCTACAGTCGGTTTTGGTAAAAAGGTATGTGTATGTCCACCAATAATAAGATCAATATCCTTAGTCGCTCTTGCTAAGACAATATCGCTAACACGACTAGGATCGTTTTTGTAGTAATATCCTATATGAGAGAGGCAAATCACCAAATCACAATGCTGTTCTTCCTTTAGAATACGAGACATGTCCTGAGCAATTTCAATAGGTGGATTGTAGACCGTTTCTTTGTACATATTCTTATCTACCAAGCCTTCAAGCTTTATACCAAGTCCAAATATGCCGATTTTAATACCATCCTTAATAAATATCTTATACGGCTTTACATGTGTGTCCATTTCCGTGTTGTAGAAATCGTAATTTGCAGAAACAAAGTCGAATTTAGCATGCGGTAATTGTGCATAGAGTCCAGAAATACCATTATCAAAATCGTGATTACCAATGGTGGCTAAATCGTATTTTAGTATGCTCATCAGTTTAAATTCTAATTCGCCGCCATAATAGTTAAAGTATGGTGTGCCTTGAAATATATCTCCTGCATCTAATAGTAAGGTGTTCGGATTTTCTTGTCTAATAGCTTCTACTAAAGTGGCACGTCTTGCAACACCACCTTTATTGGCGTTTCTGCCATCATCTGGTCCAAATGGATCAATATGACTGTGGACATCGTTAGTATGAAGAATGGTTATTTTCGTTTTCTTTGCAGGACTAAAAGACTGTAATCCCAAACCACCAACACCAGCTAAAACGGTTGCTGCAGTAGATTTTTTTATAAATTGAATTCTTTTCATTGCACATTATTTGTTAGCTCCAACGACGTGGAAATGCTTTGTTCTTAATTTTTAGAGTTGAATAAAACGATCATCACGTTTAGGATTGAGCGAATCTTTCTTTTTAAAATGATCAATTAATACATCTCTAATTTTATAATCTAAAACATGTAAGCCGTCGTTTGGTTGAAAAAATACCATGCCATCACCACCATTATAGAGATAGTCGTTAGTGGCGACATAATAGGTTTTGTCATTGTCTATTGGTTGTCCATTAACAGTTGCAGATTGCACAGCACCAGTAGAATCTAAAGTAAGTTGAAATTGCTTAGAAAGCGGATGCGCACGTTTGGCTGCAGCAAGATACGTCACCATTTCATTAACTTGTGCGCCTTTTATGGCAGCTATGACGACGGAATTTTCAAAAGGCATAATTTCATAAGCGGTTCTTATAGTAATATTACCTTTAGAAATAATGGACCGAATACCTCCGTGATTAAGAAGTACAAAGTCAATGGTGTTACCAGTGCGTTTATTAAAAATTGGGTTGCCTTCGCTATAAACAGCATCTGCCATAAGATTGCCAATCGCTGTGTTTAAAAGGCCATCTTTTTTGGTGTACGTTTCAGGAGCATATGAAATAATGCTATCCATGTTTTTATTCACATGTTCGCGAAAGGGTTTAATAAAATCTTCTACGGCCTGATTTGGTTGAATGCTTTCATCAACACTAAGGCGTTCTCCTTCAATTTTAGAAATTTTTGTTGATGCACAAGAAAAAATGAGCAACAAAAAACAGAGTTTTAAAGCTTGTTTAATAGTCATTGAATAACTTATAGGTAGTTTATAATAAAATGTTAGTGCTTTTATTAAATTTGCACAAAGCCTAAAGGTAAATGATTTTAAAAGCATTTAAAGAAAAATCAAATTTAAAATATGTCAATAATTTATTGGCAACGCGCAAATCTACTGTAGACAACAGTAAAATACAGACGGTTGCCGTGTTGCTTAATGCTAATGAATTTCATGAGTTTGAAGTGTTTAGGGTTTATTTTAAAGCCCTAGGTTTAATCTCTCCAAAAAACAAAATTGTAGCATTTACTTTAGATGATAAATTAGAGCATAATAAATGGAATGCGCATTTTAGTCCAAAAGATTTTGGTTGGAAAGGACAAATTAAAAATCCTGAATTGGAAGCTTTTATTAATGAGCCTTACGATATGCTCATCTGTTTTTTTAAAAACCCTGTACTTCAGTTAAATTTAATGTCCGCTGCGTCTAGCGCAAAATTTAAAGTAGGCATCTCTCAAGAAGACGAGCGGTTATATGATCTCATAATTGATGTAAATTTGCAAGACATCAACATTTTTAAACAAGAATTAAAAAAATATTTAAACATTCTAAAAAAATTATAATGACCCAATTTATAGGAACAGGTGTGGCACTAATTACACCTTTTAAAGCAGATTTAAGTATCGATTTTGATGCCTTAGAACGTTTAATAGAGCATAATATAGCTAATGGCACGGATTATTTAGTTATAAGTGGTACCACAGGCGAAAGTGTTACCGTAACACCTGAAGAGAAAATAAAATTAATAGCGTTTATTGCCAAAGTAAACAAAGGCAGATTGCCCTTAGTGTTAGGTATTGGTGGAAATAACACCGCTAACGTAATTAATGAAATTAAGGCTACTGATTTTACAGAGATCGACGGTATTTTGTCTGTATCTCCATATTATAGTAAACCAACACAAGAAGGGATTTACCAACATTTTAAAGCTATTTCTGAAGTGTCACCAAAACCAATCATTCTATACAATGTTCCTGGCAGAACAGCATCAAACATGTCTCCTGAAACAACCGTAAGATTGGCAAATGATTTCACCAATATTGTAGCCGTAAAAGAAGCAGGTAATAATGTACATCAGTATTTAGAATTGTTAAGAACCAAGCCTAAAGATTTTTTAATCCTTTCTGGTGATGATGATTTAGCGCTTGGTGTGGCTTTGGCAGGTGGATCTGGTGTGATTTCTGTGATAGGGCAAGCGTTACCAAAAGCGTTTTCGAAAATGATACGCTTAGGAATAGAAGGTAAGGCTAAGGAAGCTTATGATATTCATTTTAAATTGATGCCAATTACCGCATTAATTTTTTCTGAAAACAATCCTTCTGGAATCAAAGCTGTTTTAGAGGTTTTAAACATCTCCGAGTCGCATGTGCGTCTGCCATTAGTGAAGGCAACAGACCAGTTAATAATTAACGTTAAAAAAGCACTAAATGATTTAGAGAAAAGTTAAACTTTCTACAAATGGCTTTTTAGGCTTTGAACAACGCTTATTTTAGCCAAGAATAAAGTCATCATTTTATTTTGAGATCTATATTTACTAAACATCTCAAGTACTAAATTATACTGTGCTTTAGAAGTTTTTTTAAGGTCTAAAATAAATGAAACAGAGTTCAATACTATTTGTTTTTTAAATCCGTTAATAATGTTTACTTTTGCAATCTGTTTAAAATTTATGAATCGAGGAATTTACATACTACTAATCAGTATTTTATTTGCGTCTTGCAGTAACTATCAGAAAGTTTTTAAGTCTGAAGAAACAGCTCCAAAGTTTGAGCTTGCAACTAAATTATTTGAAGAAGAAAAGTGGAGTAAATCGCTTAAGCTTTGCGATCAAATTCTTCAAAAGTATAGAGGAAAGCCACAGGCTGAAAAGCTAACTTACATGCACGCCATGTGCTCTTACCAGCTAAAAGACTATTATATTGCAAGCTACCATTTAGATAAGTTTACAGATATTTATCCTAAAAGTGAAAAGGCGGAAGAAGCGTCCTTTTTGTCAGCTAAAGGTTTTTATTTTGGTTCTCCAGTCTATTCTAAAGAGCAAAAAGAAACCGTTGAAGCTATTGAAAAATTACAATTATTTGTAAATGCATATCCCAATTCGCAATATTTAAGCGAAGCAAATACATTGGTTAAGGAACTCGATTTCAAGTTAGAGAAAAAGGCTTTCGAAATAGCAAAGCAGTATGATTTAATTAAAGATTACAAAGCTTCTGTAAAATCGTTTAATAATTTTTTACTCGAATTTCCAGGAACAACATTAAGAGGTGAGGCATTTTATTATAGATTTGATGCGGCTTTCAATTTAGCAACTCTAAGTGTCAATTATCTTAAGGAAGATCGAATTAAAGAAGCTAAAGGTTATTACAACGCTCTATTAAAGTCATATCCAGATAGTAAATACATGGAAGATGCCAATTTAAAAAAAGCACAATTAGAACAAGAATTAAATACATTGACTACTAAAAGTTAAAGATTATTATGATGGATTTAAAAAAAACAGATGCACCAGTAAGTACTATTACTTACAACAGAAATGAAATCGACGCTGCAACAGATAATATCTATGAAGCTATTTCTGTAATTTCTCGACGTGCTGAGCAAATTAATACAGATATTAGACGTGAGTTGATTGACAAATTAGAAGAGTTTGCAACTTACAACGATAGTCTTGAGGAAATTTTTGAAAACAAAGAGCAAATTGAAGTGTCTAAGTTTTATGAAAAATTACCAAAACCACATTCTTTAGCGGTTAAAGAGTGGTTAGATGATAAAATTTACCACAGAAATACTGAGGATACTCAGCCAGAGCACTAGACCATAAATGTCTATTCTCAAAGACAAAAATATTTTATTAGGCATTACTGCTGGTATTGCCGCATACAAATCTGCTCATGTAGTAAGATTGTTTATAAAAGCAGGTGCTAACGTTAAAGTCGTTATGACGCCTGCTTCAAAAGATTTTATTACTCCACTTACACTTTCTACACTTTCCAAAAACCCAGTTTATTCGTCGTTTACAGATGAAGAAGATGATAATGAGGTATGGAACAATCATGTCGATTTAGGCCTTTGGGCAGATGTCTTTGTTATTGCTCCAGCAACCGCTAATACGATGGCTAAAATGGCTAATGGTGTTTGTGATAATATCTTATTAGCAACCTATCTTTCAGCAAAGTGTCCTGTATATTTTGCGCCTGCAATGGATTTGGATATGTATAAACATCAATCCACTAAAGCATCATTTAAGAAGTTAACAGCTTACGGAAATAAACTTATTCCTGCAGGTACTGGAGAACTCGCTAGTGGTTTAGTTGGTGAAGGTCGTATGGCTGAGCCAGAAGCTATCGTTAAATTTATAGAAAACGATATTTTAGTGCAATTGCCATTATATGGTAAACGCGTTTTAATTACAGCAGGTCCAACATATGAAGCTTTAGATCCTGTGCGTTTTATTGGTAATCATTCTAGTGGAAAAATGGGTTTTGAAATTGCTAAAGCAGCTTCAAATTTAGGAGCTGAGGTAGTTTTAGTTACAGGACCGACACATCAAAAAATAGAAAATCATTTGGTAGCTGTGAAACCTGTGGTTAGCGCAGAAGAGATGTATAAAGAAGTGCATAAGCATTTTAAATCGTCTCATATTGCTATTCTTTCTGCGGCTGTAGCAGATTATAGACCAAAGAATGTTGCAGACCAGAAAATAAAAAAGAAGGATACAACGTTTACTATAGAGTTAGAAAAAACAAAAGACATTTTAAAGTCTTTAGGAGAAATTAAAACCAACCAGTTTTTAGTAGGTTTTGCGTTAGAAACCAATAATGAGTTAGAACACGCAAAAGGCAAATTAAAGGCTAAGAATTTAGACCTTATTGTTTTAAATTCTTTAAGAGATAAAGGCGCAGGTTTTGGAGTGTCCACAAATAAAGTTACATTTATAACAGCAAATAATACGATTATTGAAAACGAATTAAAATCGAAGGCAAACGTTGCTAAAGATTTAATGGAACTGATATTAAAACAAACACATGCGTAACCTATTTCTTTTAATAGCGATCTTTTGGACGTCGATGAGCGTTTCGCAAGAGTTAAATTGTACAGTAAATGTTATAGCCCAACAAACAGGAAACGATAATAATGTCGTTTTTAATACCTTAGAAAAGCAACTCACAGAGTTCATTAATAGTACAAAATGGTCTTCTAAAGAGTTTGGAAGTCAGGAGCGGATTAATTGCAGTATGGTGATTAATGTGTTAAGTTATAACAACGACTCATTTTCTGCTTCATTACAGGTCTCGTCATCACGACCAGTTTTTAATTCTACATACAGTTCGCCTGTATATAATTACAATGATAAAAATTTCAATTTTCAGTATTTAGAATTTCAAAATTTAGTGTTCAATCCTAATCAATTTGAGTCTAACTTAATTTCGGTACTGTCGTTTCATGTCTATATGATTTTAGGGATGGATGCAGATTCGTTTGAACTTAATGGAGGTGATACTTATTTTAATCAGGCGCAGACTATTGCAAGTTATTCGCAACAACTGAGTGGACAAGGTTGGAAATTAGAAGATGGCTTACAATCGCGTTTTGCTTTAATCGACAATTTAATGTCTCCATCATTTAAAGGCTTGCGTTCTACGATGTATAATTACCATATCAAAGGTTTAGACACTATGAATGAAGGTGCTAAAGCCGGAAAAGCAAAAATAGTCTCAGCGCTAGATGATTTGCAAAAAGTACATCGCATAAGGCCAAATTCATTTTTAATGCGTGTGTTTTTCGATGCAAAAGCGGACGAAATTATGGATATCTTTTCAGGCGGACCTAATGTTAATATCACTGAAGCTATGGATATTCTCAATAGAATTGCACCAATGCACTCACAGAAGTGGCGAAACATAAAATTTTAGAATGTTTTTAGAGGATGATACCTTCTTGTTCTCACTTTCTTCGAAGTATTTTAAAATCAAATTTTTTTCTTTCATCTCAGATTACTAATTAGTAAAAACTTAATTTTGTAACACCAAATAATAGAACTGTGCTCACATCACTTCATATAAAAAATTATGCTCTTATAGATGAGTTAAACGTAACGTTTAATAACGGTTTAACTATTATTACGGGTGAAACTGGAGCAGGAAAATCGATTTTATTAGGTGGTTTGTCTTTAGTTTTAGGGAAACGTGCCGATTTAAGTCAGGTGAAAAATACAGATGAAAAATGTATCATCGAGGCCACTTTCGATATTGCTACTTACGATTTAAAACCCTTGTTTACTTCGTTAGATTTAGATTATGATGTACAAACCATTATACGACGCGAAATTTTACCATCAGGCAAATCAAGAGCGTTTATCAACGACACACCTGTAGTTTTAGATAATTTGGTAGCTTTGAGTGGTTATCTTATTGATATTCATTCACAACATCAAACCCAACAACTAACGCAAGATGATTATCAGTTTAAAGTGATAGATGCTTTGGCTGATAACAAAGGCAATTTAGAAGATTTTTCGAAACAATTAGTCGCTTACAAAGTACTTCAAAAATCATTAGATACTTTAAAATTATCTAAAGCGGAATTGATAAAGGAATACGACTATAATTTGTTTTTGTCTAAAGAATTAAATGCTATAACATTAGAAAAAATTAATCTTGAAGATTTAGAAGCACAATATGAGGAACTCAATAATGTTGAAGTGATAGGTGAGAAGCTAAGCGCCACAAAATCAATATTAAAGAATGAAGAAGTTGGAGTTATAGATCAACTGACTTTAGCCAAGCAAGAATTGTCTAAAATCGCCAGTTTTGGGCCGTTTTATGATAGCTTAAAAGAACGCATCATTAGTGTTGGTATTGAACTCGATGATGTATTAATTGAGCTTGATAATTTAGAGGAAAAATTATCTTCAGATCCGCAAGAACTAGAAGCGATTAGCAGCAAACTTCAAATTGTAAATAATTTGTTTCAAAAGCACACGGCTTCAACGATTGAAGAATTAATTGAAATCGATACAGATTTAAAAACTAAAATTAACAACACAGAAAGTTTAGATGATACCATTGCCGCTAAGGAAGAAGAATTGTTGAAAATGCATGAAAAACTAGATAAAATTGCTTTAAAAATTCACAAGAAAAGAAAAGCTATTATTCCTGTTTTTGTGTCTAAGCTAGAAGCCATTCTTTTAGATCTTGGTATGCCAAATGCTAAATTTAAAGTACAATTAGAAGTATCAGCGCAATTTGTAAAAAATGGTAAAGACGCACTTCAGTTTTTGTTTATGGCAAATAAAGGGTCTAGCTTTAATGAATTAAAAAAATCGGCTTCAGGTGGTGAATTATCACGAATTATGTTGGCTATAAAGTCTATTCTTGCAGAATACATTCAATTACCTTCTATTATGTTTGATGAAATAGATACTGGAGTTTCTGGCGAAATTTCAAATAAAATGGGAGAAATAATGCAGAAAATGAGTAGTAGCATGCAAGTGTTTACTATTACACATTTACCTCAAATTGCAGCCAAAGGCAATGCGCATTTTAAAGTGTTTAAAGCAGATATTGAAGACATAACGCATACGCAACTCAAAAGGTTAAGTGAAGATGAGCGCATTGTAGAGATTGCACAAATGCTTGGAGGTTTAAATATAACCGACTCTGCAATGGCACATGCTAAGCAGTTGTTGAATTAAAAATGAGTAACGATAAACTAAAACTTCAAACTTTTAGTAACTTTGAATCTACAAGAAGATGTAAGTTTGAGTTAATTTTAAAAAATTAAATAAATTATACCATACCAAAATAATAAACCATTTAACCATAATCAGATGTCATACAATTTACTAAAAGGAAAAAAAGGAATCATATTTGGAGCTTTAGACGAAAACTCTATTGCTTGGAAAACTGCCATGCGTGTTCATGAAGAAGGAGGTACATTTGTATTGACTAATGCTCCTGTGGCCATGCGTATGGGACAAATTAATGAGCTGGCAGAGAAAACAGGTTCTCAAATAATTCCTGCGGATGCCACATCAGAAGAAGATCTTCAAAACTTGGTGACGCAAGCGATGGAAATTTTGGGTGGTAAGTTAGATTTTGTATTACATTCTATCGGAATGTCTATTAACGTAAGAAAGGGCAAACACTATACAGACCAGAATTATGCTTGGACACAAAAAGGGACTGATGTGTCTGCAATGTCATTTCATAAAACCATGCAGACGCTGTACAAAGCAGATGCTATGAATGAATGGGGAAGTATTGTAGCCTTAACGTATATGGCTGCACAACGCGTTTTTCCAGATTATAACGATATGGCAGATAACAAAGCTTATTTAGAAAGTATTGCACGTAGTTTCGGCTACTTCTTTGGTAGAGATAAAAAAGTACGTGTCAACACCATATCACAGTCACCTACACCAACCACCGCAGGCAGTGGAGTTAAAGGTTTCGATGGTTTTATTGCCTATGCAGAAAAAATGTCTCCATTAGGAAATGCAACAGCTTTAGATTGCGCCAATTATACCGTTTCGCTGTTTAGCGATTTAACCAAGCGTGTCACACTTCAAAATCTCTATAATGATGGAGGTTTTAGTAATATGGGAGTTAGTGATGCGGTTATGGATACATTTGTAGACAATCAATAAAGTTTTATTACTTCATTTTAAAGCCATTATGCCTATTGTATAATGGCTTTTTTTTATATTGCTTAAAATTTAGAGGTATGAAACTCTGTATATCTACTTTACTATTTTTAGCCACGTTAACAATTGAGGCACAAGTTTTTTTTGAAGATCAAGCGAATATTGTTGGCATTACAGAAGATACCGGAGTAGTGAGTATGGGAGGTGGTGTCAGTTTTGTCGATTATGATGATGACGGCTGGGACGACATTACACTTGGTACAGGAAATGGAAAATCCATACAATTCTATAAAAATTATGATGGGTTTTTTGCACAAGAATCACTTTTACCAGTAGATTTAAATTTTCAGAATAAATCCATCAACTGGGTAGATTTTGATAACGATGGGGATAAAGACTTATTTGTAACCAGCCAAACCGATGGTAATCGCCTTTATGAAAGGCTTAGCGACAATACTTTGGTTGATATCACCGTTTCTGCTGGTTTTGTTACCGAAAATTTATTCACATTTGGTACATCTTGGGGAGACATCAATAATGACGGTTGTTTAGATATTTATATCTCAAATTACACGGATACCTCTACAATCACAAACTATTTTTATCAAAGTAACTGCGATGGCACATTTACCGAAGTTACCAATCAAGTAGGACTATCAAATACTCCAGCATTGACATTTTGTTCAGGTTTTTTCGATTTTAATAACGATGGTTGGCAAGATATTTATATCGCTAACGATAAAATCCATCAAAACTATTTATACAAAAATAATGGCGACGGTACGTTTACAGATGTCAGCCAAGCTTCAGGAACCGATGTAATTGTAGACGCCATGTCTGTAACGGTCGATGATTTTAATTCGGACGGTTACTTAGATATTTTTATTACGAATACACCTAATGATGTTGCAGTAACTTTTGGAAGCACTATTTTGTTGAAAAATAATGGAGATGAAACATTTTCTAATATTTCCGAAAGTGCCAATGCACAATTAGATAGTTGGTCTTGGGGAGCCAATTTTTTTGATGCTGAAAATGATGGTGATCTCGATTTGTATGTGAGCTGCTCTTATGATGGCAGTAATGGTTTTCCGTCTTACGGTTTCTATGAAAATTCAGGTTTTGAAACGTTTGAAAATTCAATCGTCGCTGGTTTCGACAATAATGGTAGTAGTTTTTCTTCAGCCATTGGTGATACAAATAACGATGGTTTAGTAGATTTAATCGTAAATAACAACAATCAAACACCATTTATTTGGAATAATGAGACGACTACAGACCACAACTATATCAAAGTAAAACTGATAGGTATGGTATCTAATAGAGATGCTATTGGTTCTAAAATTGAAGTTTCAGTTGATGGTGAGCTGCAATACCGTTACTTGATGTGTGGTGAAGGTTATTTAGGACAAAATTCCTTGGTAGAACATATTGGTATTGATGATGCGACTACTATTGATTATATCAAAGTCACTTGGTTGAGTGGAGTAGAAGATATCCTTTATAATGTAGCTCCAAATCAAACAATAACAGTTACGGAGGGTAGCACCTTATCTGTAAAAGACTTTGATGAGGATATAACTTTAAAATATCAAAATCCAATAGATAATGAGTTGATAATGACATCATCTCATAGCATCGAAAATATGGTTATTTACAATAATCTTGGTATTTCTGTTTTTGAAGCCTCATTTAAAAATAAACACTGTCAAATTAATACAAATAATTTATCAGAAGGTATATATTTTTGCCGAATTAGATTTGATTCTAGTGCCTCTAAGACAGTTAAAATAGCGAAGAAATAATCTTGATTTAAATTTTATTTTCGTTTATAAATTTTCAAACTTTATCTTTGAATTTTAGTGCAATGAAGTTTAGTCTAAGAATATGGTAAATAGAAAGAACTCACTAAATCAGATATTAAATTTTTATATATCTTGACTTATCAAATAACTAAAATGATTTTACAAATTAAATTTAAGATCCTTGTTGTATTATCTTTAGTGTTTTCCTTTTCGGTAATGCAAGGTCAAAATTTTGAAAGAGTAGAGTCTATTGTAGGTCTTGATATTTTAGAGAGTAATAACGGAGTCGCTATTTCCGACTATGACGGAGACAACGACTTAGATATTTTTGTAGTGGCTAAGGCTGAAGATAATATAAATGCCCCTGCAACTTTAAGTCGCTTATTTAGAAATAATAACGACGGCTCTTTTACAGATGTTACCGAGCAATCTGGTTTTTCTGATTTATATAACGTCGAAGAAGAGCCTGATAGCTTTACAGGTTTATCTGGTTATAAATTTGGAGCTTTCTGGGGAGATTATAATAATGATGGTTATCCTGATTTATTTATGACGTTTCTTGATAGTGTTCAATTATGGAAGAACATGGGTGATGGCACTTTTAATAATGTTACTGAAGTTTCTGGAATCACCAATGTAAATAACTGTGGCAACACAGGCGCGACTTGGTTCGATTATAATAATGATGGTTTTTTAGACCTCTTTATTGCAGATTGGAGACGATGTGCTTCAAATACATTATATCTTAATAATGGTGATGAAACGTTTTCTGACGTTAGCGAACCAACTGGAATAACTAATGTTCAAATTTTCTTCAGTTATGTCGGTTTGCCATATGATTTTAATGCAGACGGGTTTATGGACTTGTATGTGACTAATGATTTACATGGTCCAAATGAATTATTTGTTAATCAAAGCGGATCAAGTTTTTTAGACGATGCGGCAACCTATAACGCAAACAGTACAGGTGATGATATGGGTATAACGGTTGGCGACTATAATTTAGATGGGCATTTCGATATCTTTATTTCAGGTCTTGACGATAATTTTTTACTCACCAATAATGGAGACGGTACTTTTTTAGAAAATGCAGAAGCGTTAGGTATAGGGAATTCTTTATGGTCTTGGGGCACAAAATTTTCTGATTTCGATTTAGATGGTGATGAAGATTTGTTCGTAGCCAATGGTTATGAGTTAGATGGTAGAGCAGAGGAACCAAATTTTTATTATCAAAACTCAACAGTTCAAGGTGCGGTGATCTTTAATGATTTTTCTAGTCAATTAGGCTTAAATGAACTCGGAGTTAGTGTAGAGGCCATAGATTTTGATTATGATAATGATGGAGACATAGATTTATTAGTTACAAATAGTGATAGAGAATGTTTCTTTTATGAAAACAAGCTCTTAAATTTTGACGATACAGATAGTCTGCTAAATTGGTTTAAAATAAAACTAGAAGGAACAATTTCAAATCGTGATGCTATTGGCACAGAGATAACAATTATAACTGCCAATGAGACTTATAATCGCTATTATTCAGGGGTTGGGTTTTTAAGTCAGAATTTACAACCTGTACATTTTGGTTTAGGCAATGCATCTCAAATTGAAACAGTGAAGATTAAATGGCCTTCTGGTCTTATAGAAACTTTCGAAACTTTAGAATCCAACACTACAATTAAAGCAACAGAAGGGCAGGGTTATGAAATATTAGATATTTTACCAAGTCAAAAAATTAATGGCTGTACGGATCCAGTTTCCTGTAGCTTCAATCCAGAGGCAACGGCAGATGATGGATCATGCACATATCTTCCAGCTCAGGCTATAGCAGGAAACACGAGCTCTTCATTCTTAAGAACAGAAACATATTCTTACAATGCGGCCGATCAATCTACAGTAACATGGCAAATAGATGGAGGTGAATTATTAAGTGGGCAAGGTACAAACGAAATTACAGTAAAATGGCAATTACAAGATGTTGGTCGCGTACGAATTACAGAATCTAATAATGAGTGCTCAAGCCAAGAGGTTGTCATAGATGTGCAATTAGGGGTAGATAATTTGCCAGCAGATGTGTCTATTGCTAGATTATGGAATGAGGCCTTGTTATCTGCTATAAGGGGAGATTTTGCAAGACCAACAATTCATGCAAGAAATTTATTTCATACTAGTGTCGCTATGTACGATATTTGGTCAGTTTATAACAATGAGTCTAATCCATATTTAATCGGTAATACTGTAAATGATTTTAGCAGTAGTCTAGAAGTATTTGAGCCGACAGAAGGTATAGATGATTCTCAAAACCGTGCTATTAGCTATGGCATGTATCGTCTATTATCGCATCGTTTTCAAAATTCACCAGGTGCAGAAAATTCCCAAGAAAAGTTTGATTTATTAATGGATAAATTAGGCTATGATACATCTATAACATCATTGTATTATGAAGAAGGTGATGCTGCTGCCTTCGGAAATTATGTGGCACAGACCATTATAGATTATGGTTTACAAGATGGCTCTAGAGAGTCAACAGGTTACGATAACGCTTATTACCAACCTGTAAATGAGCCTTATACGTTAAATGATAATCTTAATTTAAATACACCTATCAATGATTTAAATCGCTGGCAACCGCTAGCATTAAATATTTTTATAGATCAAGGAGGAAACATTGTTGATGAGGATACACCTCCCTTTTTGAGCCCAGAATGGGGAAATGTGTCGTCATTTGCACTTTCAGAGCAAGACAAAGTTACGTATCAGAGAGACGGTTACAACTATAATGTCTTTCATGATCCTTCAGATCCACCCTACATAAGTCTTTCCGAAAACAATACAGACAGTGAAGCTTATAAATGGGGATTTTCTATGGTGTCGGTTTGGCAATCACATTTAGATCCTAGCGATGGTCAACTTTGGGATATTTCGCCTAATTCTATTGGTAATATTGATATCGGTGCGTTTCCAACAAGTTATGACGATTATCCTAACTTCTATAATTTTTTTGAAGGAGGCTCTATTTCTAATGGACATACTATAAATCCTTTTACAGGAAGCCCTTATGAAATAAATATGGTACCAAGAGGTGATTATACAAGAGTCTTAGCAGAATTTTGGGCTGATGGACCAGATTCTGAAACACCACCAGGACATTGGTTTACAATTTTGAATTATGTAAATGACCATCCACAGTTTGAAAAGCGTTTTGAAGGCGAAGGTGACATTTTAGACCCCTTAGAATGGGATGTTAAGGCTTATTTTATCTTAGGAGGTGGCATGCACGATGCTGCTATCTCAGCTTGGAGTGTTAAAGGTTGGTATGATTATATCCGACCAATTTCTGCTATTAGAGCAATGGCAGAACGCGGCCAAAGTTCAAATACGAGTTTAGATAATTATGATAGTGCAGGTATCCCTTTAATTGATAACTACATTGAAGCTGTAGAAGTTGGAGACCCACTTGCAGGTAGTTCTAATCAAAATATTGGTAAGATTAAGCTGTTTACTTGGCGAGGACATGATTTTATTAGTAATACAGAAACCGATGTAGCTGGTGTTGGTTGGATTTTAGCAGAAGACTGGTATCCTTATCAAAGACCCACTTTTGTAACTCCGCCATTTGCAGGTTATGTGTCTGGTCATTCTACATATTCTAGAACTGCTGCGGAATTAATGACAAGATTAACTGGTAGTGAATATTTCCCTGGAGGTTTAGGCGAATTTGTTGCCAAGCAGAATGAATTTCTTGTATTCGAAGAAGGACCGTCCACAGATATTGTATTGCAATGGGCAACTTATAGAGATGCTTCAGACCAAACCAGTCTGAGCAGAATTTGGGGAGGAATTCATCCGCCAGCCGATGATATTCCAGGGCGTTTCATAGGTGAAGAAGTGGCAGAAGATGTTTTTGAATTTGCTATTCCTTATTTTAATAATTCTTTGAGCATTGAAAAATTTAATAAGTCAGTGAGTATTTTTCCTAATCCTACTCAAGGTGAGGTTCAAATTTATAATGCTAATCCCGAAGATAAAATAGAAGTTTTCGATGTTGGAGGTCGCTTTATTGAAGTACATGACAAAGTGTATAATCCAATTAGAAATATAATTTCGATTAAAATTAATGCCGAAGATGGTTTTTATTTTATTCAAATTAACAACTCAACAAGGACTGTCATATTAAAAAAATAAAAGAATGTTACTAGTTTTAGAAAGTAATTAATATTGTTAAACGCTCATAAATATTAAAATTCATTTAATTATATTAGAAGACTTTGTAAGTTTAATTTCATATTGCTATTAAACGCTCTTTTCTACATTTAATCGATTAGTCTTGTTAAACTAATTTTTTTCTTTTAAAAAATTTTATTTTTAAATATTACTAACTTAATAATATTTTATGAAAAAAATTACTTTAATGCTTATTTGCTTAGTTGGGTCTTTTGCCTTTGCACAAGTAAATATCAATGAAAATTTTGATGGCGGAACCCCTATGGGCTGGACGGATTCCTACGCCAATTCAAGCGAATTGCCCTGTGCTGGTGCTTCTGAACGTGATAATTTATTTGCATCCAGTGCAACAGGTAATCTAACGACACCTAATATTGTAGCTGGTTCAAATGCTACCGATCTTAATGTTAGTTTTGATTATAAGATTGTAGATTATGATAATGCTACTTTTGGTGCATCTAATAACCCTACACCAGCAGGTTGGGGGTCTGCGGAACTGCAGTACTCTACAGATGATGGTGTTACTTGGGTTACTGCATTGGTTATTGATGATGCTAATCACACTGCATCAGCATCTTGTGCTACAATGATGGCAACAATACCTGCGGCTAGTTTACCTACAGGCTCTGATGTGAAATTACAAATAGCAAATACTTGGTTAGCTGGTGATTATTTCTTTTATATTGATAATTTCGTAGCGCAACAAGACTTGGGTTGCGTAGCACCATCAGGAACAGCTACTTTTGTGTCTGAGGACTGTGTAGCAGGTACATTTGATGTGGATGTAGATATTACAAACTTAGGTGATGGGACTCCTGTACTCTTCGATGGTACAACGTCAACACCAATAACGGCAGTAGGCCCATTTACGCTTACGTATCCTATTGGTACTCCAGTTACCTTTACTTTAGAGCATGGTGCTAGCGCAGCATGTGATATTAGTTTAGGTACAATTAGCGATACGGGACTTTGTCCTATTTTTGCTACTGTAGATTGCAGTACTGGTACACCTGTTAATACAACGTTATGTTATGGAAACGATGCAGACATACGTTATGTATTTACTTCCACAGATGGTTCTCCATTAAGAGTAGATTTTATCGAAGGCTACTTTGAAGATTGTTGTGATGATATTATTATTTATGATGGTGGTGAAGTAACAGATCCGATTTTATTCGCCAGCGATACAAATTTTAATAATGATGCAACTGGCATTTCAGCAATTGCTACTGGTGATACTATTTTGGTTCAAATCGTATCGGATGGTTCTGTAAGTTGTGCTTCGGGTTCAGGATCAGGTATTCCTTTAAATTTTGATGTAAGCTGTAGTACATGTGCACCAGCTATCGCTACTGCATCAGTTGTTGATGACTGTGCTGTTTCTGGTGGTTTTAATATTGTTGTTGATATTACTGATTTAGGATCAGCTACTGACATCACATTATCTGATGATCAAGGTAGTACTGATCAAAATATTACTGCAATTGGCTTGTATACTTTTGGTCCATATGTAAACGGAACAGATGTTACAATCACTCTTGCTAATGATGCTGACGCAGCCTGTACTGAAATATTTAGTGGGTTAATACAAAATGCTTGTCCGCCTTCTAATGATGAATGTGCAGATGCCATCGCATTATCTGTGAATGAAGATTTGTCATGTACAGATGTTACTTCTGCAACAATTGAAGGTGCTACTGTATCTGGTGAAGACGAAGCGTCTTGCTTTGGTACTGAAGATGATGATGTTTGGTTTACGTTTGTTGCTGCGGCTGAAACACATAGGATTGATTTAACGAACATAACTGGTGGGACAACTGACTTATACCATTCACTTTGGTCTGGTGCCTGTGGTACGTTAACCAATTTACTTTGTAGTGATCCTAATTCTAGTGTAGCGACCGGTTTAACGGTTGGTGAGACTTACACTTTAAGAGTATATTCTTGGACGGCTACGCCAGGGCAAACAACATCATTTGATGTTTGTATCGGTACGCTACCACCACCTCCAGCTAATGATGAGTGTGCTGATGCGATCGCATTAACCGTAAATACAGATTCATCTTGTACAAATGTAACGTCAGGAACAATTGCATCGGCAACTGCTTCTGGTGAAGACGAAGCAGCTTGTTTTGGTACTGAAAATGATGACGTTTGGTTTACGTTTGTTGCGACAGCAGATACGCATGATATTGAATTATCTAATATAACTGGTGGTACAACAGATCTTTACCACTCAGTATGGTCAGGGGATTGTGGAACATTAACTAATTTACTATGTAGTGATCCTAATACAAGTACGGTTGATGGGTTAACTATTGGCGAAACGTATACTCTAAGAGTATATTCTTGGACATCCACTGCTGGTCAAACTTCATCATTTGATGTTTGTATTAGTACACCATGTACTGCAGAAGCAGGCACATTAACAGCAGATGCAACACCAGTTGCCTTAGTCGGAGGTACAGCCACAATAAGTGCTACAGTTGATACAGCACCAGTTGAACCAGCAGGTTATACAACGGCTTATGTTTTAACGTCAGGTGCAAATCTATTGATAGTGCAGTTAGGCACAATGCCAAGTTTTGATGTGACAGTAGCTAATGATTATACAATTCATACGTTAGTTTATGATGCAGCAACTTTAGATCCTACGAGTTTACCAGCAGGTGCTACAGGAGTTGATGTTAATGCCTTATTAATACAAGGTGGTGGATCTATCTGCGCAGCGCTAGATGTTGCAGGTGCACCAATTACGGTCTTAGAAGAATGTTTAGCAGATGCTGGTACATTAACAGCCGATGCTTCTCCAGTGTCATTAGCAGGTGGAACCGCAACGATAAGTGCAACAGCAAATGGTGATAGTGTAGTTCCAACCGATTATGATGTCACTTATGTTTTAACATCAGGTGCAACATTAATTATAGAGCAAGCAGGTGCAACACCAAGTTTTAATGTTACAGCGGCTGGTGATTATACGATCCACACGTTAGTAGCAGAAACTACGGATACCATGAGTCCAAATTATTTAGACTTAGGTGTTATTGTTTTTGGAACAACTACAGGAGGAGATGTATTAGGTTTAGTGACTACTAACAATTTATGTGCATCGTTAGATGTTGCAGGTGCGCCAATAACTGTTTTAGAAGAATGTTTAGCCGACGCAGGTACATTAACTGCAGATGCCACACCAGTTGCATTAGCAGGTGGAACCGCAACGATTAGTGCAACAGCAAATGGTGATAGTGTAGTTCCAACCGATTATGATGTCACTTATGTTTTAACATCAGGTCCAACATTAATCATTGAGCAAGCAGGAGCAACACCAAGTTTTGATGTTACAGCAGCAGGCGATTATACGATCCACACGTTAGTAGCAGAAACTACAGATACCATGAGTCCAAATTATTTAGACTTAGGTGTTATTGTTTTTGGAACAACAACAGGAGGTGATGTATTAGGCTTAGTAACTACTAATAATTTATGTGCATCTTTAGATGTTACAGGTGCACCAATAACTGTTTTAGAAGAATGTTTAGCAGATGCAGGTACATTAACAGCAGATGCTTCTCCAGTTGAATTGCCAGATAGTGGTTCCGTAACTATAAGTGCAACACCAAATGGTGATAGTGTAGTGCCAACCGATTATGATGTGACTTATGTTTTAACATCAGGACCAACGTTAATCATTGAGCAAGCAGGCGCAACGCCTAGTTTCGATGTTACTGCAGTTGGTGATTATACGATCCATACGTTAGTAGCAGAAACTACGGATACCATGAGTCCAAATTATTTAGACTTAGGTGTTATTGTTTTTGGAACAACTACAGGTGGTGATGTATTAGGGTTAGTGACTACTAACAACCTTTGTGCATCTTTAGACGTAACAGGAGCACCAATAACAGTTGAAGATTTGTTAAGTGTTGGAGATGAAGCTAATGTAGCAGCGTTTACATACTTCCCTAATCCTGTACAAAACACGCTAACATTGAATGCTCGTAATACAATTGAAACTGTAACGATGTACAACATGTTAGGTCAAGAAGTATTAAGAGTAACACCAAATTCTGTAGATAGTGATTTAGACATGTCTACTTTAGAATCTGGACCTTACTTTGTACAAGTTACTATTGCAAGCGTTACTCAAACAATTAGAGTGATTAAGCAGTAAGTTTAGTACTTAATAATAATTTCAAAAGCCACCTTTTTAGGTGGCTTTTGCTTTTTGTTTATTTACCTTTGTCGCCTATGGAAGCTATAACTTTTTCTTTTATTATTCCTGTCTATAATCGACCAGATGAAATTAAAGAGCTCTTAGAGAGCTTTTTAAATTTGGGTACATCAAACGATTATGAAATTGTTATTATTGAAGATGGATCTACAGAAACCTCAAAACACATCGTTGAGCAATTTGCTAGCCAGCTCAATATCTCGTATTATTTTAAACCAAATTCTGGTCCAGGTGATTCTAGAAACTATGGCATGCGTAAAGCAAAAGGAAATTATTTTATCATTTTAGATTCCGATGTGTTGTTGCCTTCAAATTATTTAACGGAAGTAAAAACGTTTTTAGAAACAACCTATTACGATTGTTTTGGAGGACCAGATGCAGCACATTCGTCGTTTTCTAATCTTCAAAAAGCGATTAATTTTGCTATGACTTCTTTTATGACCACAGGAGGTATTCGAGGTGGTAAGAGAAATGTCGAAGATTTTCAGCCAAGAAGTTTTAATATGGGTTTATCACAAAAGGCATTTATAGCCTCTGGTGGTTTTGGTAAAATACATCCTGGTGAAGATCCAGATTTATCTTTACGTTTGCATCAATTAGGTTTTAAAACCACCCTTTTAGAAGACGCTTTTGTATATCATAAACGTCGTGTATCTTGGTCTAAATTTTATAAGCAAGTCCATAAATTTGGTATGGTAAGACCTATTCTTAATCAATGGCATCCAGGTTCTAAGAGTGTAGTATATTGGTTTCCTGCGCTGTTTAGTTTAGGGTTGATACTGTCAATTATAATGAGTTGGTTTCAGTTTCATCTACCATTAGCTATTTTTGGCGTATATTTTAGTGTTGCTTTTATAGTTGCGTTAATTTCAAATAGAAGTGTGAGTGTCGCATTTCAGGCTTTACTGGCTATAGGTATTCAATTTTTTGGTTACGGTTATGGGTTTATAAAATCAACATTTAGTTTGGTTATATTAGGCAAAAATCCAGAAGAGTCATTTCCACATCTGTTTTTTTAAATTTTAAATAAATTCAAATCTTCACATGCGTATTTTAAATCATTTCAAAAAGAAAAGCGTCAAACGTTTTAGTCTGTTTTTTATGATTGCATTTGTGTTTCTAATTTTTTCGAAATTATCTAATTCTTACAAGCAAACCATTCCTTTAAAAATAAATTTAGTTGATATTGATGATGAAATTCTTTTAAAAAATGATTCCTTAAACTATATTAATGCTTATGTTGAAGCTAAAGGTTTTTCGCTAATATCTCTGATGTTTACAACATCTAAAGATCTTATTTTAAGTGCTAAACTTGATGTCAGTATTACATCGCATCATTTTATATTCGATGTTCAAAAACAGCAATACCTTATAGAAGATCAACTTGGTGATTCTTACAAACTGCTTAATACGAGTCCAGATACTCTTTTAATAGCCTATTCTAAAAGTGCTTCTAAGATGGTGCCTATTGAGTTAAAGCAAACTATTGATTATGCTATAGGTTACGATTTAAAAGGGAACTTTAAATTAAGTCAGGATAGTGTGAAAATAGTAGGACCTGCTTCCGAAATTTATAAAATCAATACTATAGCAACTAAAGAAGTTGTGCTTAATGATGTACAAGCTCAAATTGATGAAAGCGTAGATTTAGACATTTCAGAATATGCTGATATCGCTATTTTTCCCAAGAAAATTAGCATGAAGGGCGATGTTGTTAAATTTACGGAAGGGACGGTAGAAGTGCCGATTTCTATTAAAAATCAGCCTTCTGATGTGACGATTAATTACTTTCCAAAAACGGTGAATGTGTCTTATTACGTAGATTTAGAAAATTATAATACTATTAAGGCATTAGACTTTAAGGTGGAGTGTGATTATGACACCTTAAAAGAAAATCAAACCTATTTAGTGCCTAAAGTGGTTAAAAAACCAGAGGTGGTTAAATACACCAACGTGAAACAAAAAAAGATAGATTTTATTAAATTATAAGATGATAATAGTTGGATTAACAGGTGGCATTGGAAGTGGAAAAACAACGATTTTAAAGTGTTTTAAATCTTATGGTGTACCAGTTTATATCGCAGATGATGAAGCAAAGGCTTTAATGCATCGATCGAAAGTCATTAGAAGACAACTCATAAAGCTCTTTGGTAAAGAGGCTTATAAAGAAGATCAATTGAATAGAACGTATTTGTCTTCAAAAATTTTTGGAGATCGTACACTCTTAGAAAAGATGAATGCAATTGTACATCCTAAAGTTGCAGCGCATTTTAAACGGTGGTTAAAAAAGCAAAAAGGTGATTATGTGATAAAAGAAGCGGCAATAATTTTTGAAAATAATCTCGAAAGTCAATACAATTACATCATCACTGTAATTGCAGACGAAGATTTAAGAATAAAACGTGTTATGAAACGCGATGGTGCATCTGAAAAAAAGATAAAATCAATTATTAATAATCAGTTATCCGATGCTGAAAAAATGAAAAAATCTGACTTCATCATAACTAATAATGATTTAGAAGAAGCTAAAAAACAAGCTTTTGAAATTCATAATAATATCCTAGAAATTATAAAAAACTGATTTCAAATTTCTTTTGTTAACGTTAGGTTAAACATAATTTGTGCTAAATGTTAAAATGTTAAATTTGAGGGATGAGCAAAAAGCTATTCGTGTTGTTAATAGTGTTAATGAGTTTATCGCTCATAGGTATTATTTTTGTCCAATCTTTTTTTATCAATAATAGTATCGAGAATGAGGATAAGAATTTTACACTAAGTGTTAAACGTTCTTTGAGTTATGTATCTAAAGCGATTGAAGACTATGAGTTTCGTAGTTATTTCGAAAAACTTCAACCATTTTTAAATAAAGATAACAAAGCAGATTCGTCCATTCTTAAACAGCTTTTTATAGCGGAGGAAGATGATATTAATAATAAAACCATCGTACATCGTAATACCGTTTTAGAGGAACGTTTTAAAGTACCTTCTTTGTTTAATGAAATTGATGCCGACAGTTTTAATATCAGTAAATTATATAGTGAGCGTGTTACAGAAACGTTTAATACTACGACTATAGATGGTGTAAGACGCATGGATCCTGAAACTAGGTTAAGAGAATACTCATCATTAGGCGCATTAGACAAACAGGCCTATGAAGATTCGTTTAAAGATCTTTTAAAAGACAAGCCTGTTTATAAACGCGTTTCACAAGAGAAAGTTAGAGCATTGTTAGAACGCGAGTTAAACGATGAAGGTATAGATCTTGATTTTGAATTTGCAATTTATGATGATGATTTAGCGACAAAAGTTCAATCGCAAAATTTTGAAATGACACCTAATGTTTATGGTATTAAAATCTTTTTAGACAACAATAATGATAGTAGTTTTAATCTATGGGTTGATTTTCCGGATAGAAAAAAATACTTATTATCGTCTATTATGTGGATGATCATATTGTCAATCATATTTACAAGTATCATCATCATTGCTTACACAAGTGCTATTTATCAGTTAATAAGACAACGACAAATTTCGCAGATTAAGACTGATTTTATTAATAACATGACGCATGAATTTAAAACACCAATTGCAACCATCAATTTGGCCTTAGATTCTATTAGAAATCCTAAAATAATTGGAGACCAAGAGAAAGTCTTACGTTATTTAGGCATGATTAAGGAAGAAAATAAGCGCATGCATGCCCAAGTAGAAAATGTATTGCGAATTTCTAAATTAGATAAAAACGAACTTAATATTAGTAAGGAACGTATAGAATTGCACGACTTAGTAGAGGATGCCGTGACGCATGTTGAACTTATCGTTGAAGACAGACAAGGTTATGTAAAAACGCATTTAAATGCAGAACAGTCCTCAATACTGGCTAACGATACTCATTTTACAAACGTCATTGTTAATGTTTTAGATAACGCCATAAAATATTCGGATGAAGCACCTAAAATAGATGTGTATACCGAAAATGTAGGACACAATATTATAGTAAAAATTAGCGATCAAGGTAACGGAATGTCGAAAGCAGTGGCGAAGCGCGTGTTCGAGAAATTTTATAGGGAACACACAGGCAACGTACACAATGTTAAAGGGCACGGTTTAGGTTTGGCTTACGTTAAAAAAATTGTAGAAGACCATCAAGGTCATATATCAGTAGAAAGTGAAAAAGGAAAAGGCAGTACTTTTATTATAAAAATGCCGTTAATATCATAAAAACAAACTATGGAAGAGCAAAACAAAAAAATTCTTTTAGTAGAAGACGATCCAAATTTTGGAACTGTGTTAAAAGATTATTTAATGATGAACGATTACGATGTAGTCCATGCTAAAAATGGTATGGAAGGCTTCGAGAAGTTCAAAAAAGATGACTATGATCTTTGTATTTTAGATGTGATGATGCCATACAAGGACGGATTTACATTGGCTAAAGAAATTAGAGAAAAAAATACAGATGTGCCAATTATTTTCTTAACGGCAAAAGCCATGAAAGAAGATGTACTTAAAGGTTATAAAGTAGGAGCTGATGATTACCTCAATAAACCTTTTGATAGTGAAGTCTTATTAATGAAGATAAAAGCTATTATACAACGTAAGGCTACAGATACGGTTGCAGATAGTAAACAATTTGAATTTAAAATTGGACGTTTCGATTTGAATTCAAAATTACGCTTCCTGAAATTTGATGGCGAAAACCCGTCTAAATTATCACCGAAGGAAAATGAATTGTTACGTTTATTAGCCTTGCACGAAAATGATTTAATGCCGAGAGAATTAGCATTAACAAAGATTTGGAGAGATGATAATTATTTTACATCTCGAAGTATGGATGTGTACATTGCCAAATTGCGTAAATATTTGAAACCAGATCCGAATGTTGAAATATTAAACATTCACGGAGAAGGCTTTAGGTTGGTAGTTAATGCCAATTCTTAAGTTATAAAAAGTAATTTTAGTAAAAGCCCAGACTATAATTATGTTCTGGGTTTTTCTGTTTTAAAAATTGGAGCAGATGCATAGAGTGGTGCAAGTTATTACGATGTTGTTTTTTCTTTTTATTCTATGGATTATAGTTTCTGCGGATACCAATAAGCAAACGATATTCTTCGAAATTATTGGCAGCATACCTAATGGTGACAAAGTCGGTCATTTTTTTCTTTTCGGAATGTTGACCTTACTTTTAAATTTTGCGCTAAAATTCAAATCGATTAATTTGTGGCAAAAGTTACCTTTAGGAACAGTGTTAGTTTCTGTTTTTGTGCTTTTAGAAGAACTGAGTCAGGTGTTTTTTCCTAATCGTACTTTAGATATTGCAGATCTTATCGCAGACGGATTAGGGATTTTAATTTTTACTTTTGTAGGCTATTATTGGTTTGAAAATAATTTGTTCAGTTTAAAGGCATTTGATTAAAAAAAATAATCATTTTGTAGGTCTAGAAGCTTAAAGCTGCGTTTCAATAAAATCAATAATTTCTGTTGGATTTGTGTTATAGTCAAACCACGTGATACTTTTATCCTTTCTAAACCAAGTGAGTTGACGCTTAGCAAAACGTCTCGTATTCTTTTTTATTTCTGAAATGGCAAACTCAAGTGGCCATTCACCTTCAAAATAATTGAATAATTCTTTATAACCAACCGTGTTTAAAGCATTGAGATGTTTATAAGGAAAAAGTGTTTTTGCTTCATCAAGCAAACCATTAGCGATCATTATATCAACACGCTGGTTAATACGGTCGTAAATGATATCGCGTTCTGCGTTAAGACCAATGGAGATGGTTTTAAAATCCCGATTTTTAGCGCTATTAGTCAGAAAAGACGAATATGGTTCACCAGATCCAATACAAATTTCTAAGGCTCTTATGACACGTTGTGGATTATCAATAGCAATAGTATTATAAGAGGTTGTATCTAGCTTTTTAAGTTGTTCTTGTAAATGATTCAAACCATAATTTTCGAGCTGAAGGTTAAGATCAGATCTAATATGCGGTTCAACTTCAGGGAAATAATCCAATCCTTTTGTCACAGCTTTCACATATAATCCTGAACCACCAACCATAATCGCCATTTGGTTTTGAGTATGTAATTCTTTTAGTTTTAAAATTGCATCGCGTTCAAAATCACCTACAGTAAAATAATCTTTTATGGATTTATGTTGAATAAAATGATGAGGCGCTGCATTAAGTTCTTCTTTTGATGGTGCAGCTGTTCCGATAGACATTTCTTTATAAAATTGACGTGAATCTGCTGAAATAACTTCCGCTTTATAGTGCTGTGCTAGCTTTATACTTAAGGCCGTTTTTCCAATTGCTGTAGGACCAACAATAGAAATTAAATGGTTGTTTAACATCTTAGCCATTAAAATTTGCTAGTTTAAGGATGGAGCTCATGTCCGCAACTATAGCAGAATTCCGATTTATCTCTATGGTCTGAAACATTGCAATTAGCACAATGCTGAGAGTTAAGATGAACATGACCTAAGTTTGATTGAATGCGTTCGCTCTGGTTATTTTGATTTAAATGCTCTTCTTCCTGATCTGCTTTTTGACTACTTCTAACGTATTCCGCAGAAACAATGCCTGTTGGTACAGCAATAATGCCGTAACCTAAAATCATAATAAAAGTGGTAATTAATTGGCCTAAGGCTGTTTGTGGTGCAATATCACCAAACCCTACGGTGGTCAGTGTCACAACACACCAATACACACTTTTTGGGATGTTATCAAAACCATTAGCTTCTCCTTCGACTAGGTACATAATTGTTCCGAAAATAACAGAGGATATCATCACTGCAAATAGAAATACCATAATCTTAACACGGCTTGCAATTATGGAATCTTTGAGTTGGTTTGAAGCACCAAGATAACGTGCCAATTTTAAGATTCTAAAAACTCTTAATAATCGTAATGCTCTCAAAGTAACTAGGGCTTGTGAGCCTACGAATAAAAATGAAAGATACATTGGTATGGTTGACAGAAAATCTATAATACCAAAAAAGCTAAACACGTACTTTAAGGGTTTTTTTACACTTATAATTCTTAAAACATATTCTACCGAAAATAAAATGGTCACTAACCATTCACCTATATATAAAACACGATGATATTGTTGGTCTATACTGGTAACGCTTTCTAGCATTACTAAGACAATACTTAATAAAATAAAGAATAAGAGTAGAACATCAAACCATTTACCAATAGGTGTATCTGCCTCATAAATTATTTCATGAAGTTTACTTTGCCAATTATGTTTGTATTGCGATTCCATTGTTTAAATGTACAAAAAGTAAAACTAGGTTAATTCAACAATTTTTATTCGTTTATTTCTTCTCATATAACTTTGTATAATATGCTGGGTATCTCTATCGTTTTGCATAGGTGTTATAAGTGAAGATAAAATGTCTCTATTATTTATTTGATGATTCAAATTAAAAAAGCCAATCCCTTTAAAAATACCATCTTCTACCAACACCACACTTTTTTCTCCAGTAGTTCGTCCTTTATCAATTAAAGCCATACTTTTGGTTTGATACATATTGAGATCAATGACACTTTGGGCACGTTCATTATAAGCTTCGGTATCTTCTTCACAAACACAAGCTCCTTTACATTTTTTAATAGTGTACTTAAAACAATGCGTATCACCTTTTTCTAAACCACAGTGCTTATTGCAGAGCTCATAAGTTTCAATCATTTTGGTCATAAATGATAAACCACTCTGTTTATTTGCAAAGGTGGTTATGGGTGTTTTATCTTTTTTAAGATAACTAATCGTTAAATTTAAATAGCCATTGTTATCCATAAAACTATATAAACCATGACTAAACTTACTGCGCTTTAAAGCACGATTATGACGTGGTTTATTCACCTTAATTTCTTCACTTTCTTTTAGTAATGCCACCAATTCACTTCCTGTTTTTTCGTAAGTGACGGAAGCGACTTGAAGTTGTATTTTTTTAGATTTAGAATTGGTATTTGTAAAATGCTGCGTAATGCGTTTTTTTATATTATTGCTTTTACCAATATAAATAATACTACCATTGGCATCATGAATATAGTAAACACCAGTTTCGCTAGGCAATTCTTCAATGATGTCTTTTAGATTGGGAGCGAGTTTCGATTTCTGTTCTATTTTAATAGCATCTTTAACAATAGTTTTGTCGAGATCTTTATTTAAGAGCATTTTAAACAAGGTCACAGTTGCCATAGCATCTCCGTTGGCACGATGTCTATCGCTCATCGGAATGCCCAAAGCACGCGTTAATTTACCTAAACTATACGATTCCATGTCAGGAATCAATTGTTGGGAAAGCTCAACGGTACAGAGCGTTTTTCGCTTAAAAGGAAATCCTAAACGTTTAAATTCAGTTTTAAGAATACGGTAGTCAAAAGATGAATTGTGTGCTACAATAATACAATCTTCCGTAATTTCTACGATGCGCTTGGCAACCTCATAAAACTTGGGTGCGCTTTTTAGCATCTTAGAATTGATGCCAGTAAGATTAACTACAAAAGGTTGAATTTCGCGCTCAGGATTCACCAACGAAATAAATTGATCGGTGACTTTATGGCCATCAAATTGATAGATTGCAATTTCAGTGATGCCTTCTTCATTAAATTTACCACCTGTGGTTTCTATGTCTAGTATTGCGTAAATAACTTTTTTGTTAAGTTGTTTGTTGTGTCATCGTTGTCTGTAAACTCAGTGAAAATTAAGATCCAAAGGCTTTAAATGACCGTAATGACTTGCGAGCGAAATTTAATTACGAGCTCCAAAGATACTACTTCCTACGCGAATCATAGTGCTGCCACAATCAATAGCTAATTGATAATCGCCACTCATGCCCATACTTATAGTTTTGAGATCTGCGTTTAGTGATTGAAGGTCTGTAAACGTGCGTTTTAAAAACCGAAATTCATTTTCAACCTGAGTCATGTCATCTGTAAAGGTTGCCATACCCATAACGCCTGTAATTTTAATATGTTTTAATTCTGAAAATTCTGCCGATTGTAATAGGGCAGAAGCGTCTTGTGCTGACATCCCAAATTTACTCTCTTCTTCGGCAATTTTAATTTGAAGTAAACAGTTGATAATTCTATGGTGTTTTTCAGCTTGCTTATTAACCTCTTTTAATAGTTTGAAGCTTTCTACACCATGAATTAAACTCACAAATTCAGCCATATACTTTACCTTATTACGTTGCACATGTCCAATCATATGCCACTCAATATCTTTTGGCATGTGCTGGTACTTGTCTGCCATTTCTTGGATTTTGTTTTCTCCAAAAATACGCTGTCCAGTATCGTAGGCTTCCATTACGTTAGGTATCGGCTTCGTTTTTGAAACTGCAACTAAGGTAACGTGTTCGGGTAATTCTGATTTTATGTTGATTAAATTTTCTTTTATGCTCATTTCTATTTGTTTGTTTTTGGCTGCTTTGTTATTTAGTTGAGCGACTCAACGGCAAAACATCAAAACAACTAAACATTTATTAGTATTCATAAATTGTAATGCCACTTCTCAGTTTTGGTAATATATAGGTGCTTTTTGGAGGCATTTTTAAGCCTTCGTCTGCAATTTGTTTCATCTGTTGCACATTGGAAGCACACATACCAAAACCCACAGTAAAGTCTCCACTATCTACGCTACTTTTTATGGTAATCATTTCATGCCTTCCGTTAACGTAGGCAATACGATTATCATGTCTTAAATCTTCTATTTTTAAAATGGGTTGAAGAATGGTTTTATACAGTAATTGCGCATCCAATTCGTCTAACGCAGTTTTAAACTGATACGCTGTTTTCCGTAAGTATAAAGAATAAAACTCGCCATCTAAATACATGCTAAAATGATGTGGTTTAGAAGGGTGGTAAGGCATCTGACCTCTGTTTTCTATACGGTAAAATGCATCTAATTTAATTAAAAATTCTTCCTTTGATAAGCCGTTTAAATCTTTTACTAAGCGATTAAATTCATGAATGACTAACTCAGACTCAGGAATTAAATACGACATAAAAAAGTTATAAGATTCTGTGCCTTTGTGGTTGGTATTCTTTTCTTTTTCATCCGTATATAATAAATAAGACGAAGCTGATCTGTGATGCCCATCTGCAATATAGATGGTTTTCATCATACTAAATTCTGCTGTTATAGCTTCAATAGTTTTATCATTATCTATTTTCCATAGATAGTGCGTATCTCTATAGGTCATTGTAAATTCAAATTCAGCATAGCCTTTTTGAGTTTCTTTAATGATGTCCGCAATAATGGCATTATCAGGATAGGTCAATAATACAGGTTCTGCATTAAAACCAACAGTTTGGATATAGCTTTTAAAAGTTTCTTCGCGTTTAGCAATAGTATCTTCGTGTTTTTTTATAATGTCATTTTCATAATCTTCGGCACTGGTTGCTGCGATAATACCACTAAATTCCTGACCATAGCGATTTACAATTTTATAGACATAAAAGGATGGCTTTTCATCTTGAACGAAAACTCCATCTTCCTTAAACTCTAAATATCTGTTTTTTACCAAACGGTAACGTTCTTCACCTGTCACTTCCTGATCGTATTTGTAACCAGGATTTACAATATGCAGAAAACTAAATGGATTGTATTCCATACGAGATTCGCGTTCATCTACCGTATAACTTTGATACGGACGCGCAGCCACCAAGCCTACAATAGCTCTTGTTGGTTTTACTGCTTTAAATGGAATTATTTTAGCCATGTTTTAATACTTTTTACTTAGAAAATTGATCAGAAACTTTCTCAGCTTTTCTGCTCTCAGCATAATCATAAAATCCTTCGCCAGACTTCACTCCTAATTTTCCGGCCATCACCATATTTACTAAAAGTGGACAAGGTGCGTATTTTGGATTTTTAAAACCATCATACATCACATTTAAAATCGATAAACAAACATCTAAGCCAATAAAATCTGCTAATTGTAATGGACCCATTGGGTGTGCCATACCTAATTTCATAACCGTATCAATTCCTTCAACACCAGCAACACCATTGTAAAGTGTTTCAATAGATTCGTTAATCATTGGCATTAAAATACGGTTGGCCACAAAACCAGGATAGTCATTAACTTCGGTTGGTACTTTACCTAATGTTTTAGATAAATCCATTATGGTATTTGTAACTGCATCACTGGTACTGTAGCCTCTAATGATTTCAACCAATTTCATAATGGGTACAGGATTCATAAAGTGCATGCCAATCACTTTATCTGGTCGCGATGTTACAGCTGCTATTTGAGTGATTGAGATCGAGGATGTGTTGGTCGCCAAAATGGTGTTTTCATTGCAAACGTCGTCAAGTTGTTTAAAGATTTTAAGTTTTAACTCTAAATTTTCAGTCGCTGCTTCTACAACCAAATCCGCATGTTTAACGCCTTCTTTGGTATCCGTAAACGTAGAAATATTGCCTAAGGTTTCAGATTTATCGGCTTCACTTATTTTTTCTTTAGCGACCATACGATCTAAGTTTCTAGAAATGGTATCCATGCCTCGTTGTAGAGATGCGTCACTAATATCAATAAGTTGCACTTTAAACCCAGATTGTGCAAAGGTATGCGCAATACCATTACCCATGGTTCCTGCTCCTATTACTGCTATGTTTTTCATTTAATAAAGTATTGTTAAGTGTTTGTTTTTCAGTATGTTATTTTAAATTGTATCGTGGTATAATTATAGTCAAAGTTAGACATTGGTAGTGACATATACAAGTTGAGACGGCTTTTCAATTTTATGGGTTTTAGGCTTGAAAACTAGTTGGTAAAAGTGATTGTGATACTTAATTTATGTGAAGCTCTAATTTAGAATTCTAGATTAATATTTCTGTTAATAAGTCTTGATAATCAATAAATAATTGATATTTTTAAAATAAGTCACTATTTAATCTAAAAAACAACAAATGATCCCAATTAAAACCAAATCCCAACCATTATCCTTAGGGCAATTGTCTTGTTTCATTCTCTTATTGATTTTTAGCATAAGTTTTACAAGTTGTGAGTCGGATAATTCTACTAACGATTCCGATTCAGATGAAAACGAATTAACCGCTTTAGAGTTGGTGGCTGCGGATAGTCCAAATCAAATTACATGGATGGCTAATGACGCAGTGACTTCCAGAAATGGTGATGCTATGGGCTATGGAGTTGTGCTCAATCCTGACTCTCAAAAATTACTGATATTTTTAGATGGAGGTGGTGCTTGTTTTAATAATATTACCTGCTCTGGTAATATTGATAGCTTTACAGAAGATGACTTTTTTCAGCGTATTTCGAATCAAAATGCATTGATTATCGATAGAGATGCTGCAGATAATCAATTTGCCGATTGGAACTTTGTTTTTGTTCCTTATGCTACTGGAGATGTACATTCTGGATCAAATTCAGCTGCTGATGTGCCTAATGGAGGACCAAATAATCAAGTGATGACGGGATTCAGTAACGTCAGCGTTATCTTAAATGAACTAAAAACGTATTTTGATGCGAATGGTGGTGTATCTGAAATTGTTTTTTCTGGTTCTAGTGCTGGCGGATTTGGCATGTATTTAAATACTGTGCAACTTGCGTCTGTTTTCGGAACCGCAACTCCAACCACAGTTTTAGTGGATTCTGGCCCTGTATTTTTAGAGACTTCAATTTTAACGCCATGTTTAGAGTCCACATGGAATAACCTCTGGAGTTTAAATAATAATCTACCTAACGATTTAGATACTGTGGTACAAAGCACTTATGATTTTAATCTTCAAAAAGTATATGAATACTTGGCGGTTAAATATCCCACATTCAATTATGGCTTTATAAGTACTTATGAAGATACAACGATTAGAGGGTTTTATAGTTTCGGACAAGATAATTGTCCAGTTGTGCCATTGCAATTGCTCTCTGCGGAAGCATTTAGAGATGGTTTAATGACTATTAAAACCAATGTGCTCGACAACCATGATAACTGGAAAGTGTTTTACAAAGAAGGCACATCGCACACCTTTTTAGGTAGCGCAACATTGAATGAAACCGTCAATGGCACCACTTTAAATCAATGGATAGCTGATTTAAGAAACGGAACTGCTAGTGATTTGGTGGAATAATAAGATTTACACTATGAAGTTTTGAAAACATACGTTTTAAAACTGATTAATAATCATATTTGCAACTCTTAAAGCTTCTGTGCCATCATGCAAGGTCACCACAGGTTTGGTATTATTATTAATAGCATCTGCAAAGGTTTCTAATTCGTCTAAAATGGCATTGTTGTTTTCAATTTCAGGATTATCGAAATAGATTTGTTTTTTTATGCCTTCTGCATTCTGAAGAATCATATCAAAATCACCAGGATTTTCTGGAGCGTCTTTCATTTTTACAACTTCACATTTCTTCTCTAAAAAGTCCACTGAGATATAAGCGTCTTTTTGAAAAAACCGTGTTTTACGCATGTTTTTCAGTGAAATTCGGCTGGCTGTTAAATTGGCAACACAGCCATTTTTAAATTCAATACGCGCGTTTGCAATATCAGGAGTGTCGCTTACTACTGAAACTCCACTGGCTGAAATATTTTTCACTGTAGAATCAACAACACTTAAGATAATATCAATATCATGAATCATTAAATCTAATACCACTGGCACATCAGTACCACGAGGATTAAATTCTGCCAAACGATGACA
Source organism: Winogradskyella sp. (assembly GCF_045105575.1). Taxonomy (GTDB): domain Bacteria; phylum Bacteroidota; class Bacteroidia; order Flavobacteriales; family Flavobacteriaceae; genus Winogradskyella. The sequence continues at coordinate 8,619 of NZ_JBGCDQ010000048.1, read as the reverse complement.
TTCAATAAACATCGGATTTTTAATCTGATCTTTAACTCCTATAAACGCAGGATTGAAACGTTCCACATGGCCAACTTGTCCTTTAACTCCATGCTCAGCCACTAAAGTTCTAATGGTTTCTGCTTCTTCAACCGTATTGGTAATGGGTTTTTCTATAAAAATATGTTTGCCTTTTTTAATAGCTTTTTTAGCACATTCGTAATGCGAAAGGGTAGGAGTCACAATATCCACAACATCTACAGCATCAATTAAATCGTCTATAGAATCAAAATACGTATAACCGAATTCTTCAACAACCAAATTTGCATTTTCAGGATCTGCATCGTAAAAACCGACAAGATCGTATTTGTTGGATTGATTAAGTAATCTCAAGTGAATTTTACCAAGGTGACCAGCACCAAGAACTCCAGCTTTCAGCATATGTTTAGGTTTTTAACAAAAATAGTGGATTTGAATTACATAATTCGTAAAGAAAGTCTAAAAATTAATACAGCTTACAAATTCCAAAAGCCAAAAACTAAATTCCAAAACATGCGATTTAAAATACAGTTGAAAAGAGGGTTTTGTAGTTTGAAAATTTATGACATTATTTAGATTCTTTTTTAAAGTTGGAATCTTGAATTTAGTTTTGGAATTTGAACTTTTAAGGTTGGAATTTGTTCTTCTTTGAACTATTTTTACTAAAACTAAACTCCGCTTTTTGAAAGATACATTCAAGCATCAAGGCATGCGCCAACAATTGGTTGAAACGCTGGTTAAAAAAGATATAAAAGACCAAGGCGTCTTAAAGGCTATTGGTAAAATTCCGAGACATTTTTTTATGGACTCAGGGTTTGTAGATCATGCGTATCAAGATAAAGCGTTTCCGATAGGAGCAGATCAAACCATCTCTCAGCCCTATACTGTTGCGTTTCAATCGGAGTTATTACAGGTACAACCTGAAGATAAAGTTTTAGAAATTGGTACTGGTAGTGGCTATCAAACAGCGGTACTTTTAGAACTTGGCGCAAAGGTGTATAGTATTGAGCGTCAGAAAGAACTCTTTAAAAAAACGTCTAAATTTTTACCCAAAATCGGTTATCGTGCTAAAAAACTCATTTTTGGCGATGGTTATAAAGGCTTGCCTGAAGAGGCCCCTTTTCAAAGTATCATCGTTACAGCAGGAGCACCTTTTGTACCTAATCCCTTATTGAGTCAATTAGCCATTGGTGGTCGGTTGGTAATACCAGTTGGTGATAAAGTACAAGTGATGACTTTATTTATTAGAAAGGGACCAAAAGCATTCGAAAAACATGAATTTGGTGATTTCAGGTTTGTACCGATGTTAGAGGATAAGAATTAAGATTTAAAAAAGACATGAGACCTTCCCATAGTAATCGGAACTCGTCTTTTTCCCAAAAGAAGAGAACTATTACTGAAAAACTAAAGATTAATTAGTCGCCTTCACAAAAGCATCACTTCCACCAACAACAGGCAAAGTCAATGTGGTCTTATCTAATTTAACGGTTAGTTCGGTTCCTGCTTTTGGATGTAGCGTATATTCCTTATCGCTTGAAAAAATCATGAGTCCAATTTGTTGTCCTGCTTTAATGATTTGATCGTCTGGCTGTAAATCGAAATTAACAGTGTAGAATTTTCCTGGTTTTAAATCCTCTTCATCTGTTAACGATTTGTGGTTTTTAGGATCTGCCCAACCTCGGGTTATAATATTGTCAGTAATTTTAAATTCTTTTCCTTCTTGCCATGGCAGAGACACCAACCAAACCGATAAATTAGCAGCGATTTTACTACTAGATAATGTTACTGTTATTTTAGGGACACCAGAAATATGCAAGTCTTCTTTTAATTTAGGTGTCACATATAAGAGTCTGTTTTTTGAGTTTTCTGTTTTTGCTAAATCACTGCCAGACATAGAAACATCATCAGAAAACAACTCTTCTGCCTCTGGGACAGTATTAAGTGTTAATCCACCAATAGAAGTTCCACCACTAGTTAAGTTTAAAGTCACAGCTTTAGCTTCAGGATTTGGATAATCTTTATAAGCCGTTGGTTTTAATTTATCATCATATTCTCTAACGATATAGGCTTTGTGTTCTTCATTTTCAACACCATTATCAATACCATGTAAATATTTTGTAAACCAGCGATTCATCATAGACAGAGGAGGTGGACCACCATGACCATTCTGATGGTAATAAATTTGCGTTGCTAAGCCTTTTTCTTTTGCGGCTTTGTAAATGCGGTAACTGTGCTCTGGCATCACATTCCAATCATTAAATCCATGAGCCATGAGGAGCGCAGCATTCATATTGTCCATCTGATTCAAATAATCTCTACCTGCCCAAAACTCATTATAATCGCCAGTTGCTCTATCCATACCATTTTTCATTTCGGTATCTCTAACGGTTTTATTATTGTAAGCACGATTTTCTTCTTTGCCGCTATGTACAAAATCATAAAGCACATCAATATCTTCTCCCAAATAACCACCTGGCGAACGTACTAAACCGTTAGAACGGTAATAATGATAATAAGAGGTATTTGGTGCAATAGGAATAATAGCTTCTAAACCTTCAACTCCTGTAGTTGCAGCAGCTAAGGGTAATGTACCGTTATAAGAAGTCCCTGTCATGCCTACTTTGCCAGTAGACCAATACGCTTTTACTTCCTCGTTGCCGTCTCTTTCGGTATAGCCTTTTGCGCGTCCGCATAACCAATCGATGACGGTTTTTGGTGCTAAAGATTCGTTTTTACCACCAATGGTTGGTGCTCCATCTGATAATCCTGTGCCTGGTGAAGACGAATGCACTACAATATAACCTCTAGGTATCCATTTTCTAATATGTGAATTTGAAATAATGGGACGTTGGCCTCTGCGTTGCACTTCAGGATGTACACGTTCTTTTGCGGTTTCACCTAATTCTATAGTAACATCCCACATAATCCCAGGCGCATCACCTGCTACACCAGCAAAATAAGGACTAGAAATATAAATTACGGGTAATTTTAAGCCTTCTGTTTCGGTTTGTGCTGGTCGTGTTACAGCAACATGCATACGATCTGGTTCTCCGTTTCCATCTGTATCGAATTCTGTCTCTACCCATAAATCGTGTCGTAACCAGTTGTCGGAATCACTAAAGGCTTCTACAATTTGAGCTTCACCATCTTTAAAAATGGGTTGTGCTTTCTTCTCAGTGTTTTGGGCACAACTCGCTATTGAAATGGATATGGCAATGCTTAAAATTGAAATTGATTTTAAAGGCTTATTCATGTATGAATTATTTTGAGAGATATTTTATAAAAATAAGTAGTAATTATGACACTGAAGTGGTGTTTAGAATTTCTTTATGACATCCATAAGATCGTCTTTGAAGACATACGACTTTCAATTTTTAGGCAAGTAGGCTTCAGGAATAGGAAATTCATCCGATTCTTGCATCCAATAGATATTAATAATCCACCAACGATTACCATCGTTAAATAATTGAATACTATTGATACCGCTCATTAATGGAGTTTTATCGGCTTTACTTTGGTAGGCTTCATAAGTACTAAAAACATGGGTAATATTTCCAAAAGTTTGAACTTCACGGTTGAGTTCTACTTCATGAAATCCATTTTCTACCAACCACTTTCCAGATGAATTGATATAGTCGTCTGGCGACATGTAACGCACCTTGGTTTCGCCCTTTGGATTTTTCCATGTCGGAATCAGTTTGGCGTCTTTTTGAAACAAATGTTTGAATAATTCCCAATTGCGTGCTTCACCTTTATCACCAGAAATTACGGAGTATAAGCTTGCTATGGTACTATCTAATGTTGAGACATTTTTTGAATAGTCTGTTGTTTCTTGAGCAGTTAAACTCAATGACATTACGAATGCTATAAATAGAAGTTTTTTCATTTTATAAAGTTAAAAGAATTTTAGACCAAACAAAATGGCATCACTCTGAAATCCGCTTTGGTACGAACGCACATAATCTACTCTTAAAAACCTCCATTTTCCCCAACCTATATTATCTACACCAACGGTAAATTCTTGATAAGGAGTTGCCTCTGGTGTTGCTAATAAGTGAGCTCCAACTACTAAATTAAAATTTAGCTTATTTAACAAAGGTACTTTTCCGAGTAAAAAGCCATTAAAATCGTGTTCCGTATGAGCTTCAAAATACGCATCATTGGTACTGGCTGTATAATAGCCTAAATTGTTAAACACGTCTGTGTAATTACCACGACGGCTTACATTAATTTGGTTACCATTAAAATGTTGGTAATCCATAAAGGCAATGTCTTCGGCATTAAAAAACTTACCAGCTCTTAGGTTGTATCTAAATCGTCCTTTATCTCTAATATTAAAAGCTTGCGTTAAACGTGCTTTGATTTGATTAAAATTATAGTCGCTATTAGTGGCTCCAAAACCTGTTTCGTAACCCAAAAATAAGCTTGGATACTTGTCATTGCCAATGTTGAATTTTTCATTAGGATAACTCATGTATTCTTGTCCAAAATTAATACGTGCTGTAAGTGATCCTTTAATAATATTATGATTTTCAAATGGAGCGCTACTACTGGTTGGGTCTAGTGGATTATTGCTTAAAAAGGCTTTATTTTCTTTCGGATAAAAAGTCTGATCAGTTGTGTTGAACAAGGCTTGTCGTCTTTCATAACTAGTATTAGCGTATAAACGGAAGCCATTAAATAACTCTTCGGAATAATTTAATTGTACAAACTGACGTTCGTAGAGTTTCATATAATTTTCTTCAAAAAATAGGGATGCTACAGAATTTTCTAAAAGTGAAATCGGATTCGAAGGATTAAATTGTTGAACAGCAACTCCACCAGATAATGTTAAAAATGAATTACTAACACTATTAAATTTATACGTTAAGCTTCCTGTTGCGCGTAGTCTGTCGTCCGAAAACCCATACTGAATGTTACTGCTTACGCTAAAAAATCGGTTATAATCATCATAGCCTTTGGTGTAAAACACGTTGGCATTTGCTGTAAAACCTTGAACGGTATTGAAGCTCACATCCGAAATTGGGATGTCATAACCAAGTCGGTAATCTTTATGAGAATTTTGGTAGGTATAACCTAAAAGACTGCCTAGTTTAAATTTATTTCGCACTCCATCGATTGAATCTAGATAAGGTTTCGACTCTTTTACAATTTGAATACTATCTTTTTTTATGTAATCGGTACGTTCTTCTAAAGTAAGCGGTATAGGTCTAATTTTATTCCAAAACAGGCTGTCTTTTTTATTGGCTGCATTTTCAAAAGCGACGATTTCGCGACCAAAATCTTTTCTTGTGAGTCCTGCATTAAAGTTATAATTACTATACACGGCTGTAAAGCGTCCATCTCCTTTAATACCAAAAATGCCATATTTAAAATCTAGACTTTGCGAAATTCTTGCCCAAATATCATCAGCTTGCGAGTAGGAAAAACTCTGTTTTAAAGAAATGACATCTACAGCAGGAATACGTGCTTGGATGCCTGTAATATCTAATTCCAACGCATATATTGTCCATTGCTCTTCTACAATATAAATGAACCCTGAAAAAACTGGGTCATTTTTTCGCTTTGGAATGACTTTTACTTTATTAATAAGATTGCCTCTATCGTCATAAAATACACCATCTAATTTATAACGGTAATAGTTAAACGCATTATTGGCTATTGGCGAAATAATTTCGTTGCCAAATTCTACCGTGTTATTATAGAAATTATAATCAACTTCTAGTGCTGTATTAAAGCTAAAGCCATTGTCATTACCACTGACTTTAGAAGCTGTTATCTTTTCTTTTAGTTTATCTGGATTTAAAAATTGTAATTTAGAAATGGTTTCAGATAAATAGATAATACCACTTCGGGTAGAATCTAAACCTCCGCCTAAATCGCCAATGTCTTGACCCATAATTTTTTCGGGAGCATCTTTAATTTTAATCAATCCTCTGGAATAGAAATCGGATGTAAAAGATGCAATTTTATCGAGATTTGCTTTTCGTTGTGCTATAGCTTGTCGCATTATGGCGTTGGCAGGATCGTTTTCTGAATCTATAACGACTTCACTCAGCGATACGGATTCTTCTTCTAAAGTGACGTTTAATTGAAATGGAAATTTGGTAATGGAAACTTCTTTTTTAATGGTTTTAAAACCCAAATAGCTATAAATAATGGTGTAGGTTTTTGGTGTTGAAATGTTAAGTTCGTAATAGCCATCATCATTACTTGTAGTGCCTTTGTAAGTGTTTTCAATTAGGATATTTACAAAAGGTAAAGAAGTATTATTTTGGTCGGTAATGTTGCCAGTAATTTGCGAAAAAACAGACAGACTAAAAACAATACATAGTATGTTCAGTAGATTTTTGGCCATAGTGTTTTGATTGATGATTGTTATTTAATGCTGATTACTGTCGAACTTATAGAATAAATTAAACGCACACGATTTATATGCATCCTACTGTATAACGTATCTAAATGTTACAACTGTACATTAACATAGACCTTATTTTTTTACAAATGGTTGCCTATATCATTTCAAACTTAGGATAAAAATGAATGTATAGAAGTTATAGGAATCTTAAAATTATCGAAAATCTTTCTTAATTCGGTCGAGATTCCGTTTGTTATCACGATCCTTAATGACTTCGCGTTTGTCGTAGAGTTTTTTACCTTTTGCAATGGCAATGACCAATTTAGCGAGTCCTTTTTCGTTAGTGAATAAGCGTAATGGAATAATGGCAATGCCTTTGACGTCCATTTCCTTTTTAAGTTTCTTTAATTCTTTTTTATTGAGTAGTAATTTACGCTCTGCCTTTGGTCTATGGTTATAATGGTTGCCGTATTTGTATTCTTCAACCGTCATATTAATCACAAACAATTCGTCTCTGTCATTGAATTCACAGAAGCTTTCGGCAATAGAAGCTTTACCAGATCTGATGGATTTAATTTCAGTTCCTGAAAGCACAATTCCAGCCGTATATTTATCTAATATCTCGTACTGAAATTTTGCTTTTTTGTTGAGTATGTTAACCGTTTTTTGCATCGCTGTCAAAGATAGTTTTTATAGTTGGAATTTTGAAGTGTGACGAAATAAATGATTTTGAGACACGAAGCTGAAGATCAAGGCGAAGACGAAGACGAAGAACAAGATGAAGATGAAGATGAAGATGAAGATAGACCGAAAATTGATCGTCGCACCACAAAGCAGCGCACCATGAGACTTCGCTGCGTGCGACGAAAGGTTTAGGCTTTTTTGAAGCTAGGCTTTCTTGAAACGATCCAGAGAAAACCCTCGCTTGAGGAATGCCAAACAGCGCCGCGGTGTTATGTGCTTCGATCTACTGCTGTAGACTATTAATATTTAATAGTGTGGAAAACAACACGGAATTCTGGGGAGAGACGCCGACGTGGTCATGGAAACCATGAGGTTTTCGAGCTGGATGGATGGCAAGGCCCAGAGGCACAAGGCGATGATTGTCGATTGTACTCCGCGCTTCGAATGGTCACAGTAGTTCAGGGGGGGTCGCGGGAACGGCGTTGCAAGAGTCAGACGTCGAGGGCCAAGAGTCAAGAAAGATATGTGGTAAATACGTCAAAGCAAGTCAGGGACAATACAATGCCACGATTCCAACCTTGCTCACCGCATCTGCGTACTGCGAGGTGCCAGCGGTGTAGATGGTCATCTCGAACATGGTCGCCGCCTGTGCCAAGAATCGCCTCAGCCCAGGCCTTCGACCCGACGCGATGCAAACCAATGCGATGTATGGTGGGCGCGATGCGGCAACGTCAGTCGTGACCAGAGCAACACAACAAAGAGCCAAACATGCATAGGGAGTGCTGAACCCATTCGCGATAAAAATATTCATAGGCAGGTACCGCAGGAGGGGGTCCAGCCCCCCCCTCCTATGTGAACCCGGTTGGGTCGTCTAGCTAGTCGTAGTGGAGGATGGGGGCCAGTGGGGCTAGACGACAGAGTCCAATAATGGGAGATAAAATAAAAAAACAAAAAACAAAAACTAGTAAGCACGACCATATATGTCTCTTCGCTGGTTGCGCATCCGTTTGCAGGCTTCTCACTTTTGATAGAATTCTTCTCCTTCGTTGGCTCCTGCTCCGGCCAAAGTGCTGTAGATGAATGGACGGTCATCTTTGACCTTCCGCTCAACGTCCGTAGGTTCGTTCTTCGTCCTGAAAGGTGAAGTTTTTCACATCAAAGAAGGACGCCGGAGCTCAAACGGTAGAAGGAATGTGCTTGCCTTTTGGATACCAGTCTGGCCGTGGACATACACGTTTAAAATATTCAGGTGAACATCTCAGAGTTGCACTTTAAATTAACATACATAATATACCTACGTAACTCTCTCTACATCGAATTTACACGCACTTCAAATTTTCCAACTTGATAAGATCAAGCAACCCCTTTCGAAATCTCCTGTGGGTCTACGTATGGATGTGCGTTTGGTATGTTCTCACCCAGATGCCATGTTTCTGTTTAGCGGATTCCAGAAGGTGGGTTCGGGGCAGCGTACATGGAGCTCGGGTGAACGGTGAACCGACACATCGGATTTCTGAACCCTCGACGAAATCAGAACCTTCCTTCGATCGGTTCATCAG
>NZ_JBGCDQ010000047.1:0-73102 GCF_045105575.1 Winogradskyella sp. | reverse complement strand
GGTGATATTATCTATTACAGAACTTTCTAAACCAATAACATTTATGGCTGTTTTAGCGCCTTTAACTTCGATGTTATTTAAGGTAATGTTTTTAAATGTTGGAATTCCTTTTGATGGTGGCTCAATTCGTTGTAACATTTTTGTCCAATGCGGTGGTATAGAATCTTTATGAAACTCTTTTGGTAATTTTGAGTAGCTATAGTTAGGGTTCCAGTTCATAGAAACCTCCATAAAAGTTCGTACACTATCCATTTTAATGTTTTCTAAATAAATGTCTTCAACAGTTCCGCCTCTGTTTGTTGCAGATTTAATGTTCAATCCATTTTTTGTACCTAAACCTTTGATGTTAGAAACATATACATGTCTAATACTACCCGACGTTTCGCTACCAAGGGTAAACAATCCTGCACCTTGTCTGGCAATACAATCTCTAATAACAACATATTCTGTAGATCTATTTACACGTTGTCCATCCCAATCTCTTCCTGCTTTTAAGCAAAAATTATCATCATTACAGTCGATATCACAATTCTGTACTAAAATCCATTTGGAAGAATCTATATCAATCCCGTCTGTACTTGGACCATGTCCGCCAATATTGTTTTTGATTTTTAAACCATCAACAGTGATGTATTGAGAATAGAGTACTTGAACCGTCCAGAAACCTGCGCGTTGTACGTTCAAATCTTTTAAAAACACATTCTCAGAATTCGATATTAAAATTGTTCTTGGTCTTTTGGCGTCATAATCAACAATCCAACGCAAACCCCTTGGCTCGTAGTCGTTTTTTCTTAAATCCCAGTAATAATCCCAGTACACTTTTCCTTGTCCATCAATAGTTCCTTCCCCTCTAACAATTACATTTTTTTGATTGCGAACATTAATTAACGCAGCAGGCCATTTCATTTCAATTCCTGCAATACGAGTATCAATTTCTTTGTAATCTTTGATGTTTTCACTTCCTTTAATGGTAACGCCTTTAGGTACAATAAATTCGATGTTTTTACTGATAAAAATCGAACCTGTTAAATAGGCTCCTGGTTGAAAGCTGACAATACCACCACCATTTTCCGCACAAGCATCGATAGTTTTTTGAATAGCAACAGTGTTTAATGTTTTTCCATCATTCACCGCACCATAATCATTTACATAAAAAACATCTTTTTTAAGGGTAAAATCTTTAGACCCCACTTTATCTACCCAGTCTGGCTTTAACGAATTTTTCGATAATTCTGGGTTTAATAAAGATTCATTTTCTTTACAAGAGACTAATAAACATGTTGTTACAAATAAAATTAATGAAAGTTTTCTCATACTCATTTAAGCAAATTTTTACAAATTGAAAATTACAAAAGCTTTAACATAAAGGTATCCTGTTCTTACAGGGTAATAACCTTTCTCTTAGATATTTTAAGTATTAATTTAAACGCATCATAGCACAGGATAGTATTACATTCTTACTTTAGTAAATTTGATTAATTCTATTTTTAAGTAGCCTGATCGTTCAAATTGTTATGCCTGCCTCAGCATTTAAATTACCAAAGCAATATAAATTTCACTTTATGAAACAATTTCTACTTGTAATAATTATGTTTTCGCAATTTAGTTTTTCTCAAAAACAAATGGAAAATTTAAATCGTGGTGTTTTAGCAGTGCGGACTGACCCAAACAATGTTTTAGTGAGTTGGAGAATTTTTGGAACAGAATTTTCTGAAGATATTTCTTATAATGTATATAGAGGTAGCACATTAGTAAACGCTACCCCTATAACAGGTGCTAGTAATCTTATTGATACCATTGCTACAGATGAGACTTATAGCGTAGCTGCAATAATAAATGGAACTGAACAAGCGCTTTCTGAGCCTGCCGAAGTTTGGACGACCTTTTTTAAAAGTATTCCTATTAGTGCACCTGCGGGTGGCACAACTCCAGACAATTTAAATTATAGTTATAGTGCAAATGATGCGTCAGTAGGGGATTTGGATGGTGATGGAGATTATGAGATTGTTTTAAAATGGACACCTTCTAATTCTAAGGATAATGCTCACGACGGCTACACGGGAAACACAATTTTACAAGGTCTAGAAATGGATGGCACCCTTTTATGGACTATTGATTTAGGAAAAAATATTAGATCTGGTGCACATTACACACAATTTATGGTTTATGATTTAGATGGTGATGGAAAGGCTGAAATAGCCTGTAAAACAGCAGATGGCACAATGGATTCAACTGGCACAATTCTAGGCGATGCCAATGCAGACTATAGAAATTCACAAGGCAGAATTTTAACTGGTCCAGAATATTTTAGTTTATTTTCAGGTGAAACTGGTACCTTTATTACTTCTCAAGATTATATACCTGCAAGGGGTTCTGTATCTAGTTGGGGAGATAATTATGGCAATAGAGTGGATCGCTTTTTAGCATGCATTGCTTATTTAGATGGAGAACGACCTAGTTTAGTTTTTGCCCGAGGCTATTATACCAGAGTCGTTCTTGCTGCTTTTGATTACAGAGATGGTCAACTCACTAATCGTTGGGTTTTTGATACCAATGTTACTGAAAATAGTAGTTGTTTTGCACAAGGAAATCATAATATAACAGTAGGTGATGTTGATAATGACGGCAAGGATGAAATTCAATATGGCTCTTGTGCAATCGATGATAACGGAACTGTTTTATACTCAACAGCTTTTGGTCATGGCGACGCAAGTCATTTAGGGAATTTTAACCCAAACAGAGACGGATTAGAATATTTTATGGTTCATGAGGTTGCTAACGGAACAACAATACCTGCAATGGATTTCAGAGATCCGTTGACAGGTTCTGTACTTTGGAGTGTTGCAGGAGGTGGAGATATTGGTCGTGGTATTACAGCAGATATAAACCCCGATTACTTAGGTGCTGAAAGTTGGAGCTCAAACGGAACTGGAGTTTACAGCGCTACAGGTGAATTAATTACGACAACCTATCCTACAACAGCTGGAAACGGTCGTACTTATAATATGTGTGCTTGGTATGATGGAGATTTATTACGAGAACTTGTTGACCGAACTGTTATAACAAAATGGAATTCTGTTACACAATCTACAGATAGAGTTTTAACAACTTATAATTTTGGTGATTCAGTAAGTAATAATGGCACAAAATCTAATCCATGTTTAATAGCAGATGTTTTGGGAGATTGGAGAGAAGAAATTATCTATAGAAATAGCACAAATACCGCCCTAAATATTTTTACGACACCCAATGAAACTTCGCATAGAATTTTCTCGCTAATGCACGACCCCTTATACCGCACAAGTATAGCATGGCAAAACGTGGGTTATAACCAACCTGCACATACAAGTTTTTACTTAGGCCATGGTATGGAAGCGCCAGAGGCACCAAATATTTATGTAACGCCTCTCGCCACATTATCTACTGATAATGCTGAGCCTATTAAGACCAATCTTAAAGTATATCCTAACCCAAACAGCAGTGGCTTTTTGACCATAAATGGCATTTTAGACACCAATATAGCTGTTAATATTAGCATTTATAATATGTATGGCGCCCTTGTAATGACAAAAACATTTGAGGCACCAACCGCTTCGCAATTACATAGCACTGTAAATATTTCAGAACTTAAAACTGGTGTTTATATGCTGGTATTAAAATCTGGCGCTATTAGTAAAACTGTTAAACTCATAAGAAACTAATAGTTAATGAAGACGAATTTAAACACACTTTGCCTCATCAGCTTTTTATTTCTTAGTACACTACATTGTGTTTATCCAAAAACGACAGGGTATAACACAACTATAGACGCGGCCTCAAATAATAATTTAAAACCTAAACAAACCTTTTTATTTGGAAGCAAAAAAACCAAAGACAAAGGCATCCTTATTAGCTCGCCATTACAGTACAACAGTACTCTTGGCTATGGTTTTGATTTTGATACTGCTGCTAATATTAATGTAAAAGCAGATGGCATCTCGGCTGTAAAAGGCTTTTATTTTTCGGTAAAATTAGCGGAAGGCAATTATAAAATTAAGGTTACAGTAGGAAGCCCTAAAAAGGCGACAAACACAACAATTAAAGCAGAGTCTAGACGCTTAATGCTAAAAGAATTACCGCTTAAAAAAGGCACACAAAAAGAAATAATGTTAAATGTAAATTTAAGGAGTGTTAACATAAATAAGACCTCAAGCATACAACTTAAAACAAGAGAGGTCAACACGCTTAACTGGGACGACAAACTAAGTCTTGAATTTTTAGGCGATGTTGCCATTCAAAAAATAGAAATCGAAAAAACAGCCCCTATTAAAACACTTTTTTTAGCAGGAGATTCTACGGTTGCCGACCAAGATCTTGAGCCTTGGGCATCTTGGGGCCAATTTATAACAGCCTACCTCAATACAACTATTGTTGTTGCCAATTACGCTTCATCAGGTGCTTCTTTGAGCTCGTTTAAATCTCGTAAACGCTTAGATAAAATACTGTCGCAATTACAAAACGAAGATATTGTTATTATTGAGTTTGGTCACAACGACGAAAAACAAAAAGGCAAGGACAAAGGACCGTGGCTGTCTTATACCAATTCACTAAAAGCGTACATTACTAAGATAAGAGCAAAAGGCGGCATTCCTATTCTTGTAACACCAACGCAAAGACGTTTATTTAATAACCAAGGTCAGTTAATTAACACCCATGGCGAATTCCCTGAAGCCATGCGTAAAGTGGCTACAGATTTTGATGTACCGCTTATTGACCTTACAAAAATGACGACAGCTTTATATGAAAGCTGGGGTATAGAAGATTCTAAAAAAGGATTTGTACATTACCCAGCAAACACATTTCATAACCAAACTAGAGCCTTAAAAGACAATACACATTTTAATAGTTTTGGCGCTAATGAAATTGCAAGATGTATTGTAAAAGGTATTCGAGATTTAAACCTAAATTTAACGGATTACTTAAAAGTCAACGTATCTATTTACAATCCAAGAAAGCCTAATAATTTTAGCAGTTGGACCTTGCCTATGAGCTTAAGATTTGAAAACACTAAACCTGAAGGAAACTAATGAAGCTATTATTAAACCACACAAATAAAATAGTCCCCTATATTGTAATCCTTTTACTTTTTAGTCAAGTAGTTGTGTCGCAAGAAACAGCAAAAATATACTTATCTGGAAAAGACTTTAAACACCCTGTACAATGGGACTTCATGTGCACAGACGGGAACAACAGTAAAGAATGGACCACTATAAATGTGCCTTCTAACTGGGAGTTAGAAGGGTTTGGAGAATATACCTATGGACGCTGGTATAAAGAACTTAAACAAAAAGAACCGAGTAAAGAAGAGGGGTTTTACAAGTATAAATTTAAGGTTCCTAATGCGTATAAAGACAAAAATGTCACCATCGTTTTTGGTGGTGCGATGACAGATACAGAAGTCAAAGTAAACGGACAATTGGCAGGTGAAATTCATCAAGGTGGTTTTTATGAATTTAAATACAATATCAGCTCTTTATTAAACTACGATTCAGAAAATTTGTTAGAAGTACATGTTTCTAAACATTCTGGCAACAAATCGGTCAATGCCGCAGAACGTAAGGCGGATTGGTGGTTGTTTGGAGGAATCTACAGACCCGTTTGGTTAGAGGTTACACCAAAAACACATATCGATCATGTAGCTGTTGATGCAAAAATGGACGGGTCGTTTTATGCAGATGTTCACTTGGAAAATGCACCTAGTGATGCTGTAATCACTGCCACGATACAAGCTGTAGGTTGTTCTAAAAAGATGAAAACCTATAGATTTAAGGTAGATTCTAAAACTGAAAAACAGACCATAACTGCAAAATGGAAAAATGTAAAAACTTGGAGTCCAGAACATCCGAATTTATATGAGCTAATAGTATCGTTAAAAAAAGGGAGAAAAACAATCCATACATACAAAACAAAAATCGGTTTTAGAACCTTAGAGTTTATTAAAAAAGATGGTATTTATGTAAATGGCAAAAAGATAATCATGAAGGGGATTAGCCGACATGTGATTTGGCCAGAATCGGGTAGGAGTACAGATAAAATAATTAGCGAATTAGATGTTAATCTTATTAAAGATATGAATATGAATGCGGTAAGAACGCATTATCCACCAGACACTCATTTTTTAGAAGTTTGTGATTCTTTAGGGTTATTTGTATTAGACGAATTATCTGGTTGGCAAAATGGATACGACACAAAAACAGGTACGAAACTTATCAAAGAAATGGTGCAGCGAGATGTTAACCATCCTTCTGTGATTATTTGGGATCATGGAAATGAAGGGGGATGGAATTATAAAATCGATCCTATTTTTAAAGAAAACGATCCACAAAACAGAATTGTGATTCACCCTTGGTCAGATTTTGATGGTTGGGACACCCACCATTACCCAACCTATCTAACAGGAATGCACCGTTTTAAAAATGGTGAAAATGTCTTTTTTCCTACAGAATTTATGCACGGCACTTATGACAATGGTTTGGGTGCTGGTTTAGAAGATTTCTGGAAACGTTTTAAAGAAAGTGATTTGTTTGCCGGTGGTTTTATGTGGGCATTGTTAGATGAAGCGGTGTTAAGAACTGATTGGACAGGACCAGAAAAATACGATTCTAAAGGAAATTTAGCGGCAGATGGCGTGTTAGGGCCGCATAGAGAAAAAGAAGGCAGTTTTTTTAGTATCAAAGAAATCTGGGCACCCATTCAGTTTAAACCTAAAAACATCACCCAAAAATTCGACGGTTCTTTTTTAGTAACTAACGATTATATCTACACCAATTTAAATACCTGTCAATTAAAATACCGTGTGGTAAAAGCAAGCAAAGAGGCCATAAATACAACTGCCAAAACAGAAACTATAGCATCTAACAGCATTGAAATTACAAGCATACCACCTGGAGAAACGCAACGCATTCAGTTTGATGTGCCAGCTAACTTTTTTGAAGGCGATTGGCTAGAAATAACGGCAAATGATGCCTTTGGTCGCGAAATTTACACTTGGACCTGGCCCATTCACAGAGCACCTTATTACGCACATAAACTCATCCCTTCAACAGATATAGAAACTAATGTTACTGCGCAAAAAACCGCCGATACTGTTCTGTTAAGCAGCGCTTCTGTAAAGCTTTTGTTAAATGCTACAACAGGCGAAATTATTTCGGTAAGCAATCGCCAAGGCGATGTGCCTTTTAACAATGGCCCTAAACCTATAGGCATGAAGGCAGAAGTGAAATCGGTTGAGGTACAAGAAACAAAAGATGCTGCCATTTGTACCCTACATTATAAAGGAGGGATTCATTCAGCAAAATGGACACTCTTTAACGATGGGAAATTAAAGGTGGAATTTGTTTTTCTTAAAAATGCAGGAAGAAACAATGGTTTTGATGGCGCATTTTTTGAAGGGAATATCAATCTATTTGGAGTTACTTTTGATTTTCCTGAAGACGGGGTTAAAGGAATGAAATGGTTAGGCAACGGCCCTTATCATGTATGGAAAAATAGACAAAAAGGCACTACATTTGGGCTTTGGGAAAAAGACTATAACCAAACCGTCACAGGCGAAAGTTTTGACAATTTAGTGTATCCAGAATTTAAGGGCTATCACGCTAATTTTATAGCCGCAAACTTAAAAACTACGAAAGGAGATTTTACTTTTTTTAGTGAAAACGACAAGTTGTTTTTAAGATTATTTACACCAGATTTGCCTAAAAACATGGTCTCAAAAGCATACCCGCAACCAGAATTTCCAGAAGGAAACCTTTCTTTTTTGTATGAAATTCCTGCAATGCGATCATTTAAACCTATAGAACACCAAGGCCCAGATAGTCAGCCAACTAATATCAGAATTAAAAATGGAGATGCTGGCATACCAATGACCTTGTGGTTTGATTTTAACACGTATAAAAAGTAAAACAATACATACAAATGAAAAAAGTACAATTATTAGTAATTTTTAGTTTAACTAGCATTTTACTTTGTTGTAAACCAAAAACATTAAATCTTAAACCGACGCTTTATACCGTAGGGGATTCTACTGTAAAAAATGGAAAAGGCGATGGTTATGGTGGTCTTTGGGGCTGGGGGGATTTTATAGGTCAGTTTTTAGACAGCAGTAAAGTAAAGATAGAAAACCACGCACTTGGCGGTACCAGTAGTCGTACGTATCAAAATTTAGGTTTATGGGATGCTGTAGATGCCAAATTGGTAGCAGGCGATTATGTTTTAATTCAGTTTGGACATAATGATAACAGCCCAGTTAATGACACCATTAGAGCAAGAGGCACAATAAAAGGTATCGGAGACGAAACTCAAGAAATAAATAACCTTATTACTGGCGACCATGAAATTGTCCATAGCTACGGTTGGTACATCGAAAAAATTGTAAAAGACGCCAAAGCTAAAGGCGCAACACCTATAATTATGTCACCTATACCAAGAAACAAATGGGTAAAGGGTAGCGTACCAAGAAATGACACCTCTTATGGTTTATGGGCAAAACAAATTGCTGAGAGAAACAATATTACCTTTATTAACCTAAATGATGAAATGGCAAAACAGCTAGAAGTCTTAGGAGAAGAAAAGGTTACCGGAACCTATTTTTATAAAAGAGATCATACCCATACATCGGCAAAAGGTGCTGCCATGGCAGCAGAAATCATTGTAGATGCGCTAAAGCAAACTGACAATGCTATTACAGATTATTTTAAAGAGAACGTTAGCATTAGCTACCCTAAAAAGAAAAACATCTTTCTTATTGGCGACTCTACCATGGCAAACAATGGCAAAAAGGAGGCCGTTGGTTGGGGGGTTCCGTTTCCGCAATTTTGCGATACAACACAAGTTAACATTATAAATAAAGCCAGAGGTGGAAGAAGCTCAAGAACCTTTGTAAATGAAGGCTTATGGGATGCTGCTAAAAAAGAATTTACAGCAGATGATATTGTGTTTATTCAATTTGGACATAATGACGCCGGAAAAATTGATCAAGCCAAATACCGAGGTTCTATTAAAGGTATCGGAAACAAAACTCAAGAGGTGACAAAAGATAGCGTTACAGAAACGGTGCACAGCTATGGTTGGTATTTAACAAAAATGATACGCGAAACACGAGACAAAGGAGCCATACCAATTGTATTAAGTATTACTCCCAGAAACGAATGGGCAAACGGTGTTGTAGAACAACGAGATAGTACGTTTGTAAAATGGGCTAAACAGGTTGCTGAGGCAGAAAAAACGCTGTTTGTAGACCTTAGCGATATGGTTGCTAAAAGTTACCAAAAATTAGGTAAAGAAAACGTGAAGCCTTTTTTTCCTAAAGATCATACACACACAGGGCTAGAAGGTGCTAAACATACCGCAAAGCTGTTTGCAGCGTATTTAAAGCAAGCCAAAGCCATTGGTTTAAGAGGCTGTGTTTTTATAGAAGATTAATTACTTCCGTGTTTTAGGATGACTACCACTATATTATTCTAGTACCGTAAAGAATCTATAATAAGAAATACAAAAGCTTATACAGAGATGTTTGAGCTTTTTTAATATTATAAGTAAAGGTTAGTTTTAGTAGATGAGAGTCTCTCCAGGATTTTGTGTTTAAGAAAAATAATTTCAAAATTAGCAGGTTAAAAAGTTGCCATTATAACCTATTTGGAAAACAAATATACAATTGATTGTAAATTTGATCCCATTTAAATCTAGCTTTCTTCCATTTTTTACGGATGGCTTGTGCTGCTAAATTGGTTAATTTTAAAGCGGCATCATCATTAAGAAATACCTTTTTATTTCTGGTATACTTTCTTAAGCTAGCATTAAAACTTTCTATGATATTAGTGGTGTAAATGAGTTTTCGTATTTCTTTGAGATAGCTTAAAAATGCGGTTAAATTGTCCCAATTATTTCTCCAAGATTGTACGGCAGACATGTATTTATCTTCCCAATTTTGTTTAAAAATAGTCAGGGTTTCTGCGTCTAAATCTAGATTGTCGGCTTGATAAATCGCTTTAATAAAGTAACTATGTAGCTAATTTATAATAAAATTTACTCTAAATTAAAGTCAATCATATAAATTCAAATTGACAAATAAAGTTCTGAACAAGCTATTAAAAGTTACCTCAGAAGATATAATATTTGTATATCCGTAAACAATCATAATTGATAAATTATCATTATCTTTAAGGAAAAGCAAGTTATGAATATTTTTAGTTTTACAGCGGAATTTGACAGCGAAGAAGCCTGTCGTACACATTTTAAAGAAGAATGGGACAAGTTAGGTGTTGTTTGTAAACGTTGCTCGCATACAGAGCATTATTGGATAAAAAGTCAATGGAGTTATGAATGTAAAAAATGTAGAAGTCGCACGTCTCTTCGTAGTGGAACGATTATGCAGAGTTCTAATCTTTCATTTTTGATTTGGTATAAAACCATGTTCCTGTTAACGGCGACCAAGAAAGGTTTTTCCTCAAAAGAGATACAGCGTCAGTTGGGATTGAAACGCTATGAGCCAGTTTGGGCTATGGTCCATAAATTGAGAAAAGCTATGGGAAATAGGGATGATAGATATACACTTGAGGGCATGATAGAAATGGACGAAGGCTACTTTACCATAGAAGCTTCAGAAAATGAGCATAAAACACAAAAAGCAGGACGAGGCAGTAAAACAAAATCCAATGTAATGATAATGGCAGAAAGTACAGTTCTTAAGGATTTAGACACAGGAAAAGTAGAACGTCAATGTCGTTATTTTAAGGCAAAAGTATTAGACGACCACAAAGCAGATGGTACAGATCATACCTTTGAAAACGCAATTGACCAAGAGCAGGTTATTGTTTTTACAGACCAGAGCACATCTTATGTTAATATTGCTGATTTTGTAGAAATACACATTAGTGAAAAATCAAGCGAAACAACAACAAAAGAAACCCTAAAATGGGTACATATAGCAATAAGTAACGCCAAACGTAATTTTGTAGGCAATTACCATAAAATCAAGAGAAAATATTTGCAATTATATCTAAATGAGTTTGTTTATAAGCTCAATCGCAGGTATTTTGGTGAGCGAATCTTCGATAGGCTAGTTATAGCTAACATTACAGGATTATAAATAATAACGGATATACAAAAAAATTATTCAGTTTTTTTGAATTATGACGAGATTTTCTTACTCTTCCTTCATCAGCATTCCAATCCTTTTCAAGGACATATTGACCTAGGAAGCAATAATTAGTTTTATAATCTTTGCTAATTCTAAGAGCTAAAGGAGCAGTTCCATCTTTCCTTTGCTTGTTTTTGCGTCGTACTATTTTGATACTAGCCATAATTATCTCATCTTTGAAAAAGTTAAGAAATATATTTGAATGGGTACAGAATAGGTACAGAATAATTTACATTTAATTGATATTATTTAACATCAAGTTTTATTAAAAGTCTGGTAAAGAGTAGGTTTTATAGTATTTTGGTGTAATTTGGGTATTGTGAAGATAAAGCTCATAACCCGAAGGTCACTGGTTCGAGTCCAGTTCCCGCTACTACTTAAAATAAGTCTTTCATTTTATGGAAGACTTTTTTAGTTTTATCATATGAATGATAATCTTATAAATGAATTTTACGGCATAGGCATACAAAACGGTAAAACACCAGAAAACTTAGGTGTACTTTGGAGATCTGCTCAAAACCTTGGAGCAAGTTTTATTTTTACTATCGGTAATCGCTATGCCAAACAAGCATGCGATACGCACAACGCTGTAAAATCGATGCCATATTATCATTACGATACGTTTGAGGATTTCTTAAGAAACTTACCAAAAGGCACACGTATTGTTGGTGTTGAATTACATGCAGACGCCAAACCTTTAGAAACATTTCATCATCCAAGAAGATGTGTGTATGTATTGGGTGCTGAAGATCATGGTTTATCTAAACAGGCTATAGAAAAGAGTCATTTTTTAGTAAAATTTAAATCGCAGTTAAGTCTTAATGTAGCGGTTGCTGGTAGTATTGTTATGTATGATAGAGCAACTAGTAAACCTAGAGTTTAATCCACAAAAAAACCTCAAACTATAAAGTTCAAGGTTTGTTAATTTTATATCTTCTAACAAACGATTAGCCGTTCATAGAAATTAAAAACTCTTCGTTATTTCTGGTTTGCTTAAAACGATCGTTGATAAATTCCATAGCCTCAACCGGATTCATATCAGCCAAATACTTACGCATCACCCACATACGTTGTATTGTAGTCGCATCCAATAAAATATCGTCACGTCTTGTACTTGATGATGTTAAATCAATAGCAGGGAAGATTCTACGGTTAGAAATCTTACGATCTAACTGCAGTTCCATGTTACCAGTTCCTTTAAATTCTTCAAAAATTACTTCGTCCATTTTAGAACCTGTTTCTGTTAAAGCAGTTGCAATAATAGTCAGTGACCCACCATTTTCAATGTTACGAGCAGCACCAAAGAAACGTTTTGGTTTGTGTAAAGCATTAGCATCAACACCACCAGAAAGTATTTTACCTGAGGCAGGTTGCACAGAGTTATAAGCTCTTGCTAAACGCGTAATTGAATCTAAAAGAATGACGACATCATGGCCACATTCTACCAAACGTTTTGCTTTTTCTAAAACGATATTTGCAATTTTTACATGTTCATGTGCTTCTTTATCAAAAGTAGAGGCAATCACCTCGCCACGCACATTACGTTGCATGTCTGTAACTTCTTCAGGACGCTCATCAATCAATAAAATTATTTGATAAACCTCTGGATGATTGGCGGCAATCGCATTAGCTACATCTTTAAGAAGCATGGTTTTACCCGTTTTTGGTTGTGATACAATCATACCACGTTGGCCTTTTCCTATTGGAGCAAACAAATCCATAATACGTGTAGATATCGTGGCTTGTTTTTCTGCAATATTAAATTTTTCCTGTGGAAATAAAGGAGTCAAATGTTCAAAAGCCACACGATCTCTAACCACGTTAGGACTTTGTCCGTTGATACGAATGACTTTTATAAGTGGAAAATATTTTTCACCCTCCTTTGGCGGACGTACATGGCCTAAAACCGTGTCACCAACTTTTAATCCAAATAATCGAATTTGAGATTGAGAGACATAAATATCGTCTGGTGAAGATAAGTAGTTGTAATCCGAAGATCTTAAAAACCCATAGCCATCTTGCATAATGTCTAATACGCCTTCACTTTCAATAATAGCATCAAATTCAAAATCTGGTTCACGATAGCGATTTCTACTATCTTTATTACCATTGTTTTTTGAATTGTTATTGTGTGTATTGCCATCTTTAGAGCGTGGTTGCCTTTTATCATTGTTCTGAGGACGTCTTTTGTCATCATTACGTGGATTAGGTTTCTTTTGCTCTCTAGGCTTATTATTAGTTTTGTCGTTTTCCGATTTATCCTCTTTAGACCTGTTGTCTTTCGGTTTATTTTCTTGTGGCTTGCGCTCTTGAGGTTGACGTGGATTAGGTTTTTTACGCACTTCCGTTTCTGGTTTAGCGTCGTCAGTCTTATCCGTAAATTCTAAAGATTTTTGTTCTTTATTTTCTTTTGGTTTTTGCGGAACGCGAGCACGTTTAGGTGTTGGTTTATTTGGTTCCGACTTTGGCTCTGACGGTGCCTCAGCCGCAGCTTTGGCCTTAACTGCATCAGGATTTGTAGCTTGGTAGTCTAAAATTTGATAAACCAAGTCTAATTTTTTTTGTGTACGGTATTTAGGTACGTTTAGTTGTTTAGCTATCTCCTGTAATTCAGGAAGTTTTTTAGCTTTTAACTGAGAAATTTCAAACATTCGTATGTTGTATATGTATTATAATTTGATATTATTAATTCAATGTTTTCTAAATGAAATAAAAAGAAAAGTAGTGAGATTAATTTGGAAGATTAGATAGATGTCACTAAGTATGTTACCTCTGTCTCCTGCAATAATACGATTTTATTTTAAAACATTTTCTATCTTTTTAAAAAATAAACTGCTAATTTTGCAAAGCTTTTTTAGTGAAAGATATGATTCAACGCATTCAAACGCTTTATTTATTTTTAGCTGCTGTAATTTCAGCAGGTCTAATATTTTTATTTCATTTGTGGTCGGATAGCGCTGGCGTGAAAATATTCGCTCTAGATAATTATTTATATCTAGGTTTGTTTTTAGGTTCTGCTTTATTATCGTTGATTTCAATATTTAGATTTAAAGACAGGAAATCTCAATTCGTTTTGGGACGACTCAATATATTCTTAAACTTTATTTTACTAGGAATCTTTGTATATCAATCGCTAAACTTATCTGGAGAAATTAACGTTTCTGAGAAAGGTATTGGGATTCTTTTTCCTATTTTTTCTATTGTGTGTTTAGTCTTGGCTAACAAGGCTATAAAAAAGGATGAAGATCTCGTAAAATCTGTAGATCGATTACGATAGACCTAAAATCTTAGTAGTATTAGTGTGAAAAACCCAAACGCTGCCGTTTGGGTTTTTTAATTTTAAAAAAAAGCCCATCCCAACCTTCCCAGAGGGAAGGAGTTCTCATTCTAACGAAAAAATTAGTGTTTTTTTATTCTAAAAATTCTCAATTCAATACAAGTGTTTTGCGTATTGCCTAGAGTTTCTTCCCTCTGGGAAGGCTAGGATGGGCTAAATTCTATAACTTCCAAATCCTTGATGTTTTTACCATCAATTTTAAATCGTAACATGGTACGTATCTTATGAAATCCATGTTTGCCAGCGGCACCAGGATTCATATGTAATAGATTTAGTTTTTTATCAGGCATGACTTTTAGGATGTGCGAATGGCCTGTAATAAAAATATCTGGTGGATGTGTTTCTAGTTCAGTTCTTACACGATTATTATATTTTGGTGGATAGCCACCAATATGTGTCATCCATACGTCTACATTTTCGCACATAAATCTATGGTGAAGCGGAAATTCAGTACGTGCTTTAGCATCATCAATATTGCCGTACACAGCTCGCAGAGGTTTTAAACTTTTAATCTGGTCCGTAACATCTAAATCACCAATATCACCAGCATGCCAAACTTCGTCAGCCTGTTTTACGTGCTTAAGGATGGCGTCGTCAATATAACTATGTGTGTCTGATAGGAGTAGTATTTTTTTCAAGATTTAAAATCTTAGAGCTTTTGAAGCTGGTTAAAATATTCCGTTAATGAGATTCCTGCGTTCGCAGGAATAAGGTATCTTTGTTAAATAACAAAAGTAATATTTCTATTGCGATTTTTCATCGAACTTTCATACAATGGTAAAGCATATCATGGCTGGCAAATTCAGCCGAATGCAATTTCTGTGCAAGAAGTTTTAGAAAACGCCTTATCCACCATTTTGAAAGCTAAAATTTCTACAATGGGAGCAGGCAGAACGGATACTGGTGTGCACGCGTCGCAAATGTTTGCGCATTTCGATTTTGATACTGCAATTGAATCCAAAGATTTAGTTTATAAACTGAATTCTTTTTTACCAAAAGATATTGCCGTAAGGTCGGTTTTTGAAGTGAAGCCAGAAATTCATGCACGATTTTATGCCACCAGCAGAACGTATCATTATAAAATTTCGACTTCAAAAAATGTGTTTGACTATGATTTTGCTTATCAAGTGCAATTACCATTAGATATTGATGCGATGAATGCAGCCTGCAACATCTTATTTCAGTATAAAGATTTTCAATGCTTTTCAAAGACGAATACAGATGTAAAAACGTATAATTGTGAGATTAAGGAAGCGCATTGGACGCAAAACGAAAACCAATTGCAGTTTACAATTACAGCAGATCGTTTTTTGAGAAATATGGTACGCGCTATTGTCGGAACGATGATAAATATTGGTTTAGGAAAACTGAAGGTAGACGATTTGCACCATATTATTACGTCAAAGAATAGAAGTGAAGCAGGCTTTTCGGTACCTGCTCATGGGTTATATTTGGTTAAAATTGTATATCCAGAGACCATAAAAATGGAGAAGAATACTGAATTACTGAAATAAATTCAGCACAAACAAGTTGAGCATAAAATGGCAGAAAAAGGCAAAAAAATATTTGACGTATCCTTATTTACAAGGCTGTTGCAATACATAAAACCGTATCGTACAGTTTTTGTCATTTCACTATTTTGTGTCATTGGTTTGGCCTTATTTGGTGCGTTTAGACCTTATGTTTTAAAAGAAGCTATAGACGTTAAGATCGCTAATAAGCAGTATGATGGTTTTGTAATGTACATGTTTATTATGTTGGCTTTATTATTGTTTGAAGTGATTTCTCAATTACTTTTTATATACTATGCAAGTTGGTTAGGGCAGTCTGTGGTGAGAGATATTCGTGTAAAATTGTTTAAGCACATGCTTAAATTTAAAATGACCTATTTCGATAAATCGTCCGTCGGAGTTTTAATTACCAGAGCAGTCACTGATATGGAGCGTATTGCAGACATCTTTGGTCAAGGGCTTTTTATGATATTTAGTGACGTATTAAAAATGCTGGTTGTAGCCGGATTTATGGCGTTTATAAACATCAAACTCAGTCTTATCGTGTTTATAACCTTACCTATTGTTTTATTTGCCACTAAGATTTTCCAAAAATATATGAAACGTGCGTTTGAAGATGTACGTACCGAAGTGTCTAATCTCAATTCCTTTGTGCAAGAACGTGTTACAGGAATGAAAATCTTACAATTATTCACACGTGAAGATACCGAGTATAAAAACTTTAAAGCCATTAACGAGCGTCATAAAAAGGGCTGGTTGAAAACGGTTTGGTACAACTCTATCTTTTTTCCAATTGCTGAATTTTTAGCGTCTTTAACCTTAGGTATGGTGGTTTTGGTTGGTGGATTTGATGCTGTTTCGGAAAGCGTAGGAACGACCTTAGGAGATTTAATTTCCTTTACCATGTTTATTCCGATGTTGTTTAGACCATTGAATCAAATTGCGAATAAATTCAATACGTTACAAATGGGAATGGTGGCTGCGGACCGTGTGTTTAAAGTGCTAGATACAACCTCTAATATTGATGACTCTGGTACTATTGAAGCTGCTAATTTTGAAGGTCGTATTGCTTTTGAAAATGTGCGTTTTGCTTATGTGAAGGATGAAGAGGTTTTAAAAGGTATTTCTTTAAATGTTGAAGCAGGTGAAACCGTTGCCATTGTTGGTGCTACAGGAGCAGGGAAATCTACGATTATCAATTTATTGAATCGTTTCTATGATATCAATTCAGGAATGATAAAGGTTGATGATACCAATATAAAAGACATGACGTTGAGTTCATTACGAAGTCAGATTGCGGTTGTGCTTCAAGATGTGTTTTTGTTTGCCGATACCATTCTGAATAACATCACTTTAAATAACGATGACATTACTGAAGGTGATGTGGTAACTGCAGCCAAAGCCATTGGAATCCATGAGTTTATTTCGAGTTTGCCAAACGGTTATCAGTATAACGTAAAAGAACGTGGTGTCATGTTATCCTCTGGTCAGCGTCAATTGATTTCGTTTTTAAGAGCGTATGTGACCAATCCAAGTATTTTAATTTTAGATGAAGCCACTTCGTCTGTTGATTCTTATTCGGAACAACTCATACAAGACGCCACAGATAAAATTACCAAAGGACGAACCTCTATTGTTATTGCACACAGATTGGCAACGATACAACAAGCCGATAAAATTATTGTGATGGATGCAGGCGAAATCGTTGAAATAGGTACACACAGATCACTTCTCGAAAAAGAAAATGGGTACTATAAAAACCTTTACGAAGTTCAATTTTTAAAAGCTGAAGTGGCTTAGATTACGTGCCCTTTTTTGCAGCTTCTTCACCAATTTTTCTGCCAGCTTCATAAGCTCCGCGCTGCGACTCCAGAATTTCTTGAATAAACGGAGAATCTGGAAATAAGATCCCGAGAATAATCAAAATAATAATGCCGACGATCATTAATGCTAATAATATGCCTAAAAAGATTAATGTTTTTAGCATAATTTCTGGAATAGATAATTTGTACAAGCGTTTATAGCAATAGCCAAAATAACCTATTTGAAATAAGATGCTAAAACTCATTAAAAAACTTCCTGGTAATTGCATTACAAGGAGGAGTAGGTTTAAAAAGGAGCTGACTAAAGAGAATTGTGCAACAATATACATGGCCATTACAAGATGCTCCGTATAGTTAAATTCTTTTTTGTTTATAAATACTAAGCGAGATATTAAGGCGTAAAAAGGAATATAGAGTACCATCATTAAAGAGTAGTAATCTTGTGAAACTGATGTTATCTGTTTTGCCATCGCTTCTTGCTCTTTTATACCAGCAGAAGACATTTCAACCATAGCATTGGGAAAATACTTATTAAGAACAATAACATACACACCACCAATAGTGATGGCTAAAGCTAAATAACTAATGGGATTTAAAAAACGTTTCCGGACACCACTAATGTAACCACCAATAACTAGTTCTGGCTTTTTAAATAAATTTATAAATGTCCTTAAAAAGGTGTTATCAATATTAAAATAAGTTTCACCAAAATGTGCAAACAGATTTTTAATGGTCAACCGATTTCTAATTACTTTTCCACCACAATTTTTGCAATAGTCGTCATGTTTTTCTAAGGTCGTATGGCAGTTTTTACAATTCATTTAAAGGTTGATTTTACCTGTTAGCAGTGCATATATTAAAGCTATAATTACAATTAAGACAATGATAACAGTAAATACAATCATATAAATAATATAAGCTGCTAAATAGCGCAAGAGTGCATTTATATATGAAGATTGATATATTTTTTTAAAAACATAGGCACCATATAAAATCGTTGGGATAGAAACAATAAAAGTAGCTGTTAAAAAATCTAAAACATTAATTACAGCTAAAAAGATAAAAATGATAGCACTAAAAAATATCGTTTGAGCTGCGATGTATAAATTAATAACCACATGCTCCGTATAATTGTGCTTTTGTTTTCCCATGAATACCACCCAAGTGCCAATAGCCATAAGCGGCATAAATATTGAAAAAACGACTCCTTGATAATTGTTCATGACGTTTGAAAAATTAGCAGAAGCCATGTCGTTGCCATCTGATGAGACTTTAAAATTATCAGTAAAAGCATTGTTTGAAGATTCAAGAAACTCAGGAAAGAGCTTTTGAAGTAAAAACATTTGAAACCCTAAAATCGTTAAGGAAACGGCATAAAACGTAATGACATCAATATATTTTTTTCTGGTACCATTGATATAGCCGTCAATAACAATATCGGGTTTTTTAAAAAGGTCTATGAAGGTTCTTAAAAAGGTGTTATCAAGGGATAAAAATTGTTCATTGACTTGAGTTAAAAGAACTTTAGGCGTCAAACGATTCCGAATGACTTTTGCGCCACAGTCGTCACAAAACTTTTGGGTATCTCTGAGCGTTTTATGGCAATTTTTGCAATCCATTACCCTAAATCTTGTTTAATTTTATCTCTTAGCTCGTCGGTGTTTTTAAACATTTCAAATTCACCTCCTTTGATGTAAGAAATTTGTCCCGTTTCTTCACTCACGCAAAGGGCTAAAGCATCCGTTTTTTCGGTAATACCAACAGCAGCTCTATGTCTTAAACCAAAGCGTTCAGGAATATTTTTTTCATTATTAACAGGCAAAATAACGCGAGTGGCTTTTACAATATTTTTGTCGATAATTACAGCACCATCGTGCAAAGGACTATTTTTAAAAAAAATACTTTCTATAATCGGTTGTGAGACTAAAATGTTCATTTCATCACCAGTATCTGTAAGGAAATCTAGGTTGTTATTACGTTCAATAACAATCAGTGCTCCTGTATTTGTAGCTCCCATTTTATTACAAGCGTTGATAATGGCATCAACATCTGTGGTGGTTTGATCGTCGTTTTTAAGAAATTTAAAATTTTTAAACAGATTGCGCTTGCCGCCAATATTGGTAGAGCCGACCATTAAAAGAAATTTTCTTATTTCAGGCTGAAAAACAACAATTAAGGCAATAATACCAACTTTCATAAAGCCATCAAAAATGCCATAGAGCATGTGCATGTTGAGGTAGTCTGTAAGTCGCCAAGCAAAATAAATGATAAGGATACCGATAAAAATATTGATGGCAACCGTACCTTTTACAAGTTTGTAGATGTAATAGAGTAGTATAGCCACGAGGAAGACATCCACGAAGTCTATAAATCTAAAATCCCAAAGCTGTAAGTTTTCCAAATGGTTGGTGTTTCTGCTAATTTAAGAATTTATGTTTATTAGAAGAGAAAAAAGTGTTTTCATTATTACAGACCTATCCTATTTTTAAAATCTGATAGGTCTTAAAGATAGGATTCAATACATAAACTCATCAGGACTAATGGTAATAGTATCCAAATCAAGTTTTAAAAGCTGCGATTTTGCTGAGATGTAATCTTGAAAGCTCATATTGGTATCAAAAAATAAAAGTAAGGTCTTCGGTTTTAAGTCAATAAGTTGTTTTTTTAAAGTATCGGAATTGTCTAAACGTTCTTTTTCAATCACCTTAAGTCGTGTATCTTCATAAGATACGGAAATTGAAATGCTGTTATCGCTATGATATTTGAGTAAAATATAATTTCCAGGTTGCTTCATGGTATAATTCATGAAATCTGGATTTTCATCTTTATAGAATATATCTGTAAATTCAATAAAACCTAAATTTTCAATAGCAGTATCATTACAAGTAAAATAATTTTTTGCTTCTTCATTTTTATGCATTTCGGCATTTCGCTTTTTATCTTGTAAGAATTTAATATGTGGAAGCGCTTGTTTTAATGTTAAACGTTTATCGACATTAACTAACCAGTTGGTTGTAATAATCAGGTTTTTTCGGTTTAATAACGTAGAATCTGTTTGTGTCTCATCATAAAAAATATAGGCAGGAGACACATCTAAAACTTCCGTGATTTCTGTGTTTTCAATTTCGGGTAGTTCTAAAACCCGTTCGTTATTGCAGTTGAAACAACATAGAATGAAAAGTAGATATAAATAGCGCATTATTTTCTGGTAGTTTTAAGTTTTGTTTTTTAGACCTGCTAGGTTTTGTAAACCTGCTAGGTCGTATTTAGTTTATTATACAGCGTCACACATTCCATAGCTTCTTTTACATCATGAACACGTAATAGTTTAGCTCCTTTTTGCAAAGCTACCATGTGCAAAGCAGTGGTACCGTTTAGTGCGTTTTCAGAATTTGAATTTAGCGTTTTATAAATCATGGATTTTCGAGAAACACCACCTAAAATAGGTTTTCCTATAATTTGAAGTAATTCGAATTTACGAAGCAATTCAAAGTTTTGGTCTAGCGTTTTGGCAAAGCCAAAGCCAGGATCGATAATTATATCAGTTATGTTTTCTTGGTGTGCCGCAGCAATCCGTTCGGCAAAATAAGCGATAATGTCTTTCAATACATCATCGTATTGCGTGAGTTGTTGCATGGTTTGCGGATTCCCTTTCATATGCATCATAAGATAAGGGACTCTCAATTTGCCAACTGTAGTTAGCATCATGTCGTCTAATTTACCTGCTGAAATATCATTGATTAAAGCAGCTCCGGCTTCAACACTTGCTTTTGCAACAGCGCTTCTAAAGGTGTCAATTGAGATGAGTGTTTCAGGAAAATGTTTTAGAATAAGTTCCACTACAGGAATCACACGTTTCAATTCTTCTTCAACACTTACAAAGTCGGCACCAGGTCGAGAGCTGTAACCTCCAATATCAATAAACGTAGCTTTATGGTTCAGCATGGTTTCAACCTGATTCAAAATATCAGCTTCATCCTTGTATTTGCCACCATCGTAAAACGAATCTGGTGTTACATTAAAAATACCCATCACTTTTGGTTTGGATAAGTCTATTAAATGGCCTTTGCAGTTTATGGTCATGCTGTTGAAAAATTCCAATATAAAAATCCTAAATCCCAACGAGTTTTTAGGAATAGTTTTTATGCAATATTACATCTCTAAGAATTCAAGTTTGCGCCTTTGCGACTTCGCTAGAAACAAAATAACCACAAACCTTGAACTTCTAAATTATTTGTCCGAAATTTACGGAAATTATTACGTAATAAATGCAAGATACATCAAAACAATACGATGCTGTTATCGCAAAATGTAGAGCGCTATTTGTTAATAAAATGAGTGATTACGGAAGCGCATGGCGTATTTTAAGATTACCATCATTAACCGATCAGATTTTTATTAAAGCACAGCGCATAAGAGGTTTACAGCAAAATGCAGTGAGAAAAGTAGACGAAGGCGAAGTTAGCGAGTTTATGGGTATCATTAACTATTGTATTATGGCTTTGGTACAACTCGAAAAAGGTGTTGTTGAACAACCCGATTTAAATACTGAAGAAGCTACAGCATTATACGACGATAATATTGCGATTACCAAACAATTAATGCTAGATAAAAATCACGATTATGGAGAGGCTTGGCGCGATATGCGTGTGAGTTCGCTAACGGATTTAATTTTGCAAAAATTATTGCGTGTTAAACAAATTGAAGATAACGCTGGTAAGACCATAGTAAGCGAAGGGATTGATGCTAATTATCAGGATATGATAAATTATTCGGTTTTTGCGATGATTCATTTGGGTGAAGGTTAATTGTTTTAGGTTTTCAGGTTGAGTGCAGTTGAAGTCTTTTTGAATAATTTAAAAATCATATGAAATATATAGTACAAATTAGCAGAATATTCACAGGAATATTATTCATAATTTCAGGATTTATAAAACTGAACGATCCTTTAGGTTTTTCATACAAACTCGAAGAATATTTTGGCGCTGACGTTTTAAATATCGATTTTTTCATTCCTTATGCCCTTGGTATTTCGGTAATCGTAGTCGTGTTTGAAGTCGTATTGGGTGTGTTTTTATTAATAGGTTACAAACCTAAATTCACGGTTTGGAGTTTATTACTGATGATTGTGTTTTTCACCTTTCTCACGTTTTATTCAGCCTATTTCGATAAGGTGAAAGATTGTGGTTGCTTTGGCGATGCGCTTAAACTGACTCCATGGGAAAGCTTCACTAAGGATATTGTATTATTAGGACTCATTTTAATTTTATTCTTCGGAATAAGACACATCAAACCCATATTTACAAAACTTGCAACGACTATAATTGCGTTGTTGAGTTTCATTCTATCGCTTTGGTTCGGTTATCATGTGTTGTCGCATTTGCCTGCTATAGACTTTAGAGCTTATAAAATTGGTGCTAATTTCCAAGAAGGGATGACCACTCCAGAAAATGCTCCTAAAGCGATTTCAGAATATACATGGACCTTTAATGTTAATGGAGAACCACAAGAATTTGTAACCAACGGAAGCTATCCAAAAGTAGATGGCGATTATGTTGGTGTAGAAACAAAGCTTATTGACGAAGGTTATATACCACCAATTCAAGATTTTTCTATAGAATCTGATGATGAAAATTTAACAGATTATTTTTTAGAAAAAGATAACTTAGTGATGATTACCATGTATAATGTCACTAAAGGCGAGCCAGAAGGTGTGGCAAAGTTAAAAGCGTTTACGGACGAAGCGATTAAAAAAGGCTACACCGTTATTGGGTTAACCTCGTCAGGATCTGAGGACAAAGCCCAACTAAAAGCCAACTATAACCTTAATTTTGATTTTTACCTCTGTGATGAAAAAGTAGTTAAAACCATTGTGAGAGCAAATCCAGGAGTGATCATTTTAAAAAATGGTACTGTGGTGAATAAAGCGCATTGGAATGATATTGAAGATATAAATCTGTAGTAAGGGTCAGAAAAACTGAACCTAAGATGTTCAATAATTGCTATTTCATAAGGCAAGAATGTTTTTCTAGTTTTAAGGGTGCTTTGTGAAACTTTGTGCCTTCTCTGTGTAACTTTGTGAAATAACGTCTATTTAAACCCGTAAGATTTTAGAAAACAAACAATTTTTGATAAGATATTTACTTAACAAACTAGGCTATGCGTTCATCACCTTATTAGGTGTCATCACTGTCATTTTCTTTTTATTTAATATTCTTCCAGGTGATCCTGCAAAAATGATGTTAGGCCAAAACCAAACTGCCGAACAAGTTGCAGCCGTTAAGCAGAAGTACGGTTTCGATAAACCTATCGGAACACAGTTTTTATATTATTTAAATGATTTATCACCTGTGTCATTCCATTCTAACACACCAAACGATTATACCTATTTAAGAGCTAATAAGTACACAGCGACCAAACTGTTTACTGCTGGCAATACTACAACCGTTTTAAAAACACCCTATTTAAGAGAATCCTTTACCAAGCAAGGGAAGAAAGTAACCCAAGTGATTGGCGAAACCATTCCCAATACGTTTGTTTTAGCAGTCTCAGCCATTGTTATTGCCATTGTCTTAGGCATCATTTTTGGTATTATTTCAGCCTTGTATAAAGACACTTGGTTAGATAAAGCCATTCAGATTTTAAGCACGTTTGGTATGAGTGTGCCGTCCTTTTTTAGTGCTATTTTATTCGCATGGTTATTTGGTTTTGTGTTACACAAATACACCAATTTAGAAATGACAGGTAGTTTATACGAACTCGATGATTTCGGCGAACAAATGACCATTCAATGGAAAAATCTCATCCTTCCTGCTATTGTTTTAGGCATTAGACCATTGGCAGTTGTGATTCAATTGATGCGAAATTCTTTGTTAGAAGTTTTAAACCAAGATTATATCAGAACAGCCAGAGCCAAGGGACTAAGTGAATTTCAAGTGATAAAAAATCATGCCGTAAAAAATGCTTTAAATCCTGTAGTCACTGCAATTTCGGGTTGGTTTGCATCTATGTTGGCAGGAGCCGTTTTTGTAGAGTATATTTTTGGTTGGAATGGTTTAGGCAAAGAAATCGTAAATGCACTAAATACTTTGGACCTTCCAGTAATCATGGGAGCTGTTTTAGTAATTGCAATTATCTTTATTACTATTAATATTTTTGTCGATATTATTTATGCTTGGCTAGATCCTAGAGTTAAGTTGTCCTAACAATTACATGACATTTATCAACAAGCTTTCTTCTTTATTATGTTATTTTTGTAAATAGAATTATTCTGCAAGGTTTTAAAAACCTTGTGGGTTCGAAAAACAGAAAAAGAAGTTTAATTTAATAAGATACCCACTTTCGTGGGCCATATTATGAGAAAAAACATAGTAGCAGGAAACTGGAAAATGAACAATGATTTAAAAGCCACTAAAACGTTGGTAAAACAAATCAAAAAGTCATTAAAGAAGACCAAGTTAAAAAATACAAGAGTGATTATCGCTCCAACATTCACCAATTTACCTTCTGCGGTAAAGCGTTGTAAAAAATCTAAAATAGAAGTGGCTGCGCAAAATATGCACCAAGCGACTAGCGGAGCGTTTACTGGCGAAATTTCGGCTGAGATGCTAAAAAGTGTTGGTGTAAAAACAGTTATTTTAGGACACTCAGAAAGACGTGCTTATTTTGGCGAAACAGATGCATTACTAGCTGAAAAAGTGAATGCAGCATTAGCACACAAATTAGAAGTGATTTTCTGTTTTGGTGAAGAATTAGCAGATCGTAAAGCAAATAAAGAAGAGGCTGTTGTTGAGAGCCAGATAAAAAATGCGTTATTTCATTTAGAGGCCGATGCGTTTAAGAAAATCGTTTTGGCCTATGAACCCGTTTGGGCAATCGGAACAGGTGAAACCGCAAGTCCGGAGCAAGCACAAGATATGCATGCCTTTATCAGAAAAACCTTGGCTGACAAATATGGTAACGGAGTTGCGGATTCAGTTTCTATACTTTACGGAGGTAGCGTAAAACCAGCAAATGCAAGTGAAATTTTTGGTAAGCCAGATGTAGATGGTGGATTAATTGGTGGTGCAGCTTTAAAGGCAGAAGATTTTCATGCCATTATTACGGCATTTTAAATTAGTAACAACTTTAGAAAATTCAACGAAGCTTTAGTGAAGTTGGGCGTTACCACAAGGGTCGCGCTTTCACTACTCGCTCTCTGCGAGGAGCTCAAACAGACCGTTCAATCGCTAACGCAAGCAGTACGCCAAAGACCTCAAAGGTTTTTAAAACCTTTAAGATCTAAAAGCAATTCAACAATTTAGGCTGAACATGTTTCAGAACAAACGACTAAACAACCATAGTATCACATGAAATATAAACAAAGAAAAAAGGCACTCATCTTATTAGCAGACGGAACAATTTTCCACGGTAAGTCTATTGGAAAAGAAGGTTCGGCATATGGAGAAGTCTGTTTCAATACAGGTACAACAGGTTATCAAGAAATCTTTACGGATCCTTCTTATTATGGGCAGTTAATGGTCACTACGAATGCGCATATTGGAAATTACGGAACAAAAGAAGACGAAGTAGAATCAGATTCAGTTAAAATAGCAGGTTTAATTTGTAAGAACTTTAGTTTTAATTATTCCAGACCAGCAGCAGATGCATCGCTAGAGGAGTTCTTTGAAAAGCATAACACTTTAGCAATTGCAGATGTCGATACAAGAGCCTTGGTAAGTTATATTAGAGACAACGGAGCAATGAATGCTGTGATCACGACAGAAGTTGATAATATAGAAGACTTAAAAAAACAATTAGCAGAAATACCTTCAATGGAGGGTTTAGAGTTGGCATCTCAAGTCTCAACTAAGGAGCCTTATTATGTTGGTGATGAAAACGCAACCTATAAGATTGCGGCTTTAGATATAGGGATTAAAAAGAATATTCTAAGAAATTTGGTCAAACGCGATGCCTATGTTAAGGTATTTCCATACAATGCAAAGTTTGAAGATTTAGAAGCATTTAATCCAGACGGTTATTTCTTATCTAACGGCCCTGGTGATCCAGAACCATTAGTAGAAGCGCAAGCATTAGCTAAAGAAATTATAGCTAAGAACAAGCCTTTATTTGGCATATGCTTAGGTCATCAAGTCATTGCTTTAGCTAATGGTATTTCAACTTATAAAATGCACAATGGACATAGAGGTATCAATCATCCTGTAAAAAATCTAATCACAGGCAAAGGTGAAATTACGTCTCAAAACCATGGATTCGCCATTAACAGAGAAGAAACCGAAGCCAATGCTAATGTTGAAATTACACATGTCCATTTAAATGATAATACCGTTGCAGGTATAAAGCTAAAAGATAAAAACTGTTTCTCTGTTCAGTACCATCCAGAAGCAAGTCCGGGACCAAACGATTCGCTGTATCTGTTTGATCAGTTTATCGAGAATATTAAAAATAACTAATAAAGAAAACGCAATAAAACTCAACTTTTATTGCGTTTTTTTAGTAACGAAAACGCTATCGTAAATAGAAATCATAAATATGATTTTCGACAAGTTTTTAGCCTTATATTTTCGTAAATTTGACTAACCTGCAAGGTTTCTAAAACCTTGTAGGTTTTAATATAAAGTAATTAAAACCATAAAATAATGAGTATTATAATCAACGTACACGCAAGACAAATCTTTGATTCCAGAGGAAACCCAACAGTAGAAGTTGATGTCACTACAGAGAACGGTATTATGGGAAGAGCAGCAGTGCCTTCTGGTGCCTCTACAGGTGAGCACGAAGCCGTTGAGCTCCGTGATGGTGGAAACACTTACATGGGAAAAGGAGTTTTAAAAGCTGTAGAGAACGTAAATTCTGAAATTGCTCAAGAATTATTAGGTGTTTCTGTTTTCGAACAAAACGCCATCGATAAAATGATGATGGATTTAGATGGTACACCAAACAAATCAAAATTAGGTGCTAATGCCATTTTAGGAGTGTCTTTAGCGGTTGCTAAAGCTGCAGCTAACGAATTAGGTATGCCTTTATACAGATATGTTGGTGGTGTTTCGGCTAATACCTTACCATTACCAATGATGAATATCATTAATGGTGGTTCTCATAGTGATGCGCCAATTGCATTTCAAGAATTTATGGTAATGCCTGTAAAAGCGAAAAACTTTACACACGCCATGCAAATGGGAACTGAGATTTTCCATAATCTTAAAAAAGTATTACACGATAGAGGTTTAAGTACAGCTGTAGGTGATGAAGGTGGTTTTGCACCAAACTTACCAGGCGGCACAGAGGATGCCTTAGATACTATTGCAAAAGCGGTTGAAAACGCTGGATATAAATTTGGTGATGAAGTCAAAATCGCTTTAGATTGTGCTGCTGCAGAATTTTTCGTAGATGGAAAATACGATTACAAAAAATTTGAAGGAGATCCTGGTGTTATTAGAACAAGTAAGGAACAAGCTGAATACTTAGCTGAATTAGCTGGTAAATATCCAATTATTTCTATCGAAGATGGTATGGATGAAAACGACTGGGAAGGTTTTAAATATTTAACCGAATTAATTGGCGATAAAGTACAATTAGTTGGTGACGATTTATTTGTAACTAATGTAGAGCGTTTAGAAAGAGGTATTAAAGAAGGTATTGCTAATTCTATTTTAATTAAAGTGAATCAGATAGGTACGTTAACTGAAACTATTGCTGCTGTAAATATGGCACATAATGCAGGTTATACATCAGTAATGTCTCATAGATCTGGTGAAACCGAAGATAATACTATTGCAGATTTAGCAGTAGCATTAAATTGCGGACAGATTAAAACAGGATCTGCATCACGTAGTGATCGTATGGCAAAATACAATCAGTTATTACGTATTGAAGAAGAATTAGGCAGTGTCGCTTATTTTCCTGGCGAAAATGCTTTTAAAATAAAGTAAGTCAACATTTTACTGAATGAGTTTTAAAACCTACAAATTAATTTTTGTAGGTTTTTTTATGCTGTTAATCAAACGAATAAACAATCCTATTAGTTAATTCATACTGCGTTTGAGGAATACCTATAATAGGTCTCGAATCAAAATGATAGATAAGCGTCGTTTTGTAAGACAGGTTTTTTAATATTTTGAATGCAATTGACGTTTCGTTAGAAATTCTAAAATCCGATAATTGGTTCACCAGAGGCTGGTAATAAGTAGTGCTAACAATAGAGAGGTTTTCTAAAGGATACAAACTACAAGACGCATAAGTACTATTTCTAAAATCTCTAATTATTGGAATATTAGCTTCGGTGGCTTTTTCATATTCATACATCATAAGCGTTCCAAGATAAACCCGATAGGTATCACTTTTTGTGAGCCTATATCTTGGTCCAATACCAATAAGACCTCTAAAATCAATATTTGAAATCGCATCGTATTGGCTTTGTGTAAAAGCTTCTAATTTTATACGTTCATTAAGTCTTCGATTATATCGCAGATGCTGAATACCACGATTAACCAGTGCGTTCTCATCAATTCGCTGCAAATTAAGGTCGTTTACAAAAAGATACAGATTGTTTTCTGTTTTGTATTGCAACCTCACGCGGTTGGTCAGTCTAAAAATAGAACGTCTATTTTCTATTAGTGCCACATCGAGACTCGCAGATCCAGACCATTTAGAAGTATCAGAAACACGTCTTAATGATTCTACATTTACAATTTGAGCTGTGAGATATTGAAAGTTAACTATTAAAACAAAAAGTAGGAGATGTTGCGCTTTCATAATTATAAAATAAGCGCAAAAATAGCATCATTTTTTAGCTTTTAAGTTTAAAATTAGAAACGATTAAAAGAACCGTATTCTAAGTGTTAAAACGTTTATAAATGTAGTTCCGAAATCGTTTGATATTTTGTAAATTTACAGTCCTTATAATTTATTAAAATCCGAAAAGAAAATATGTCAGATAAAGCTACATTAGAAGTTAATGGTGAGAAGTACGAATTCCCTTTGTTGGTAGGTACAGAAAATGAAGTCGCTATTGATATCAAAAGTTTAAGAGGTGCAACAGGTGGAGTTATTACTGTTGATCCTGGTTATAAAAATACAGGCAGCTGCGAAAGTGCCATCACGTTTTTAGATGGTGAAAAAGGAATTTTAAGATATAGAGGCTACGCGATTGAGGAACTTGCTGAAAAAGCGGATTTTTTAGAAGTTGCATACCTATTAATTTTTGGAGAATTGCCAACCCAAGCACAATTAGATAAATTTGATGCTGACATTAAAAACCATTCCGTAGTAGATGACGATATTAAAAAAATATTAGATGCATTTCCTAAGTCAGCACACCCAATGGGAGTGTTATCTTCTTTAACCAGTGCCCTTACAGCATTTTATCCATCTTCTGTAGATGTGAATTCAGAAGAAGAAATGTATAACGCTATTGTAAGAATCTTAGCTAAATTTCCAGTATTAGTAGCTTGGACGATGCGTAAAAAACACGGTTTACCTCTAGATTACGGAGATAATAAATTAGGTTATGTAGAGAATTTATTAAAAATGATGTTTAAGAGCCCAAGTGGTGACTATGAACAGAACCCTATTTTGGTAAATGCACTCGATAAGCTGTTAATTTTACATGCAGACCATGAGCAAAACTGTTCTACCTCTACGGTAAGAATAGCAGGTTCATCTCATGCAGGTTTATTTGTGTCATTAGCTTCTGGTATCTCTGCACTTTGGGGACCATTACACGGAGGTGCTAATCAAGCAGTTTTAGAAATGCTTGAAGCGATAAGAGCAGATGGAGGAGATACTAAAAAATACATGGCAAAAGCTAAGGATAAAAACGATCCATTCCGTTTAATGGGCTTTGGGCATCGTGTTTATAAGAATTTTGATCCTAGAGCTTTAATTATTAAGAAAGCTGCTGACGAAGTCCTTGGTGATTTAGGTATCGATGATCCTATTTTAGATATCGCTAAAGGTTTAGCAAAAGAAGCTTTAGAAGATCCTTATTTTGTAGATCGTAAATTGTATCCAAACGTAGATTTCTATTCAGGTATTATTTACAGAGCTATGGGAATTCCGGTAGAAATGTTTACCGTAATGTTTGCTATGGGACGTTTACCAGGCTGGATTGCACAATGGAAAGAAATGCGCATGCGTAAAGAACCAATTGGTCGTCCAAGACAATTGTATATTGGCGAAACGCATCGACCATTTAAAACGGTTGAAAACAGATAAATTATCACAATATTTTTAAAAAGCTTCATATGTATTATGGAGCTTTTTCTATGTTTAGAATGACCAAGTATGGATGTTAAATGTATGCTGAGCTAATACAACCGCTATAGCTAAAATAGTTCTGGTATTTTAAATTTCTTTCCATAAAATAATTGATATTGACCTATGAAACTTAATA
Source organism: Winogradskyella sp. (assembly GCF_045105575.1). Taxonomy (GTDB): domain Bacteria; phylum Bacteroidota; class Bacteroidia; order Flavobacteriales; family Flavobacteriaceae; genus Winogradskyella. The sequence continues at coordinate 41,862 of NZ_JBGCDQ010000047.1, read as the reverse complement.
TACAAAACGAAACGTCGCATCTTAAAGCAGTCATTTTGGGCACAGCAAAAAGTAACGGACCAACACCGAAGCTAGAGGAAGCTTATGACCCTAAGTCCGCTGAGCATATAAAAGCTGGTACCTATCCTTTAGAAGCGGACATGATTTTAGAAATGGAAGCCGTTGCAGAGGTTTTTAGAAAATATGATGTTACGGTTTACAGACCTGATATTATTGCAAATTGCAATCAGATTTTTTCCAGAGATATTGGCTTTGTAATAAACGATATTTTTGTAAAAGCAAACATTTTACCAAATCGTGAAGAAGAGTTAGATGCTATTCAATACATTATAGACAAAATTGATCCTAAAAAAGTAATTCGTCCACCCGAAGAAGCTCATATCGAGGGAGGAGATGTTATTGTATGGAACGATTATATTTTTATTGGAACCTATAGAGGCAAGGATTACGCAGACTATATTGTTGCACGCACCAATATGGAAGGAGTCGATTTTATAGCGCATACATTTCCAAATAAAATAGTAAAAAGTTTTGATCTTAGAAAGTCTCAGACCAACGCTATGGATAATGCCTTACACTTAGACTGTTGTTTTCAACCTATCGGAACCGATAAAGCTATTCTTCATAAAAATGGGTTTCTAGTTGAAAAAGAATACGAATGGTTAGTAAATTTTTTCGGGAAGGACAATATCTTCGAAATTACAAAGGAAGAAATGTACAACATGAATAGTAATGTGTTTTCAATTTCAGAAGACGTTATTATTTCTGAAAAAAACTTTACAAGATTAAATACTTGGTTAAGAGAAAAAGGATTTACAGTCGAAGAAGTCCCTTATGCTGAAATTGCAAAACAAGAAGGTTTATTGCGTTGTTCTACCTTACCTTTAATAAGAGATTAATTACTTGCGATACAAAAAATAATTGGTAACAAGATCTATATACTCTTGTTTAGCTTCATCCTCACTAATATTTTGAACCTGAAATAAAGCATTAGTTTTAAACGCATTAATAATGGGTTTTCTACTGCTTGGTCGGTTATAGTTATTAGTAGCTTTTTTGTAGTAAGCATAGAGACGTAATAAGAAATCGGCAGGAAAAGGTTCCGTATGGTCGTTTACACGATCTACAGCAGCCCTAAATTCTATGTCTAATTCCTCTGATGTCATTTCATTTCGGCAATGATACTTTCACCTCCTTTTACTTTTTGATTAAGTACAACCTTAATATCGGCATCTAAAGGTAAGAATAAATCTACGCGCGACCCAAATTTTATGAATCCAGAATCGGCTCCTTGTTGCGCATTATCATTCACTTTTGCATAATTAACAATACGTCTTGCTAAAGCACCTGCAATTTGACGGTAAAGAACTTTTCCAAAACTATCATTCTCAACAACAACAGTGGTTCGTTCATTTTCTTCACTGGCCTTAGGGTGCCAAGCCACTAAGTATTTGCCTGGATGGTATTTGCTGTAACTCACATTACCAGCAATAGGATAACGCGTTACATGCACGTTTATAGGAGACATAAATACGGAAACCTGAATGCGTTTATCTTTAAAAACCTCGTTTTCTTCAACCTCTTCAATCACCACAACTTTACCATCAACTGGAGATAAAGCTTGCTTATCATTGGGATGCGTGTTGCGTTTTGGGTTTCTGAAAAACTGCAGAATTAAAATAAAAAATACAAGAATGGCAATCATCAGGCCTTTTCTCAGCCATGGATTTAAAATAAATTCATCTATTAAAAAGAATGAACCCACAACAATAACAAGCGTAACAAATATAATTTTATGACCTTCTTTATGAAACATAGCTCAAAATTCTTAAAAATAAATAAATAAATGGTGCAGCAAATATAATACTATCTAACCGATCTAACAGGCCTCCATGACCTGGCATAATAGATCCACTATCTTTTACGCCAGCCTGACGCTTAAATTTAGACTCAATTAAATCTCCAAAAGTACCCATAACACTCACAATTATGGCGAGTATAAGCCATTGGGTAAAGCCGAGTGTTTCGGTATATGTAGCAATAAAATAACTAGACACACAGGCAAAAAACAAACCTCCTAAAAAACCTTCAACCGTTTTTTTGGGTGAGATACTGGGAAACAACTTTTGCTTACCAAAGTTCTTTCCAACCAAATAGGCAGCACTATCATTAATCCAAATAAGTATAAAACCACCTAAAAGTAATAAAGGTGTAAAGGCGTTTTGATAATTAGCAATAAGCAACATAAACACAAAGCCACTCGAGAGATAAAAGGTAGTTGCTATATAGCGCTTAGATTCAAAAAGTGGAATTTTTTTCGAAGCAAACAGATCTTTAATTAAAATAAGATTTACAAATATGGTCAATACCAATAAAATCTGAATAGCCTCGTCGATACCTATTACGGTTGAATTATATAAATTAAAGTACCAAAATCCACCGTAGATAATACCAAAAATAAGGTATTGAATAAATGATTTGAGCTTAATGAGCTGACTAAATTCAACTAAAGAGATAATACCAAAGAAAGCAATTAAAACGACTGAGGCTTGTTGAAAATAAAGTGAACCTATGAGGAGTAAAACATAAATCGCACCAGAAAATGCTCTTATAGCGAGTTCCTTCATTATAAATCTTCTAATAAAAGTAGATATAAGTTTTTAGAACTGCTGCCATAAGTTAAAAAGTCCTTATCATCTGCGGTTTTAAAATGTTTTATCGTCGTAATATTTGTTGGGATAGTGACCTTGTTTTTTGCTTTAATGCCTTTTAGGCCTTCACCAATAGTTTCTACAAACTGACTTGTTGTGGCATAAATTATAAAGTTGTCTGGTAATTCGACTAATTTTTTTTCTGCAATTTGGTTTGAGGAAATCAAAAGTGACCCATCGTCAGAAATTAAATATTCGCAAGTGGATAAAAAGTAAGTGCTTTCAGAAAGTTTTTTGGTGGTGTTAAGGTCAAAACCTTTAAATAATTCTGTTAAACGTTGATCGAAGAGAAAAACCTTGTCATTTTGCCAGTTGTTTTCATCCAAGATGGCATTAAAACTCTCTTTTACTTCAGTAAAATTTTCGCAGTATAAAAACTTACCACCATTCGCTTTAAAATTAATAGTAAAACGTTCATCTACAGGTAGCTTAACTTCTGGCATATACTTGCCACGCTCTTGATTTGGTATGTGTTCTTCAGTCTTTTCAGACTTTTTTCCGAAGAATTTACGAAATAAGCTCATTCAATAGTTGCTATTATTTCTTGTGATGGTGTGATTTTCAAATATAAAAAAACTTAAATTAACATTAGGTCAATTTAAGTTTTTTATATGAATGTAGAATCTGTTGTTATTCTTCTTCCTCAGTTATAATTTCAGATATGGTTTCTGGTTTATCATAAGGGCGTTTTCCAAAGATTTTTTCAAGGTTATCTTTAAAAATAACTTCTTTATCTAATAATACTTCCGCCAACTCTGTGAGTTTGTCTTTGTTCTTTTCTAACAATTTAATGGCACGTTCGTATTGCTCTTCAATAATATCAGAAATTTCTTTATCTATAAGTTCAGCTGTTTTTTCACTGTAGGGTTTGGTAAAACCGTACTCTGATTGTCCAGAAGAATCATAATAGGTTAAATTTCCAACTTTATCGCTTAAACCGTAAACCGTCACCATAGCTCTGGCTTGTTTGGTAACTTTTTCTAAATCACTTAAAGCTCCTGTAGAAATTTTATCAAAGATCACTTTTTCTGCGGCTCTTCCTCCTAAGGCTGCACACATTTCATCTAACATTTGTTCTGGTCTTACAATTAAGCGTTCTTCAGGTAAATACCACGCAGCACCTAAGGAACGTCCTCTTGGTACAATAGTAACTTTTACTAAAGGCGCAGCATGCTCAAGCATCCAACTTACCGTGGCATGACCAGCTTCATGAAAGGCAACAGCACGCTTTTCAGAAGGTGTAATAATTTTATTTTTCTTTTCTAAACCGCCAATAATCCTATCAACAGCATCTAAAAAGTCTTGTTTATTAACTGCTTTTTTTCCTTTTCTAGCTGCGATTAATGCCGATTCGTTACAAACATTAGCAATATCTGCACCAGAAAAACCTGGTGTTTGCTTGGCTAAAAAATCAATATCTAAGGTTTCTTCTTTTTTAAGAGGACGTAAGTGTACTTCAAAAATTTCCTTACGTTCTCTAACATCTGGAAGATCGACATAGATTTGACGATCAAAACGACCAGCTCTCATTAAAGCGCTATCTAAAACATCTGCTCTGTTGGTGGCTGCGATAACAATAACGTTGGTGTTTGTGCCAAAACCATCCATCTCTGTTAAGAGCTGATTTAATGTGTTTTCGCGCTCATCGTTTGAGCCAGACATGTTATTTTTTCCTCTTGCTCTACCAATAGCATCAATTTCATCAATAAAAATAATTGATGGTGATTTTTCTTTGGCTTGTTTAAACAAATCTCTTACTCTTGAGGCTCCTACACCAACAAACATCTCAACAAAATCTGATCCAGACAAGGAAAAGAATGGTACTTGTGCTTCGCCAGCAACAGCTTTAGCTAATAGCGTTTTTCCTGTTCCAGGAGGTCCTACTAGTAAAGCTCCTTTAGGAATTTTACCACCTAAAGCAGTATATTTTTCAGGGAATTTTAGGAAGTCGACAATTTCTTGCACTTCTTCTTTTGCACCTTCTAAACCAGCAACATCTTTAAATGAGGTTTTGGTATCTATTTTTTCATCAAACAGCTTGGCTTTAGATTTTCCGATATTAAAAATCTGGCCACCTGCTCCTCCGCCTCCTCCTGAAGACATGCGTCGCATTATAAAAATCCAAACACCTATAATTAAGACAAAAGGTAAAATACCAATAAGAAAATCGCCCCAAACGTTGTGCTCAGTTTCATAAACTAAGGTGGTTTCGAGATTGTTTTCTCTAATAATATCGTTGACTTCTTTTTCAAAATTCTGAAGATCACCAAATTCAAACTTATAGTTTGCGGCAGTTGCAACAGACGGTAATATGGAGTTGGGTTTTGTCTTTTTGTGCTTAGCTTGTTGTTTCGCTTCTTGAGTTAGGTAAACACGAGCTTCTCTTTTGTTTACAATTTCAATTTTAGACACCTCTCCATCATTCAAATATTCTAAAAATTGAGCAGGAGTGGTTTGTTCACCTTGGTCACTATTAAATCCTCCAGAAAAAACCTGAATAGATAAAAATACAACAATGATGATTCCGTAAATCCAGTAAGGACTTAACTTTGGTTTTTTATTTAAATTTTTATTTTCTTTAGCCATTAGTAGCGTGTATCTTTTTTAGTAACTTGTTTCTATTTGGGTGGTTTTAGCATCTCCCCAAAGACTTTCTATATCGTAATATTCTCGGATGTGTTTTTGAAAAACGTGCACAACAACATTAACATAATCCATTAAAACCCATTCGGCATTTTCGGTACCTTCTATATGCCAAGGTTTATCATGAAGGGTTTTGCTAACTTGTTTTTGTATGGAACTGACGATTGCATTTACTTGCGTGTTTGAAGAACCTTCGCAAACAATAAAATAATCGCAAACGGTATTTTCTATCTCTCTTAAATCTAAAATGGTAATCTCTTTTCCTTTAACCTCTTCTATGCCACCAATAATTGTTGTAATGAGTTGGTCTGCATTGATTTTATCTTTCGTCATTAACTTGTATTAATTTTTGCAAAGTTATTATTTTTTTAGTTCTTGTAGGCTCTAAATGTCATAAGAAAACTATAAAATATAAATCGTTTTGCATGTATATAATCAAACTTAATGCCATTGACTCTACAAATACCTATCTAAAGGATTTGGTGTCCGTTGCATTACCTAAAGATTATACGGTAGTTGTAGCGGAGGAGCAGACCAAAGGACGCGGACAAATGGGATCGGAATGGGAGGCAGAACAGGGTAAAAACCTCACTGCAAGCGTGTTTAAAAGGTTGCCCTATTTTGATATTACGGAACAGTTTTACATTAGTATGGCTGTTTCTTTGGCAATTTATAAAGCATTATATAGCTTAAAAATACCGAAATTACAGATTAAATGGCCTAACGACATTTTGTCAGCAAACGCAAAAATATGTGGTATTCTGATTGAAAATGTCATAAAAAATAACAAACTCGAAGGTTCAGTGATTGGTTTCGGACTGAATGTAAATCAGAAATTTTTCAACAATTTACCTAAAGCGTCTTCAATGAGTTTACTCACTGGTGTGCTTTATAATAAAGACGAAGTACTTTCGGAAATCTTAAAACAACTAAAACTTTACTTCGATATTTTAGAATCTAAGGCATACGCTGAATTGGTATCAGAATATGAACGTCTTTTGTTTAGAAAAAATCGACCATCAACGTTTATAGCATCAGATAACTCAAGATTTGCCGGAATTATAAAAGGCGTTACCGAAAGTGGTCATCTCAAGGTTCTTGTAGAGGATGGAATTTTAAAAACTTTCGACCTTAAAGAAGTCCAATTATTATATTGAGAGTTTCCTTTTCTTAGTTTTGTTATTAAATAGCAGTTTTCATATTGCTGACCAAAGTTTCAATGAACTTGCCAATAGGTCCTTTTATCATCATGGCCATCATAGCATTAAATTCACCTTCAAAATGCAATTGAACATCCGTAGCCTTGGTTTCAGTTTCATTAATATCAGCAATTAAGGCAAAGTCTAATTTTCCGCCAGCAGCTCCCAAAACAATTCTACTGTTAGGAGTGGCTTCCTTTTTTTTCAAAATAATTTCTGGCATTCCTTTTAATGCGAATAGAAATTTGTCGTTTTCTAAGACTTCGAATTTGCTAATGTTATCTGGCATTAGTTTTTCAAAATTTTTAACATCAGATAGAAAATTGAAGGTTTCTTCTGCGGTTTTATCTAGGGTTACTTTTGGTGATTCTAATTTCATTTTTTTTATTTTTTTGTTGTTGCGTCCTTAGGTTGGTTTTTCTACCATAAATTATGTATCATAAAAAGAACCTAAAGCTTCGCAGTTAAATGACTTTACATCATGAGTATCAATTAGCGTTCCATTTACTAGGATTGGCATTCCATTGTGCTAAAATAGCTTGTTGTTCTTTGGTGATGTATAAGGTTTCTAAGGCTTGTTCTAACAAATTTTCGTAATTACCGAGCGTGTGTAATTCAACGTTTGCATCTTTAAAATTATGAGAAGCGACTTCAAAACCATAAGAGAAAATGGCAACCATACCTTTGACGTTGACTTCAGCTTCATTTAAGGCTTTTACAGCATTAAGACTGCTCATTCCTGTGCTAATTAAATCTTCTACTACAACTACAGTTTGTCCTTTTTCAATATAACCTTCAATTTGGTTTTGGCGACCATGCTTTTTAGCTTCGGGTCTTACATAAACAAATGGCAAGTTTAAATAATCTGCTACTAAAGCGCCAATACCAATAGCTCCTGTTGCAACACCTGCAATAACATCTGGTTTGCCATAAAGCGTTTCGATGTTTTTGGCGAGGGTTTCTCGGATGTAATTTCTAATTAAGGGAAAAGATAAAATAATTCTATTGTCACAATAGATAGGCGATTTCCAGCCAGAAGCCCAAGTGAAAGGTTCATTGGGTTGTAATTTTATAGCGTTAATTTGCAATAAAACTTCTGCTGTTTGTTTTGCGGTTTCTTTGTTAAAAATCATATTACAAAAATAATGAATTTTAAAGCATAGCATATTTTAAATAAAAATAAATTTCATTTCAAATCATTTCTCACAAAAAAGAATATTTTTACATGAGCAACGTTGAAACATGCCCAATTTATGTACACTATTTACGTCGGAGACAAGCCTATTTATTTAACTACTGAAGTGAAAAAGGAAACAGATTTTAAATCTTACCTTTTAAAATCTGTAAATATTGGTAAGGTAATTAAAACTTTAAATAATACAGATTTAAAAGCCGTTCATTTAGTTCATAAAAATCAAAAAAAGTTATTAGATACATTTTTAAAGTTACTTCCTAATGTTGTTGCAGGTGGCGGAAAAGTCTACAATGCTAAAGGTGATATTCTATTTATTTATAGGAATGATAAGTGGGATTTGCCTAAAGGAAAAACTGAGCGCAAAGAATCCATAGAAGAGACAGCGATACGAGAAGTTGAGGAGGAAACTGGTGTTTCAGGTTTAAAAATTGTAAGACCGCTCCCAACGACTTATCATATTTTTAAGCGTAATGGAAAGCACAGAATTAAAGTAACCTATTGGTTTGAAATGAAAACCGATTTTGAAGGTGAGTTGTTTCCGCAAGAAAATGAAGGTATTACCAAAGTAGAATGGTTAGATGCCCAATCTGCTCAAGATGCTTTGAAGAATAGTTATGCTAATATTCGGATTTTGGTTTAAGTTAGTTTTTTTGAATTTGTAAATGGTTTATTTAGATGCGTTTATGCTGTTGAATAGAGCTGTTGTTATTCGGGAATCCATAAAATTATCTAGGCTATATTTCTGATTTACCTCAATCTCAATACCCAAATAATTATTAGAAAATTGCTTTCTCAAAGACGTTGTAAATCCATCTGCCTTGCCTAAATAAGGATAATTGAAGCGTACCTTCAAACTTGAATTTTGTTCTAAAAGTGCTGCTTTAAAATCTCTACAAAACTGTTGTTCTGGTTTTTTAGAAGAATCATATAATAAACCAATATCACAATTTCTTTCGATGTTATTTAAAACTGGTGTAAAACTGTGTATGGATAAATGAAGTACAGCCTCACCATTGTTAATATAATGTTTGATGTTATTTTCAACATTTGTTCGGTATGGAACAGAATGCGTTTTTATAATGGCTGTTTTTTCACTTTTAGAAAGACTTTGTGTAAATTCTGAAAATAAATGTTGATGGTGTAAAGAGCGATTCAACTCAATTAACAAACGAGACGTTGTGCTAAAATAAGAGGCATCAGACAATAGTTCTAACGATTGAAATAAGTTTAACGCTCCTAAATCGTACCCACGATGTGTTTTTAAAATCGCTTTATTTTTGAAGTATTTCTCATACTTTTTAGGAATTTTATTGCCACCATGTTCGCACGTTAAAATGAGTTTCACGGATTAAATAACTGATTGGTTCTTAAACATGTCTGCAGGTCTTTATAGACGGAAATAATTTTAGCTTCAGAGGTGTCATTGCCAATAGCTTTTAATAATCTAGTAGCCAAAGTGCCTTCTTCTAAAATCAGTTCAATAGCCTTATGATGCGATTTATGTAGCTGTGGCTTTACGGATTTATACAAATGTTTCCAGACGTCTTTTACCGTCGTAACACGCTTTAATCCAAATAATCCTAAATAGTCTCTGTTTTCAATTTTAGAATCTTCAGCATGTTTTATGACATCATCTAAAATGAGAAATAAATCTTCTTTGGTCCATGTCTTTTGCTCATTCAGTGAACAGAATACTTTGTTTATGATTGCTTTTAAGACTTCAATAACCAACGCGCAAATGGCAATATCGGCTTTTGGACATTCTTGGATGTCCATTAATCTAATTTCAATAGCGTTACGATCGAAGCGTGCAATGGCTCCACGAGAATTAAGAAAGTTATGCTCTAAAATTCCAGCTTTATCAAAAGGTGCTATGGCTTTTTTTATAGGTTCAAAAATAGTAGCATGATAATCTAATTTTGAAAATGTACGTTCAGGAATTACCCAGCCTGTTAACTCCGGAATTTCTTTCTGATTGGTTTTATAAAATTCTAGTCGTGTATCTTTAAAACCTGTAATTTTTCCATCCAGAATAGGAGAACTTGCACACAAGCCAGGTGAAAGTGGTAATAGTATTCTTATTGCTGCGTGTAGTTTTTCAAATTCCTTATCGTCATAAAACGGTAAGTTAATATGTGTGCTTTGCACGTTGCTCCAACCATGACCTTTACAATTAAATATGGTGTTGTAAAGCGCATAGACCTCGCTGTAACTATGTTTCCAGAGTTGGGTGTCTGTATCCGGATTCATTAATGGATGAGAAGCCGCACCTAAAAGATGCAGATTTAAAGACTGTAAATGTTCTTCGATTTCTAGAATATTTTCATGAAATTTTTCAGATAAATCATCAATAGCTTTGGTAGGGCCATTTGTTTTGAGCTCAATAACGTGGCTCACAAGTTCGTTACTCCATGCAATTGCTCCATTATCTATATCTCCTGTTAGTTTTCCTGCTTTTTTTGTTAAGAGTTCATCTACTTTTGGGGCAACTTTGAAGGTTGATTTATCGATAAGCATATATTCGAGTTCAATGCCATAAACTTCGAATAAGTGGTATTTTTTAGTCATGAGTTTAATCTAATCGTTTTTTTAAAGCTAAAAGAATTTCGGTATAAATGGCGTCTCCATAATAGGCATCTTCAACACCAAAATCAATATTCGGATTGTCGTTAATTTCTATAACCATTAATTTGTCGTCTACCACTTTAATATCGATACCATATAAGCCTAAGCCCATTAATTTGGCAGATTTTAAAGCGATATCAATGACGTTTTTAGGGACATCTTTTATCGGTAAACAATCGGCATCTCCATCTTGTTCATTTTTGTCTTTAGCTTGCCAATTATAAATCTGCCAATGGCCTTTTGCCATATAATATCGGCAAGCGTAAAACGGTTTATGGTCTATAATACCAATGCGCCAATCATAGTCCGAAGGGCAAAACTCTTGCGCAATAATCAGATCTGATTCTTTGAGCATCTCTGTAACCAAAACATCAAACTCTTTTTTAGTTTTAGCTTTTTTTACACCGAACGAAAAGGTGGAATCAGGAGCTTTTAAAGCACAAGGTAAACCGGTTTGTTCTAATACCAAATCACGATTGTTGCTGTGAACGATCACCGTTTTAGGAGTACTAATATTGGCGTTTTGTAAAGCTTCTGCCATATAAACTTTGTTACAACATTTAAGAATGGCATCTGGATAGTCAATAATGGCAATACCTTCTTGTTGAGCTTTTCTTGCAAAAGTGTAGGCTTCGTTATTGACTTCGGTGCTTTGTCTTAAAAAAAGAGCATCAAACGACGGTAAGCGCGATAGGTCTTTGGGCTCAATAATTTCCGCGTAGATATTCATGCGTTCAGCGATCTCAATAAATTTTTTCAAAGCTTTTGCATTGCTCGGTGGAGCAGGATCGTTTGGATTAACCAAAATGGCCAAGTCAAAATCATAGGTGCTCACCTTTGCAGTATCGTAACGTTTTTTAGCAAAATATTGGTTTGCAAATTCATTGACACTGAACAGATGTTCTGCTGGAATTTCAGATTCAGAAATGGCTTTAATACTTTGTATATTCCACTTGGTTGTGTGGTTGAAGTTGACGCGCAAAAACGGTACTTGAAAATGTTTGTAAAAAAGTGTGCTTAGGTTTTTGTATTTCTGCGCCACATTTTGACCAAAGTAGATGCTTAAAGTAAACTCACGCGATTTTATATTTTAAAGACTCTGTTGGATAACATCATCAAACTCATCGGAGACGATTCTAACCAGCTTTAAAGCTTTAATATCCACTATGTTTTTTGTGGTCGGAATTGGTAAATGACCTCTGGCTTCTGCCAAAAGTCACACATAATAACCTTTAGATTGGTATGAGTAATCTTTACAAAGATTAAAAATCCGTGCGTTTTTTAAAAGCGAATACTTGGGATTTGTAAGATAATCTTGGGAGGAAATTACGGTGATGTTATCAATTGAAAAGTTCCATTTTTCAGGTTGATTTACAACAATGTATTTATTCATTTAGAGCGCATTACGCTATCATAATTTTAAGTAAAATTATACTATTTTTTGATTGGTTTTACAAAGTGGAATAAATCAATATTTTGCATCACTTACCTCATTTTTTAGTTGAAATAACTTAAATATTTAGGTTTATTTTTTTTAAATAATTTTTTTATATTGGGAACAATGAATCTAAGATATGCTAAGGAAATTAGTTGCTGAAGTAAATTATTTTAAAGAGATACAGGCAATTTTTATTGCTTTTTTTCTAAAGCTTCCAAGCGTTTTAAGATTGCGGAATTAAGATTTACTAGTTCTTCATTTTGTTTTTGAAGTGTTTCAATTAGCGCTTGTTGTTCTTGAACAGCTTTTACGGTTATAGAGATGAAATCGTTGTAACGAACTCCATACATACCTGCATCATCTTTAGATATAATACCGTTGTTTTTATCACCAACATTAATTAAAGCTTGTTCTAGCTCTTGGGCAATAAAACCATATTCTGTTTTTCCTTTTTCGTCATTATTTCTAATATAAGATACAGGTCTAAGCGTTTGTAAAAAATCTAAACCTAAACTAGCGTCTGTTATATTTTCTTTCCATCTTCGGTCGGAGGTGGTGGTCCAGGCAACTTGTGTAGTGGCTAGTGTAATTGCTCCGTTACCGATACGTATTTGATTAGAACCACCTGCTGTGCCTACTTGAGCCTGAAAACCAACAGCAGTATTATTACTTCCAACAGTAATATTGTTACCTGCCTGATAGCCTAACATCGTATTTGATGCACCACTAGTTAAAGCTTCACCAGATCTATAACCAATACCTGTATTAAAACTACCAGTAGTATTTCGATATAAAGCATCTGCACCTACAGCTGTATTTTGTTGACCAGACGTATTAAATGATAGAGACTCATATCCAACGGAGGTATTAAAAATTCCACTACTTGGACCTCCGTTATTACTTCCTAGAGCATTCATGCCCAGACCTGTGCTAAAGTTTCCTGTATTGTTGCGTCCTGCTCCTGTACCAAAAAAAGAAGTGCCAGATATATTGCCAGCGCTGTTTTGCATGGCTTGAAAACCAACTGCTACGTTAGAGTTGGCAGCAGCATTATTTAGGTTTGCTAATGCTTGAAATCCGATTGCCATATTATTAGGTGAATTAACATTGGCGCGCATGGCTTGAAATCCAATAGCAATATTATTACTCGCGGCATTGTTTATCATGGCTTCGAAACCAATGGCAATATTATTAAAAGAAGTTCCGGAGCCAGCACCAGCATTCCAACCAATCCCGATATTTGCAGAACCAGCATTATTTGTTAGAGCATTATAGCCTACAGCTACATTTTGTATTCCATTAACTACCGCTGATAATGTATTTGTTCCGATCGCAGTATTGTCGTTTCCGCTTACATTATTTGAGAGCGATGCTAATCCTAACGAGGTATTTGTGGTCCCAATTCTTCCTGCTGGTAAATTGAATCGTCGAAACGAAACATCAGCATCATTTATAGAACCTATAAAACTAGCCGCTGTTACGCCAGTATTACCATCTAAAAGCCAGCCTGAGCCACCAAATCTAACCCACGGACCAGTTGCTGTTAATAAGTAGTAATAACCAGGTTCAACAATGCCATTGCTGGTAGTGTTATATACAATTTCAGACGCAGTAGGAGTTACTACCGTTAGCGTTGTTAAATTTGTTAAAGCTACTTGTGGTATCAACAAACCATCTGTTGCGGAGGTAATGTCAAGTGCACCATTTGGTGCAGTGGTTCCAATTCCGACTTGAGCATGAAGCGCCATCGAAAAAATAAGAATAAATAATAGGCTTGAATAGAATTTCATAACTAGGGAATTTATGTTTCAAAAATGAGAAATAGTCTTAAATGTTTTTTAGATATTTCGCTCTCTAAAACACCAAATGCCTGCTATGTTTCATTTAGTTGAATATAGACAAAGATTTTGAATAGTTTAGGTATTTTTTGGTTACATGAACCATACAATCTAATAAGATGTCTTTCTTTTGTTGTTTTATTCAGTCCTAATCTTGGTCTGTATGGTGTTCAATGTGTTTCAGCCCCTTAGAGAACTCATAGAAAAACAAACAATGTTGTGCTAATGTAGTGGGTTATTTTTTGTAAGTATGATATTATTTTAAGAATTTTAAAATCAAATCCTCATAATATTAGTTTTTAATTGTCATTTCTTTAATTCTGGGATCTTAAGGTGTTCAATGATATTAACATTTTGAAACCACTTTTGTTGCAGTTAGCGCTTTGTTTTAATCCGATAAACAGGATACTGCAAATGCTCCTTCTCATAATTTTTACTTTGTTTATGTAACCAATCTAATTGTGCATACCAGTTATTAGCGAAGTCTTCATCATAACTAATTTTTACGTTATACTCTATTTGAAGGGTCGGGTTTTCTTTTAAAAGTTGTTGGGCTTTGTCTTCCCAAACATAGGGTGAAAAGCCTTCTTTTTGTTGTAGAATGGTGTCGAAGAAGTTCCAGTTAAAAAAGGAATCTGGCGCTGTTGGCTCAAGAGTTTCGAGTAAATAGCGTATGGCTTTTTGATTGGTAGAAATGAGATAATCCCCTTTTTTAAAAGTTATTTTTTCATCTGATGACTTTACAGTGGTATTATAATGTAGATAATGGCCTTCGTAAGCTGATGTTCTGGTTTTGTAATTTGCTATTTTGTAAGACTCAACAGTAAGTATGGTATCGTTTTTTAGTGGTACGAATTCTACATTATTCAATCGTAATACATCCATCACATTATGCCAACCTTGAGGAATGATGTAAGCCTTTGGAATGGTCACAGTATCTGTTGCTTTAAAATAATTCTGATACGTAATGTCTTTTGTAAAAGGTTTCGATCTATCGTATTTTAATCGTTTTGCTCCTGTGAGTTCACTGGGTATCATATTCCCTTCATAACCTTTAAATTTTAAGATTGAAGATTTGGTGGTGTCAACAGTCCAAGCTAAAGGGTAGCTTTGTCCTGCCGACCATAATGCGCTTTGTTCTTTTCTGAGCTGTGCGATTTTGTCTCCTTGTTCTTCGGTAATCTCAATCATGCTTTTCATCAATTCATAAGTCCCTTCCACACGTTGTTTATAGGGTTTTAGCATGTGTGTTTCTATCATCATTCCTACCGTATTGAACAAGGTCGTATAACCTGTAGAGTAACGAGGTGTATCTAAAAACTGAGTAAATCCAGAATCTGGTGTGCGATTAAACACATTAACATAAGGTGTAATGTCCCAAGATTTGGCTTCTAGTTTTTGTTCTAGTGTTGGCATTATTTCAGTATGCATAAAGGCTCCAAGAGGTCCACCCAATTTGTTATGCTGTGTAAATAAATGGGTGAGCGTATATTGATAATCGGCACCATTGCTCACATGATTATCAATAAACACATCTGGTTGTACCAAATGAAAAATTTGAGCAAAAGTTTTGGCGTTTTTGGTATCTGATTTTATAAAATCCCGATTCAAATCATAATTACGAGCATTACCACGAAAACCATAGGCTTTTGGTCCATTTTGATTGGTTCTGGTGGTTGAATTTCTATTTAAACTACCTCCAACATTATAAATAGGTATCGTGACTAAAATGGTGTTTTTTGGAGCATCAATTTTACCTTGAACAAAATCTCTAAACAGCATCATCGTCGCATCAATACCATCTGATTCACCAGGATGAATGCCATTATTGATTAATATAATTCTATTGTTGGTTCTTAATGTTTCGTAGTCATTACCAGAATTATTCATATTTAAAGTTGCTATATGGAGCGGTTTGCCAGAATCAGTTTCACCGATGTCTCGTATGGAAATTTCAGAATAGGTGTCGGCTAAGTCTTTGTAATATTGAATCGTTTCGTCATAAGTAGCAGTTTCAAGTCCTTTACTTTTTTCGAATATTGTGGTGAAATCGAAGTCAACGTTTTTTTGTTTTGAATCTTGTTGTCCTGTTTTGTCTGCACAAGATGTTATGAATAGTAATAGAATTAATAATTTTTTCATTTCGTTTCTTTTATAAATCTTGTAAATAAACAATCGTCTGGATCGCCATATAACTGTGATATTACATAATTATCATTTTTTTTGAATAACTTCCAATGGTTTCCGACTCTGTTAATTGAAGTATAGACTCCTTTGTTTTTTATTTCCCAAGTACCTATACCGCTAACTAAACTGATTGTATCAATATTAAAATAATTTAGTGTGTGATTTGTTATATCAGAATAAATTAAATTTCCATCTGGTTTTAATTCTATATAGGCAACACTATTTTCATAGCCTTTTACATAATCAATAGTTCTTTTTTCAATTTTGTAGATTCCACTAACATTTTCTGCGGTAATCTGTTCATTTATAACATCTAAATCTGAATTAAAAGTACAAGGTATTAAATAACAACTTTGTACGATAAGAAATAAAAAAAGCCACATTTTTTTCATATTCAAACTTAAAGAAATATAATTTTAAAGACTAATTTTGTAACACTTTCAAATTTTAAAAAATGCAACAAACAACCAATACCATCTTAATGATTCGTCCTGTAAATTTCAGAATGAATGAACAAACCGCAATAAACAATTATTTTCAAGAGGATCTGGATTTAAAAAATGCTGAAATCAATGCAAAAGCACAGGAAGAATTTGATGCGTTTGTTACAAAACTACAGGCTGTGGGTATTAAGGTGATTGTAGAACAAGACGATAAATTGAATGACACACCAGATTCCATTTTTCCAAATAACTGGGTGAGTTTTCATAGTAATGGTGATGTGGCTAAATACCCAATGTTTGCTGAAAATAGAAGACGAGAACGTAGAGATGAAGTTTTTATTCGCTTGGAAGCTGAAGGTTTTAAAATTGAAAATATCATTGACTATACCGCTGCTGAGCACGAAGGTGTTTTTTTAGAAGGCACAGGAAGTATTCTGATGGATCGCGAAAATAGAAAAGCCTATTGTGCATTATCGGCCAGAGCTGATGAGGAATTATTTATAGAATTCTGTGAAGATTTTGAATATTCACCTGTAATATTTACGGCCAACCAAACAGTAGATGGAAAGCGATTACCAATTTATCATACGAATGTGATGATGTGTTTGGCTGAAAATTTTGCTGTAATCTGTTTAGATACGATAGATGACAAAAAAGAACGAAAAAATGTGGTAAAACATTTGAAGCAAGATGGGAAAGAAATTATTTCTATTACTGAAGCGCAAATGCATCAATTTGCAGGAAATATGTTGCAATTAAGAGGAGAAAATAATCAACGTTATTTGGTAATGAGTGAAGCTGCGCACAACAGCTTAACTCCAAATCAAATAGCAGCGATTGAAAAGCATTGTGCCATACTCTCAAGTTCTTTAGCAACTATTGAGACTTGTGGTGGTGGAAGTGCACGTTGTATGATGGCTGAGGTGTTTTTGCCAAGGGAGTAATGATTTATGATTAGAGATTTACGATTGAGTTCAATAAAACTTTTTTGAAAAAGTGATGTTGAATTTTTCACTATAATAATTATTTAGAAATTTTATTTTAAAATCTGTCATCTGTCATCTGTCATCTGTCATCTGTCATCTGTCATCTGTCATCTGTCATCTGTCATCTGTCATCTGTCATCTGTCATCTGTCATCTAGCATCTCTCATCTCAATCCATCTTATTAAAAATATAACCCGCTTTTTCGGCTCCCCAAACATAATCTCCATTGGCATCAAATCCACGATCCCAAGAAATAATTTTGTCTTCTAAAATTTCAACTTCACTGCGAGCAAAGGCAGCTCCATTCATAGTACTTACGCAAGTGGTATCTCCTGTTTTCCCTATGAATTGGTTTGGGTTAATTCGCGTTAAAATCACTTCACAACCTTCTTTTAGAGCAATATCTTTTAAGGAAATAGAATCGAAGGCCTTTGGTGTTTTCCATTTGCCAATCCAAAGTGAATCTGTATTCAAAGTATAAATAGCGGAACTAAAGGTGCTGTCTGAAGCTCGCGTCACTTCATAAATTCGTTGTCGATAAGGTTTATTCTGTCTGCTGTTTAAGGCTTGTTCTACGTATAAAAAGTTGCCTTTGTCTTCCCAAATTGGATACATGTGTAAAGCAATGTTATAATAAGACGAATCCACTTGCGCCTGAACTTCAGAATTAAAAGAACCTTGCATTAAGTAGAACAATTCTTTGAGTTCTGTGTCTTCTTTAATTTGAGGTTTGGTGTCGTTTTTACAGTTGTAAAAAAATGATAACACAATAAGGAAAGGAAATATACGTTTCATAAAGCTTCGGTTGAGAAGCTAAATATAGAGAAAATAAATAAGGCTAATTATGATTAAGCTTTTGATTCTACCTTTGGTAATTCAACAAAGAACTTACTACCAACATTTTGCGTGCTCTCTACCCAAATTCTACCGTTATTGAGTTCTACTAAATCTTTCGCTATGGTTAAACCTAAACCTGTACCTTTTTCGTTTTTGGTACCAGTAGTCGTAAAGTTTTTATGGGCAGCAAATAGCTTATCTATATTGTCTTTAGCAATACCAACACCTGTATCTTCAATGCAGATTAAGGATTTACCATTAACATCTATATTAGATAGTGTAATGACATCTCCTGTGCGGCTAAATTTCACAGCATTAGTAATTAAATTCTGAATTACAATTTCTACCATACTGCGATCTGCGTACACAAAATCACGCTGAGATTCGTCAATCAATACAATGCGTTTATCTTCCACTTTTTGCTCAACTAATGCCATTTTAGTTTGAAAGACATCTTGTATATTAAACAACTCAGGTTTTGGTTCTAAATTTTGCATTTGCGATTTAGACCAATTTAATAAATTAAATAAAAGTGAATTGGCATTATTAGCATTTTCACTCAGTTCTGGTATTAATTCGTAAAATTCATCTTTAGAAATACTGTCTTCTTTTAGTAAATCTAAAAAGGCTTTAATAGAAGAAATAGAATCTTTTAAATCGTGCGATACAATAGAAAAAAGTTTATCTTTTACCTGATTCACTTCCTCTAAATGATGCGTTTGTTCTAAAATGGCATCTGTTCTAATTTTTTCTTCTGCCAATAAGTGTTTTTGTCTATCTAAAGCTTCTTTATGCGTTTTGGTTTTTAAAAGGCTAAATATTAATAATGAGAGCAAAAGTGTAAAAGCTGCAATACTGCCATATAATATCCAAGGACTATTGTACCAAATCGAGGTTGATGTCATCGGCAATTCCTTTTCCAGTTCAGGTAAATCCTCTTGAGTTGGCGTATGGTTTTCAATTAACTTTAAAGGATCTACATCAGTAGGGAAAACAGGCTGATCCATTAGGGCGAGTGAGTCTTTTAAATCATGAAATTTATTCTGCCAAAAAAAAGCATTTTCAAAATAACCACGAGTAGAATCTAACGCAATATGAAGTTTGTAATTTTCTAAAAGTTCTGTTTTATTATTTATGTTCTTAGCAATTTCGTAAGCTTCATTGAGTTGCTTTGCTGCTAATTTTACCTTTTTCTTTTGAAGATTTAAATTTCCAATGGCATTTAAGGCACGCAGAACACCTTCTTTATTATCTTGTTTACGGTTGTATTTTAAACCTTCTACTAAATATTTTGAGGCTTTATCATAATCTCTAAAACGTAAGTACTCACTGCCTAATTTAGGTAAAATTTCACCACGTAAATCTTGATCTGTTTTTGGGTTTAAAATATCTAAAGCTTTTTCATAATACTCAATAGCTTTGCGATGTTCTTTTAAAATAGAGTAGAGTTCAGCAATGTTTTTAGTAGAGTTTTTAATACCTTCTTTATCCGTTATTTTTTTTTGCACATCGAGTGCTTTAAAATTAAATTCGAGCGCTTTATCAATCTGATTGGTTTTAAAATACGCCTCAGCCAAATTATTGTAAGCCGCACTTAAATCTTCATTAAGAGATTGTTCTTCAAAAATAGCGATAGCTGATAGCGAGTTTTGTAAACCAACCGTATAGTTACCGCGTTCTATTTCAATAAGCCCAATGCGGTTGCTTACTTTGGCAACGCCTAATGTGTCACTAATTTGTAAGTAGAGATTTCTAGATTTTGTGTAATTATCAATAGCGTTAAAGTAGTCGTTGCGTTTGGTGAAAATTAAAGCTCTAAAATAGCTGCTTTCTGCAAGCCCTTTAATGTAATTCAGATCTTTGGCAAGCTTTGATGTTTCGTTGACAAATAATAAGGCTTTATTATAATTTTCAATAGCGTAGAGTTCGTTAATAAGCATCAGCGACAGGTCCACCTTAGTAGAGTCTGGTTTTTGATATGCTATTTGTACCGTTAATTCATCTATTTTTTCATTTTGCGAAAAAAGAGACAACGATATAAGACATACAGCTAATGTTAGTAACTGCTTCATCTTAAAATAGCGTTTAAACGAATGGCGCTGTTTTGGTGCGAAAAACTTTTAGAGAGGGATAAAAAAAGTAAGTTAACACAAAACAATAACAACGTTGTTAAAGTTTGATTATTAAGCTTCATTAATGTTTGGGACATTGATTAATAGCCTACCAAAAATGCTATTATGTCTACAAATATGCTAATAATTAGGTTTTAATACGAATAAATTAGATGAACGGTTGAATTAAAATTTTGAAAAAATCGACGAACCGATTAACGGTAAAAAACATAGGAGTATTACAGTTTCATCGATGAAATGCATGTTTGCTTTATTGTGTTGATTACTAATTGTTTAAATGTAAAGCATTTCAAAATATATCTCATAAAAAGTAAAAAAAGAAAGTAAATAATTCAATTAATTTAATGATCGCTTTTAAGCGTTTAGTTTACCGTTTACGGTGTCATTAATTATGTTTGTACAGAAGGATATTGAAACAATAAAACTGCTATCTTTGCCAACGTTTTAAAATGCCAAAATAGATTAAAGTTATGAGCCTTCAAGAAACCTTAGAAGTACATGTAAAAGCAGCGATAAAAGCGTTGTTTCAGTCTAACTTAGAATCAGTAGAATTTCAAGCCACTCGCAAAGAGTTTGCAGGAGATATTACGGTTGTAGTGTTTCCGATGTTGCGCGTTGTAAAAGGTAATCCTGCAGTTATTGGTGAGCAAGTAGGTCAGTATTTGCTCGATAATGTAGACTTAGTAAAAGGCTTCAATGTGGTAAAAGGCTTTTTAAATATTGAAATCAGCGATCGTTATTATCTGGATTTCTTTCAGAATATAAAAGACGATACCAAATTTGGTTTTGCAAAGGAGCAGGATGACAAAGCCGTTATGGTAGAATATTCCTCGCCAAACACCAACAAACCCTTACATTTAGGTCATGTTAGAAATGTACTTTTAGGCTATTCTGTCGCCGAAATTATAAAAGCCTCAGGTAAGAAAGTTTATAAAACGCAAATTATCAATGATAGAGGGATTCATATTTGTAAAAGTATGTTGGCTTATCAGAAATTTGGAGAAAATGAAGCACCAACTGAAATTTTGAAAGGTGATAAATTAGTTGGGAATTATTATGTAAAGTTCGATCAAGCTTATAAAGCCGAAATAGCAGACTTAATAACTCAAGGACAGTCTGAAGCAGAAGCCAAAAAGAACGCTCCATTACTGTTAGAAGCCCAAGACATGCTAATCAAATGGGAAGCAGGAGACAAAGCGGTCGTTGCGCTTTGGGAAAAAATGAACCAATGGGTTTACGATGGTTTTGATGTAACTTACAAAAATATTGGAGTCGATTTTGATGCCTATTATTACGAAAGTCAAACCTATTTATTAGGCAAAGAATTTGTAGCCGAAGGTTTAAAAACAGGAGTATTCATTCGAAAAGAAGATGGATCTGTGTGGTGCGATTTAACCGAAGACGGTTTAGATGAAAAAATTGTATTACGTAGTGATGGTACAGCTGTTTACATGACCCAAGATATTGGTACAGCAATTCAGCGGATTAAAGATTATCCAGATGTTGGTGGTATGGTTTATACCGTTGGAAATGAGCAAGACTATCATTTTAAAGTCTTATTCTTAATTTTGAAGAAACTCGGTTTCGATTGGGCAAAACAGCTATTCCATTTAAGTTATGGTATGGTAGATTTACCAAGCGGAAAAATGAAGAGTAGAGAAGGAACCGTTGTAGATGCCGATGATTTAATACAAGAAATGGCAGATACAGCTGAGGAGATTTCTAAAGAATTAGGAAAACTAGAAGAGTATTCTAATAACGAAAAACAAGAGCTCTACAAAACCATTGGTTTGGGTGCTTTAAAATATTACATCTTAAAAGTAGATCCTAAAAAACGAATTTTATTCGATCCTAAAGAATCCATCGATTTTCAAGGCAATACAGGTCCTTTTATTCAATATACTTATGCACGAATTCAGTCTATATTAAGAAAAGCCACTTCGACTTCGCTCAGTGACCAAGTTTATAAGGATGTTAAACTTCACGAAAAAGAAAAACAACTCATCAAGCAATTAGAGCAATTTCCAGAGGTGATACAAAATGCAGCAGCACAGCACAGTCCTGCGTTGATCGCTAACTACACCTATGATTTGGTGAAAGATTTTAATTCGTTTTATCAAAATGTTTCTATTCTTGGTGCAGATACGGAAGAAGAAAAACAGTTTAGAGTAGGTTTATCTCAATCTGTGAGCGCAACAATTAAAAATGCATTTGGTCTTTTAGGAATTGATGTTCCTGAGCGTATGTAGTTTTTTTACTTTAGAAGTTAGAAGTTAGAATCTAAAGTCTAACGTCTAATGTCTATGGTCTAATGTCTAAAGTCTAGATTCTAGATTCAAAACTGATAATCACTTTTATAACCGATTTAACATATTGGACTACAGCAGTTCCGCAACTTTTATTGTATCTTAGTAACAAAGAAAAAGTTAAAAAATAAGTGGTTATGGAAAAATCTCACATTTTAAAAATCTATACCAGCACAGTCGTGGCTATGGCATTTGTCTTGTTTTCGCTGGGTGCTCAAACAAGTTTTACAGAATTCAATGGATCTGTTGTAGATGGTAATTCTAACAAAACTTTAGAAGCCGTTAATCTCAGTATTAACGCTACAAATATTAGTACTATTACTAATTCTGAAGGCGAGTTTGCACTTAAAGTGCCGAATCAATATTTAGATTCAAAGCTGGTGATTTCATTATTAGGTTATAATACTTATGTGATGCCTTTATCAGAATTATCTGGTAACGAACCCATTAAAATTTACCAAGCAGTTACAGAGTTGTCAACCGTAAGTATTGAAGCTTATAAAGATGCTGAAAGTTTGGTAAGAAAAGTTTTTGAAGATAAAAATGAAAATACAAAAGACGAATCTGTATTTATGACTGCATTTTATAGAGAAACTATAAAACGTCGTAACAGAAATGTATCGCTAACAGAAGCTATCGTTAATATTTTGAAGCAACCGAATGCCTCCTCACAGCGCGATGCCATACAATTAGGTAAAGCCAGAAAAAGTACAGATTACAAACGACTAGATACGGTGTCTGTAAAATTACAAGGTGGTCCATTTTCAACTATTTATTTAGATATTATGAAATATCCTGAATACATATTTACAGATCAAAGTATTTCGGGTTATAATTTTGCTTTTGAGACTCCTTCAAACATCAACAATAGAGCTGTTTTTGTGGTCCGTTTTTCACCAAAAAATAGTGCCACGAAAGTCAATTATAATGGAAAACTTTTTATAGACGTAGAATCGTTAGCTTTAGTGAGTGCCGATTATGCTTTGGATTTGAGTAATAAGACTAAAACCAAAAATTTACTGGTTAGAAAGAAACCTCGCAGTATCGATGTTCAGCCGCTAGAAGCGCTTTATAAAGTTGATTACAGAGAAAAAGATGATAAATGGTATTACAGTTATTCTAATTTGAGTTTAACATTTAAGGTGAATAAAAAACGCGAATTGTTTAACAAAGTTTACACCTTATCTAGTGAAATGGCTGTAACCGATTGGGAAGTAAATTTAGTGGAGAATAAAATTAGAAATAAAGATAAGTTAAAACCTACCGTAATTATTACAGATGCTATTTCTGGATTTTCAGATCCGAATTTCTGGGGAGAATACAATCTCATTGAACCGGATAAATCAATTGAAACTGCCATAGAAAAAATTAGAAAGAGCATTGAAAAGCAAAAAGAAAGAGCGGCTAAAAACACCATGAGTGGCAAACCATAGTCATCTTTAAATTATAATAATCAAGAACCCTGAATTTAAGTTCAGGGTTTTTATTTTAGTTAGTTTTTAAATTAAAACGATACACATAACCACAATTTAATTCTGTAAAATCGGCTTGGCCGAGATTAGAATTAATATGCGCTCCAATAAACATATTATGTTTTGGAGCGTTGTTGGTATTCCAGATGTAATATTTAAGGCCTAGTCTTGCCGAAACGGTTCGTTTAATTTCATAATACCAATTGAGTTCCCCTAAAACGTCTATGGTATCTCCATTTGAGTTTTCATAAGAATACCCTTGATTAAGCTGCCAATCAATTTGGTAAAAGGGTTTAAAAATATTGAGACCTAAATCGAGCTCAATACCAATATGGTCTATTAATAATTCTGAAGTAGCAAACAGCCCAAGGTTGGTAGCATAACCAAACGGATTTTGTGTAAATTGAGGTAGTTGTTCTTGTATTAGAGCTTCGTTGTTATTGATGTAATCGTAATAATGTTCGTAAAATCGGTAGTAAAATCCACCACCAAATTTAAAGGTGTTATTAATGATTTTTCCGGCTGAAGCAGAGATGGTGTAAACTTCTTTTTTAGTGTTGAATTTTTCTGATAATACATTCTGACCTAAACCAAATCTGAACGACATATAGGTTTGTGATTTCGATTTAAAATCGGGTTTTTCAAAATCTGAATCCGATTGTGGCTGTTTATCAATTTTAGCAGAAACACTGGCAGCAATAGAATTTAATCCTTGGTTTGGTAAGTTGGTATGACCATTAGAATGATGCAGAAAACCTAAACCAACGCGCCAGTCGGTAGCCTCAGTTTTAAACAGATCGTAATATAAAAAGGATCGAAACGACCAGTTGATTTTTGTAGTTATGGCTCTATTAAATGCGTTAGTAATAGCATCGTATTGCGTGTCAGTGTAAGAACTTCCAAACCCAATTTGTAGATGTAAACCTTCAATTTTCTGCTTTAAAAGGGTAAATTCTATAAAGGGTAATAGGCTATACGCACGACCAACTTGTTCTGAATTTCCGAAATCTGTATATCCAAATGAGATGCCAGTTCTTGGGTAATTTAATCGTGCAGCCCATTCTTTGTTTGCATTAAAATGATAGCGTCCAATACTGAAAAATAGATTCTTTTGAAGTCTGGTTTCAGGAAAGTCGGTATTTGCTTCTAAAGTTTTTCCAACCAGAATTTCAGGAATAAAAAACACAGAACTAGGCACTTTGGTTGTTGGTGATTGTGCGACAAGACTGAAACAAAAAAAAGAAAATATGATACCTATTAAACAATGCAGATAATACTTGTTGTACATGAATTGTAGAGTGTTAACATTACAATAATACCATTTCCAGTTTTATTTTACGCTAATCTTAATTAAGAAATGATCTTATCGCATTAAAAATTGATGCGCATGCTAAGATTTGGCGTCAATTTTAAAGACCGATTATTAACTTCAACTATAGCGTTGTCTTCATCTAAGGTATAAAAACGATTGATGATGTTGGTTCTGTTGAAGATATTCCAAACAGAAGCACCAACTTCGGCTTTCACTGTTTTTGAGATGTTGAAATTATAAATGGCAGAAATGTCGGTTCTAAAATAACTGTTGAGATTAGCATGGTTTGGTGCATTGTATTCTATAATAGAATTGCTAGTGTTTTGATTATCTGATGGAGATGTATAAGGTCGTCCAGAATGCCAATTAAGACCTAAACCAATTTTGAAATTATCGCGATTATAAGTCAAAGACGCATTGGCCACATGTCTCAGATCCAAGGTATTTGCGAATGGTTCTCCATTATTTAAATTGTCAAATTCATAATCATTTTTGCTATAGCTGTAACTCAGCCATGTACTAAAATCATTAAAACGTTTGTTGATAAGAAAGTCAATGCCTTTTACGGTATAATAACCAATGTCATTGGTAAATTGAAACTGATTCTGAAACCCTTGACTGCGTGCCGTTATGTTATTAACTCCTTTGTAATAACCTTCAATGGATACCAGTAAATTATTGTGATTATAACTGACTCCTGCTGATATTTGTTCACTCGTAATTAAAGGGACATCAGCATTGTTAGCAAGTTGCCATCTTCGCTTTTCGATACCGAAAAAATCTTGTTGTAAATCAATAATCTGTGTAATGGATTGGCTTTTTATTTCGCCTAAAACTTCGAGTCTAAAATGATCTAAAAACTTATAGTTAACTGTAAATCTTGGTTCAATTAAAAATTTAGAAAGCTTGCCAAAGTAGTTCATTCTAGAGCCTAATCTGATATACGTATCACGAGATTTAGAATACCATTCTACTTCTCCAAATACAGCATGACTTCTTATAATTTCTTTAGTTAAACTGATAAAATTAGGATTGGTAACATCCTCAAAATTAGTAACACCAAGTTCATTAAATTGATAGCCACCATTAAATTTAAGCTCTTTATTAATAGTTTTAGACAGGTCGAACCGAAGACCATAATCTTCAACTTTATTTTCTTGTTTTAAAATTTGTGTGTTGGTAATATTATTGTTTTCAGCATCTAAGTTGTAGTTAGAATAGTAGGTTTCAGCAGATAAATTGAAACCGTTTTTTAAGCGTTTATAATAGCTGGCACTTGCTCCAAAACTAACTTGATTAAGTTCACTATTGGTTTCTTGTATTGTATTATTTGGTGTGGTAAATACTTGATTATAATTTAAATCATTATACATATTAATCAGGTTGACACGTAGCTTAGAACTGTCATTTATGTTGTACAAAAATTTAGCATTAAAATCATAAAATAAAAAGCGTTCGTCTAAGGCTAAAAGTGTGGTATTTGTTGAAGTGTTTAACTCAGAATCTCTAAAAATACGATCAAAATAAACATCGTAAGTTTCAGAAACGATGGCATCTGTAAAAGAGCGTCTTGCAGCTAATTGTAATTCCATTTTATCAGATAATGGAATTTTGGCAAAGCCATCCACGCTTAAAAGATTCCCTCCAAGACCTGCTTTAAATTCACCATCTATGTTATCAGAATTTTTTATAGTCATAGTACTCGATACGGCATTTCCTAGTTTGGCACTCGTTCCGTTTTTAGAAACTGTAATCTGTTCAGATAAATAAGGATTAAATGCTGATATTAGGCCGAAAAAATGTCCGGATTGGTACATTCTAATCCCTTCATATAAGACGAGATTTTGGTCGTTGGTTCCTCCACGCACATTGATATTGGAAATGCGTTCGTCTACACTAATAATGCCTGGTAAATTCTGTACAATTTGAAGGACATCTGGCTCAATTAAACCAGGTAAAATACTAAAAGCTTTGGTGTTGGCTTCAACGGTTCCGTTGCTGGTTTTAGAAATGCCTTTTGTTAGGAAATTGGTAACTACAACCGCTTCTAAACGTTGAATGGTGTTTTCAGCTTCTAAGGCGATTCTTGGAGTAATAGCGATGAAGCGATTGCTTAAAATTTGAAAATTAAGAGCGGTTGCAAGTCTTAACTGCGTAAGCACTTGTTCTAATGAAAGCTCAGGATATAAGGGCGAAATTGAAATGCCTTCTACGGTTTTTGTTTCAAAAGAAAATTTAACGTTATAATTTTTTTCTAATTGCGTAAGTATTTGGGCAAGTGGTTGTTTTTCTCCTTGGTCTTGGCAATAGCCAAGGTTACAAAAAGCAAGAGTTAAAATGTAGAAAATTAGGCACCGTAATGTTTTATTCACTCTTTAATACTATAGATTTTTCTGATTTGCTGTAGCTTAAATTTAATGGTAATGTAACAGACTGCAAGGCTAAATCTAAATTATTATGCGTAAAACTTCCTTTGAACAGGCGAGAGGTATCAACATTGTCCAAGACAATTTGGTAGTTGTACTGATTTTCAAACTCAGCAATCACATGTTTTAAAGGGACATTGGTAAAGCCGCTTTCGCCAAGTAACCATTGTGGTTGTAATGCGTTTTCTTTTTCATTAGCATGTATTTTCCCATCTATTATTTTAAATCGATCTCCTGGTTGTAATTTTACTGTTTTTGCATTGTGTGTTACGGCTACCGAACCTTCGTAACAAATCACTTCATAATACGATTCGCGTTGTTTTACATTAAATTCTGTGCCTAAAACACTTACTGTGCCATCGCTAGTAACGACATCAAATTTCTGACCTTTAGCGACCTTAAAAAAAGCTTCACCTTGAAGATTTACGATTCTAGTGTCGGTCCAACTATGTTCATTAAAGCTTAGTGTTGAATTCGCATTTAAATTAACCGTTGATTCATCTGGTAAGGCAATTGTAGTTTGTTCTGCGATAAACGTACCAACCTCCGTATCTAAAGTAGAGGTGTAATAATAAACACTAAAACCAATGGCTAAAATTGCTGCTATTCTAAGTAAGGATTTTAACCATTGTGGGTTTAAAGTTTTCGTTTTAAGACTCGGTTTCAAATGCGCATAGGTGTCATCTATTGCAAATTCAGGAGCTTTAAAATCTAGCAAAGCCGTATTCATTTGAATCAAATCTTTATAATCCTCTAGCTGCTCAAAAGCTATTTGCTCTTCAGTATTTAGGTTATGATCTAACCATTTTTTTATAAGTTCTTCTCTTTGCATCATATGATTTCAAGTATATAACAGCTTCGATTCAAAAACTCCTACCTTTTTTATTTTTAGAGTTCGGAGTTCGGAGTTCAGTCCTACAAACATTCCATGCATCTCCGTGAAACCTCTGCGAATCTCAGCGTAACCAGTTCTTCGCGTCTTCGCACTTTTGCGAGAAAATTCAAAATTCTGAATAGACTCTATTCAATTTCATATTTTATTCGTATTCGTATTCGTATTCGTATTCATCTTCATCTTCATCTTCATCTTCGTCTTCATCTTCGTCTTCATCTTCACCGTCAACCTCTACAATTCTTCAATCTCCAAACGCAACTTCTTCAACGCTCCATATATTCGTTTTTCAACGGCTTTTACGGAAATATCTAAGAGTTCTGCAATTTCCTTAAATCGTTTTCCTTCCACACGATTCATTAAAAAAGCAACGCGCTGTGCGTCACTTAAATTACTTATCGCATCCTGTAATTTTTTATGATATTCTTTTTCCTCTAATACAAATTCTGGTGTTTCATTAGTACTAAACTTTTGAGGTTGTTTATTATATTTTAAAACTACTTTTTGGTGAGCAACAGCATTGAGCATTAAATTATTTGCTGTGGTAAATAAATAACTTTTGGCTTTGTCAGGAGAAACTTTACTGCAATTTTGCCATAGCTTAATAAAAGCTTCTTGCATTTTATCTTGCGGATTTAAATGCTCGCCAAACTTGTAGTATAAAAAATCATGTAGGTTTTTAGAATGTTTTTTATAAAGACGCTCAAATAATCGCGATTCGCATATATGATCTTGTAAGGGTTTGCTCATAGCTTTTTATAGGTGCTGCAAATTAGAAATAAATTTTCAATAATTTTGGGTAGGACATTTTCCATCTAAACTGTTTTATAACAAATAGCCGAGTTTACAACATGAAAATAAAACATAGGTATATCGTAATTTGTTTCCTTTTGGGTCTTTTGAGTTTTACAGCTTGTCAAGATGAGATTAGCGAGACTGAAAACCAAAATGAACAAGATAGTATTGCTCCAAATTCTACATTATCAAATTTGATGAGCAGAACCACTGCAAATTCTGGCACTGCCGATGCTATTTTAGATGGAGCCAGTTGTTTCTCAATAGAACTGCCTGTAACTGTTGTAATTAATGATACGACATTCATTATTGAAACATTACTCGATTTAGAGCCATTAGAAAACCTATTAAATGATGATGCTGTTTTAGATTTTGTGTTTCCAATTACCATAATTTTTAATGATTACAGTGAAATCGTAATCGAAAATGAAGACACATTACAAAGTTTTATAGACCAATGTAATTCAGAAGAGAATGAGATCATTACTTGTGTAGATTTTGTGTATCCAATAGTGTTTTCAGTATTTAATGCATCGTTTAATCTTATTGATACGGTTGTTTTTAATAATGATGAAGCCCTTTATAATTTCTTACAAAACTTAGAAGAAAATGAAGACGCATTGATTGTAAGTCTTAATTTCCCTATGAGTCTCATCTATGAAAATGGAGACATCATTGAGGTGAATACAAACGGTGAATTAGCAGATGCTATTGCAGCGGCAGAACAATATTGTGAAACTGAAAATGACAATTGCACACTCGAAGACGTGGCTCTAAATTTAGTAGAATGCCCTTGGGATTTTACCGATGGAACAGATACGTTTACTAATTACCAAATGGTATTTAATGCGAATGGAGATCTACTGATTCCTGAAGGATTAGCGACGTCTGCTATTGGTGGATCTTGGAGTTTATCTAACACAGATAATGCACTTATACTCACATTATCAGAATTAACCGCTTTTCAAGATACGCTTGAAGGGGACTGGCTCATCACAGCATGTGTTGAAAATGTGATTGAAATTACACGTGCAAATACTACGCTTACCTTACAAAAAGACTGCGAAGGTGATTTAGGGTGTTCCGTAGCAGAAATCAATGCAGATATTTTAGAATGTGCATGGCGCGTTGAAACGGAATTGGTGGAAGATATTAATCCTTTTTTCGTTCACTTTGCGCCAAACGGAGCTGTAAACATTGAGGGAGTGGATAATATGGAATCACAAATAGGAACATGGGAAATCATAACTATTGCTGCTGATGTATTTATCAACTATACCTTTCAACAAGGTTTTGAAGAACTTAATGGGCAATGGCAAATTGTTGAATGTGAACAAGGCAGCTTGTATCTAGTTAGTGCTAATAATAGCATCACTTTAGAGCAAAAATGTGAGGTTAATAATCAAGCACTTTTAGATTGTTATGGTATTTATATTTTTTCCCAAGAATGTGACGACAATAATGATGGTATTGCCACATTTATAATAGAAACCAATGGCGCACAAACTGAGGAATGTTTAGCATTATATCCTTTGGCAGGTAGTTACCATGCTACTTATGAAGACGCAGTAAATAGTGCGAATTTATTGTATTTGCCCTTAACAGCACCTCTAGAATTAGAGTCGCAAATTATATATTTTAGAATTTTTAATCAAGAATTACAGGAGTACGCTGTGCAAGAATTAGAGTTAATTGTTGAAAGTTGTAACGAAGAGGTGTTTAACTGTTTTGGCGATTATGAATTGTTGGAATGTGCAAACGATGCTGGTGAAGCCGAATTTAATTTAAGTGCAGAAACCATCGGTTTGGTAGATTGTGCTGAACCTTTTACAGCAACGTTTCATTTTAGTTTAGCGGATGCTCAAAATAATACACAGCCAATTGCAAATACTGAATCTTATTTTTCAATTCAAGGTGAAGTCTATTTAAGAATTAATGCAGATAGTGGCAATTTTCAAGTGTTTACAATTTATCTCAATACAGACAATTGCAACCTTTTTGAATGTTTTGAAAGCGTTTATCCAGTTTTAGAAGTTTGTGATAATGGTACTGATGGTCCTTATGAATTCAATTTACCATCGGTTTATGATAATTGTACTGCTGATGATATTAGATTTTATTACAGTGTAGCAGATGCTGAAAGTGATACGAATATAATTGCAAATCCAACTGCATTTAGCACAGTAGAAATTAATTCAACCGTTTATGTAAGGGTCGATTTGAGTGGTCAAACCTTAATTAGTCCATTGGATTTAAATGTCATTGATTGTAATTCTGATAATTGTACAGCGAGTGATATCGATGGTATCTTAACCGCCTGTAATTGGAATATTACAAGTTACAATGGAAGTGATAATCTTATTGACTATAATTTTAATTTTGAAGAAAATTCAGGAATTGTAGTGATATATACAGATGCCATTACAATTGATGCTTCTTGGTTAACAGCACAAACCAATGATGGTGTTATTATTGAGTTTTCAAATGTTAATGGTTCAAATATTCAGGCGATAACAGGAAGCTGGTTGGTTGTAGAATGTACCGCAAGCCAATTGGTGTTGCACAACGTCAATGATAGTAGTAATGAAATAGTTATAGACAGAACATGTGAATAAAGGCAATACTAGAGGTTAGTAATTTTAGTAAGTTAAGTTGATTGAGAAGAGTTGCCTATTATTAGGTGGCTCTTTTCTGTTATAATAATCTTAATTATTGTTCATTAGATTTCTAGATTTCACATTCGTTTATCTCCTGTAAATTCTTAAATTTGCATCTTAATTATAACAACGCAGATTGCCAACTTGCAGACTGCATAGAGAAGACGAAAAAACATGTTCAATAATTTAAGTGATAAGTTAGATAAAGCGTTACACGTATTAAAAGGTCATGGTAGCATTACAGAAGTCAATGTTGCTGAAACTTTAAAGGAAGTAAGACGTGCGCTTTTAGATGCCGATGTTAACTTTAAAATTGCTAAAGATTTTACCGTACGTGTCAAGGAAAAAGCACTTGGTCAAAATGTATTAACCACATTGCAGCCAGGCCAGTTGATGGTTAAAATCGTTAAAGACGAATTAACGGAATTAATGGGAGGAGATGCTGAAGGGCTGAATCTTTCAGGAACTCCAAGCATTATTTTAATGTCTGGTCTTCAAGGTTCTGGTAAAACCACGTTTTCAGGTAAATTAGCCAACTATTTAAAAACTAAAAAAACCAAAAAGCCTTTATTAGTAGCTTGTGATGTGTATCGTCCGGCTGCAATAGATCAGTTACATGTTGTAGGAGATCAAATAGGTGTTGAGGTTTTTAGTGATCGCGGAAATAATGATCCAATTGCAATTTCGCAAGCTGGTATTGCGCATGCTAAGGCTAATGGACATAATGTGGTAATTATTGATACAGCTGGTCGTTTAGCGGTTGATGAAGCTATGATGACCGAGATTTCTAATATTCATAAAGCCATTCAACCACAAGAAACTTTGTTTGTGGTGGATTCTATGACAGGTCAAGATGCTGTGAATACGGCAAAGGCCTTTAATGATATTTTAAATTTTGATGGTGTTATTCTTACCAAATTAGATGGTGACACCCGAGGTGGTGCAGCGATTTCTATTAAATCTGTAGTTAATAAGCCGATTAAGTTTATTGGTACAGGTGAGAAAATGGAAGCCATTGATGTCTTCTATCCATCGCGTATGGCAGATCGTATTTTGGGCATGGGAGATGTTGTTTCCTTAGTTGAAAGAGCTCAAGAGCAATTCGATGAAGAGGAAGCACGTAAGCTTCAGAAAAAGATTGCCAAAAACCAATTTGGGTTTGATGATTTCTTAAAACAGATTCAGCAAATTAAGAAAATGGGTAACATGAAGGATTTAATCGGCATGATTCCTGGTGCAGGCAAAATGATGAAAGATATTGATATCGACGATGATGCTTTTAAAGGTATTGAAGCAATTATCCATTCCATGACGCCAGAAGAGCGATCTAATCCGTCTGTGATAAATGCAAGTCGAAAAAAACGCATCGGTAAAGGTTCTGGAACATCAGTACAAGAAGTAAATCAGTTACTCAAACAATTTACGCAAATGAGTAAAATGATGAAGATGATGCAAGGTGGAGGAGGCAAACGTATGATGCAGGCTATGAAGAATATGCCGAGGTAAAGCCCCTTTGTCCTGCGGACATTTCCCCAGAAGGGGAAAGTAAAAGGTTTAGAGAACAAAGTAAAATAGTAAAGTGAATTGTTTTTAATGTCACTTTAAAAAATATTGCCAATCCGCTTTGCGCCTTTGCGCCTTTGCGAGAAAACAAAAAGAAGCATGACAATCTTAGACGGTAAAAAAATAAGCAACGACATTAAAAATGAAATTGCAGAAGAGGTAAAACAAATGAAAGCCAATGGCGAAAAAGTACCTCATTTGGCTGCCGTAATTGTTGGTAATGATGGTGCGAGTTTAACTTACGTTGGCAGCAAAGTAAGAGCTTGTGAGCGTATTGGTTTTGAATCTACCATGGTGCGGATGTCTAACACCACCAGCGAAATTGAACTTTTAGATAAAATTGAGGAGTTAAACAATAATGACGATATTGATGGGTTCATTATTCAATTGCCATTGCCACCGCAGATTAATACGCGTAAGGTATTAATGGCTGTAAATCCAGATAAAGATGTTGATGGCTTTCATCCCATGAATTTTGGAAAAATGGCCTTAGATATGTCTACATTTATTCCTGCAACTCCCTTCGGAATATTAGAATTAATGGAGCGCTATGGTGTGGAAACCCAAGGAAAGCACACCGTTGTTATTGGTCGTTCTCATATTGTTGGTCGTCCTATGAGTATTTTAATGGGTCGAAAAGGATTCCCAGGAAACTCAACAGTGACCTTAACACATAGCCATACCAAGAACATTACTCAAATAACATCGCAAGCTGATATTATTATTTCTGCCTTAGGAATTCCACAATTTTTGAAAGCTGAAATGGTAAAGGATGATGCGGTTATTATTGATGTTGGTATTACACGTGTACCAGATGATTCTGAAAAAGGCTACTACATTACTGGTGATGTTGATTTTGAAAATGTCAGTAAAAAAGCCAGTTTTATTACGCCAGTTCCTGGTGGAGTAGGACCAATGACTATAGCGATGCTGCTAAAAAATACATTATTAGCAAGAGAACAGCACAGACAGCAAAATAAATAAACTTTAAAATTATGTTTATATGCTTAGCTATTGTTCAAAATAAAGTCGCAATAGGTAGCGTTCAGCATATAATTCCGATAGTATTATCTGTTTTTTTTACCATTTTTCTCATTCGGTATGTCAATAAGAATTTTAGTAGACTTCAAAAACAAAAAACGATTGCATGCTTAGGGTGGTTGATTTCTGCAACGGTTATTGCATTTCATGCATATCGCATGTTGTATGATAATTACAATTTTAAAACAGATTTACCACTTTATCTTTGCAGTTTAATGGGTTTATTGATTCCTGTTTTTACCCATTATCGTAAGTATTGGATGTTCGAAATTTTAGTCTTTTGGATTATTGGCGGAACACTTCAAGCGGTTATTACGCCAGATATTACAACCGGATTTCCAAGTTTTGATTTCTTCAGGTATTGGATTGTTCACTTAGGATTACTTGTGGTGATCTTTTATTTCATTTTTGTGTTTCAGATGAAACCAACATTGAAAAGTATGCTTAAATCTTTCTTGGCACTTCAAGTTTATGTGGTGTTAATGATTGGTGTCAACTATCTACTTAATGCCAATTATTTTTATCTGAATGAAAAGCCTAAGTCTGCTTCGTTATTAGATTATTTTGGAGATTGGCCTTATTATATTTTGGTGGCTCAATTGCTGATTATTCCTTTGTTTTTGGTTATTTATTTGCCGTTTAGACTGAAGAAATAAACTTAGATTTTTTTAGTTGGTGCAGTTGTACGTTATATTGTATCAAATAGTGGGTTTTATGAACACTATTAGAAAGACAATTACATTTACAGGCCAACAGAACACCTGGATTAAATTAAAGGTTAAGTCAGGCAATTATACTAACGATAGTGAGTATATAAGAGATTTGGTTAGGAAAGATCAAGTACAAAATGAAAAGCTTTTAGAACTTAAAATGGCAATTGATGAAGGTTTCAATAGTGGCGTAAGTGATAAATCTATTTTGGATTTAATGAATGCAGTAGATAATGGAGAATTATAATTTATCTGGTGCTGCTGCACGAGATATTGTGGTTATTAGAATTCTCGGAAAACGAATGGATTTTGTTCACCATTTGTAAAAAAATCACTTCGCAAACAACTGGCTCATATCTTTAAAAGCCTTAAATTCTAGAGCATTACCAGAAGGATCTTTAAAAAACATCGTAGCTTGTTCTCCTACTTGACCTTCAAAGCGTATGTAAGGTTCAATTACAAATTTAATGTCTTTCGATTTTAGCAGATCTGAAAATTCATGAAAGGCATCCCAAGGCAAAACCACACCAAAATGTGGCACAGGAACGTCCTTGCCATCAACAGGATTAGTAGTTTGGTCATGGTTATTTTGAATCGCTTTATAATGGATCACCAACTGGTGTCCGAAAAAATTATAATCGACCCAATGATCACTGCTTCGTCCTTCTTCAAGATTTAAAACGTTGGTGTAAAAATCTCTACATTCTGATAAATTAGACACAGGGATGGCCAAATGAAAAGGTGTCAACTTCATAATTAAAATTTATTGGTTCTATCGATGGTTTTCGGCTGAAAGGTTTTTACAGAATCACTAATCAATGTATTTAATTCTTCAAACTCGGCTTTGGTCAATTCTCTGTGTTGTCCAGAAGATATATCGAGTTTAATATTCATTATTCGAACACGCTTTAAGGTTTGTACTTCGTAATTTAAGTATTCGCACATTCTACGTATTTGACGGTTTAAGCCTTGAGTTAGAATGATACTAAATGTAAATTTATCTATTTTTTTAACCTTGCATTTTTTGGTGCGTTTGCCTAAATCTTCCAAATAAATACCACCAGACATACGCTCAATAAAGGTTTGAGAAATAGGAATATCAACCGTGACGAGGTAATCTTTTTCGTGATTGTTGCTGGCTCTTAGAATTTTATTGACAATATCTCCGTCATCCGTAAGCAGAATTAAACCTTCACTTGGTTTGTCTAATCTGCCAATCGGAAAAATACGTTTCGGGTAATTGATATAGTCAATAATGTTATCTTTTTCAACACGTGTATCCGTAGTGCAAACAATACCAACGGGTTTGTTAAAGGCTAAATACACAAAATCTTGTTGGCGTTCTCCAATAATTTCACCATCTACTTTCACGACATCTCCTGATGCGACTTTGGTGCCCATTTCTGGTACGACATCGTTAATAGTTACTCTACCAGCTTCAATGAGTCGGTCAGCAGCTCTACGCGAACAGTAACCAGCTTCGCTGAGGTATTTGTTGAGTCTTGTTAGGTTTTCGGACATGCTGCAAAAATACAATAAAGATTACGCATTAATAAACCCAATAATCTGAGGTGTTAATGATGCATCCTTTAATCCATGACCAAAACCAGTTGTAGAAATCAGTTCTGCATTTTGGTAACGGCTAGCAATGAGTTGACCATCTTCGTAAGGAATAATACGGTCTTTTTTATCATGAATTATTAAGCCTTTGGCTTCAATAGATGCAGCGAAATTGGCCACCGAAAAGTAGGCGACAGGCTGCTTAAAACGTTCTAAAACAATAGAATCCAACCCATTTGAAATACGGTTGTTAAAACCCATCATGGATTTGTACCGATCAAAAACTCCTGTAAAATGCGCAGGCGCTCCTAGCAGTACTAATTTTTTTATAGAAGGGAGTTGATGGTTGTGCATGCAAAACACACTTGCCATGCCGCCAACGGAGTGACCGACTAAGACGTCTGCGTTAAACTTTTTAGCGATAACACTTATAAATTCTGAATATAAAATGGCATTAAATTGTTTGCTTCCAGAACGTCCGTGCGCTGGTGCATCTAGTGCGATAATATTGTAATCTTCTGTTATTAAATCTTTTAAAATATAATCCCAACGTGCTGTGTTACTTTCCCAGCCATGGGCTAGTAAAACGGTTTTGCCTTTCCCAACCCAACGGTAAGTGGCAATATTGAGATTGTTATAACTGACTTCTTCAAAAAATGCCGATTCAATAAGGCGTTTTTGATCGTCGTTATAACGCCCTTTTCGTGGCGAAGCAAATAAATTTAAGGCTTTTTTTGATGCATATTTGGACGAAATTAAACTCGTAGCATTAAGTGCTCCTCCAATAGATTTAATAACAAAACTACTCATACTATTGGTCTTCTCTATTTACAGCTTCTATAGAAAATGCAGGCAGGCAAATGGCTAAATATTCGCAAGGTTCCGTAAAGGGGTTTGAATACTGCAGTCTTGTGTTCTTTTCGACTTTAATCGATTGCCCAGCTTCTAAAATAATCGTTTCACCATCAATAATAAACTGTTTTTTACCTTTGATGATAAACGTGTATTCATCAAATTCTGGAGTTTGAAAAGGTTCAGACCAACCAGCAGGTGCTACCATATGTGCAATGCTAATTTCAGAATTACCATCAGTGGCATTGCCAAAGTGTTCTTTTATAATTTTACCATCATCTGTAGGCACTACAAATGGTGAATTTTGTATGTTATATTTTTTCATTTTGCTTACTGCTTACTGCTTACTGCTTACTGCTTACTGCTTACTGCTTACTGCTTACTGCTTGCTGCTTACTGCTTACTGTATTACCAATGTATCATAAAAAACTTTATTCTAGCTTTCCCAGGAATTTGAATAGCATCAATACTCATATCCATATCAAATCGCATACTCGCTGGTAGTTCCTTTTTATCAATGGTAAAAGAGGCATTAATTTCATTTACAGAAACCACAATGACATTAATTAGATTATCTACTTTTGATATTTTATAAGCCGTTCGAATATCCTCAAAGGTGCTTAAATTTGAAATGTTCTTTTCAGTTTTGTAACGCGTATCAATAATATTAACACTCGAAATTACGGAGGTCGAATCTAAAGCTTCCTCTGGAGATAAATCCAGTAATTTTTTGCCGCCTTTTTCAAAAACTTCAATGGTATTTACAGATCCTGTAAATTCATCTCCTGCAATATAGCGTACAACAGAATCCGCACTAAAAATAGTTTCTAAGTCTTTCACTTGGGTAGAATCGTTTAATAAACCGATATGATGTTTGGTTACTACAAACGGGTTTGGTTTGCTGTCTTTAGCACAACTTGTTATTAAAACAATACAAATTAGTAAGGCAAATAGGCTGTTTTTCATTTTAGCTTTAGGTTTTATTATTTTAATAATTTGGTTAATATACCCAAAACACTTCGTATTACCGTTGGGCTAGAAAGTGCTTTTACAAATGGATTTTGTCTAGTACTTCGGCTTCGGCTAGAGCGTGTACTGCGTTTTGTTTCTGCGCGCTGCATCGCTTCTTTTTCTTCTTTGGCTTTTGCCTTAGCTTCATCTGCTTCGGCTTGCTCAATTTTTTCATTCAGCATTTCGTAAGCACTCTCTCGGTCAATTTCTTTATTGTATTTTCTGGCGAGTTTAGATTGGGATAATAAACTACTGAGTTCTGCTTCAGTTAAAATATCCATGCGACTCATTGGTGCACGCATCATGGTGGCAGCAAGTGGAGTCGGTTTTCCTTTTTCGTCTAAAGCAGATACTAAAGCTTCACCAATACCCAATGAGGTCAGTACTTCAGCTGTATCATAATATTCGGTATCAGGATAATTTTGAGCCGTTAATTTAATGGCTTTTCTATCTTTTGCGGTAAACGCTCGTAAGGCATGTTGCACTTTTAAACCCAATTGCCCTAAAACGGCTTCTGGCACATCTGTTGGGTTTTGCGTTACAAAATAAAGTCCCACGCCTTTACTACGAATTAATTTTACAATACTTTCGATCTGGTTTAATAACGCATCAGACGCTTCATTAAAAATAAGATGCGCTTCATCGATAAACATAATGAGTTCTGGTCGTCCACTATCACCTTGTTCTGGAAATGTGGAATAGATTTCAGCCAATAAGCTAAGCATAAAGGTTGAAAATAATTTCGGCTTATCTTGTATGTCGGTCAGTCGTAGAATATTGATATATCCGCGACCATTTTCATCAATGCGCAATAAATCTTGCGTATCAAAAGAAGTTTCTCCAAAGAATAAATCTCCACCTTGTTGTTCAATTTCAATTATCTTTCTTAAAATAGAACCTGTTGAAGCTGTTGAAATACTACCATAGGCTTCTTTAAATTCTTCTTTGCCTTCATTGGTGGCATATTGCAAAATTTTCTTAAAATCTTTTAAGTCTAAAAGCGGTAACTTATGATCATCACAATATTTAAAAATTACTGAAATAATTCCGGCTTGTGTTTCGGTTACATTTAAGATTCTAGAAATTAAAACTGGACCGAATTCACTCACAGTCGCTCTTAATCGCACACCATCTTGTTCAGATAAGGTGAGCATTTCTACAGGGAATCCTTTCGCTTCAAAAGGTAAACCAATTTTGGCATGACGTTCGTCAATTTTTGGATGTCCAGGGCTTGGTTTTGCCAATCCACTTAAATCTCCTTTAATATCCATGAGAAGTACAGGTACTCCTTTTTCAGATAAGTTTTCAGCCAATACCTGAAGTGTTTTGGTCTTTCCTGTTCCTGTAGCGCCTGCAATTAATCCATGACGATTCATGGTTTTTAAAGGCACATTTACAAAGGTGTTTGATATGGTTTCTCCATCAAGCATCGCAGAACCAAGCGTAATATATTCGCCTTTAAATACGTTACCGTCGTTAATCTCTTTTTCGAAAGCTTCAGAATTCTTCATTAGTCAGAAAATTTGGATAAAAATACTGTAATTTTAATCAAGTTTAAAACCTATTAACATGAAGTGTTATTTTTCAATTTTAAGTATTTTTATTTTAATGTTTTTTTCGTCTTGTGAGAATTCAAAATCTAATGTTGTATTTCATCCTTCGCATGAACCAAATAGAGCAAATGCACCTTTTAGTGATGTTGTGGAAACCGAAAATTTATTGTTTCTAACTGGGCAAATTGGTAAAGATCATAAAACAGGTCAATTAGTATCGGGAGGAATTAATGCGGAAAC
The DNA here is from genome assembly GCF_045105575.1 of Winogradskyella sp. Classification (GTDB taxonomy): domain Bacteria; phylum Bacteroidota; class Bacteroidia; order Flavobacteriales; family Flavobacteriaceae; genus Winogradskyella. The sequence goes on along the minus strand of NZ_JBGCDQ010000047.1, from coordinate 1,238 downwards.
AAAACAAGTTATTAAAAATATTAAAGCTGTATTAGAGTATCATGATTTGTCTTTAGACCATGTGGTAAAGTGTACAGTAATTCTTAAAGACATTGATGATTTGAAAGATTTTAACTGGGTTTACACGACTTATTTTCCAAATAAACCAGCACGCACAACTTTTGAAGCTTCAGATTTAGCAGGAGGAGCAAGTATTGAAATTGACGTGATTGCTGCGAAGAAGTAAAGGAGTAAGAAGTAAGAAGTAACGAGTAATAAGTAATAAGTATGTATTAGTAATGAGCTTACTTCACACTTTTTCCTTCATACTTTACACTTAATAACTATCTTTGCCAACTATGACAAGAAGAGAACGACAAGAACTGATTGATAAAGGTTTATTATTGCCTTTAATGGAAGAGTTTTATACCATACAAGGTGAAGGCTTTCATAAAGGTACTGCAGCATATTTTGTTAGAATTGGTGGTTGCGATGTTGGTTGCCATTGGTGCGATGTGAAGGAAAGTTGGTTGGCTGAATTACACCCTCCAACAGAAACTGAAAAAATCGTTGAAAATGCCGTAAAATACAGTAACACTATTGTAGTTACAGGTGGTGAACCATTAATGTGGGATATGAATCCGTTAACAGCACAGTTAAAAGCAAAAGGTGTGCAAACACATATTGAAACTTCAGGTGCTTATAAATTAACAGGAGAATGGGATTGGATTTGTCTCTCTCCTAAAAAGAATAAATTACCAACCGAAGAAGTTTACGATAAGGCACATGAATTAAAGTGCATCATCTATAATAAAGACGACTTTAAGTTTGCCGAAGAACAAGCAGAAAAAACAAATAAAGACTGCATTTTATATTTACAACCAGAGTGGAGTAAACGCGATAAAATGATGCCACAGATTGTGGATTATGTGATGGCAAACCCGAAATGGAAAGTGTCGTTACAAACGCATAAATATTTGAATATTCCTTAATTAGTTCAGAGTTCAGAGTTCAGAGTTCAGAGTTCAGAGTTCTGAGAACCCATTGGTAGTTCAAAATGTTTTAATATAATAGACAAAAAAAAAGTTCCAAGAAACGTCATTGTTCTTGGAACTTTTTTCCGAGCTTCTAGCTTCTAGCTTCTAGCTTCTAGCTTCTAGCTTCTAGCTTCTAGCTTCTAGCTTCTAGCTTCTAGCTTCTAGCTTCTAGCTTCTAGCTTCTAGCTTCTAGCTTCTAGCTTCTAGCTTCTAGCTTCTAGC
>NZ_JBGCDQ010000046.1:0-7882 GCF_045105575.1 Winogradskyella sp. | reverse complement strand
ACAAAATCTTGAGATACAACAGCATCTTCAGTATAACCTAAAACACCTTTCATAGAACCATCAGCTGCTTTTTTCATTGCTGCTTTAATATCTTCTAGAGACGTTTCTTTTTTAGTTCTTACCGTTAAATCTACTACAGATACATCTACAGTTGGCACTCTAAACGCCATACCTGTTAATTTTCCGTCTAATTCAGGAATTACTTTTCCTACTGCTTTTGCCGCTCCTGTAGAACTTGGAATGATATTGTTTAGTGCAGAACGTCCTAAACGGTAATTTTTACGTGAAGGCGCATCTACAGTAAACTGCGTAGAAGTTGCTGCGTGAATCGTAGTCATTAATGCTTCTTCAATTCCGAAATTATCTTCAATGACCTTAGCCAATGGAGCTAAACAGTTGGTTGTACAAGACGCATTAGATACAATAGTATCACTTGCTTTTAATGTACCGTCATTAACTCCCATTACAAACATAGGTGCGTCTTTACTAGGTGCCGAAATGACTACTTTTTTAGCTCCGCCATCAATATGATATTGTGCTGTTTCTAAGGTTGTAAAAATACCTGTACATTCTGCTACAACGGTTGCTCCTGCTTCATCCCATTTTAAATTCTTAGGATCTCTTTCTGCAGTCACACGAATGGTTTTTCCGTCTACAACTAAGTGTCCGTCTTTTACTTCAACAGTACCATCGAATCTTCCATGAACCGAATCGTACTTTAATAAGTAAGCCAAATGATCTACATCTAATAAATCATTAATTGCTACAACGTCTACATCGTTGCGTTTTACTGTTGCTCTAAACACGATTCTTCCTATTCTACCGAATCCGTTGATTCCTAATTTTAAATTTGCCATATCTCTATTTGTTATTTTTCGTTTATTATTAAATTGACATTATATCTGAAACTCTTAGAAGTTCCATATTAATTTTTGATTTTCCTTTTACTGCTTGGTCAAATGGAGTTAAATCCATGATGTCATTTTTAAGACCCACCATATAATTACTTTTTCCTGTAATTAAGCTTTCAACGGCTTTTACTCCCATTCTACTTGCTAAAACACGATCGAAACACGATGGTGCTCCACCACGTTGCATATGTCCAAGAACTGAAACTCGTACTTCGTATTCAGACATGTTTTCGTCCACGTAGTCTTTCAGCTCAAAAACACTTTTTCCTATTTTATCACCTTCTGCAACAACGACGATACTCGATGATTTTCCCGATTGCTTACTACGTCTTAATGATTCTACCAAACGTTCTAAACCTAAATCTTCTTCTGGTATTAAAATCTCTTCAGCACCTGCACCAATGCCGACATTCAAAGCTATATGACCAACATCACGTCCCATCACCTCAATAAAGAATAAGCGGTTGTGCGAACTTGCCGTATCTCTAATTTTATCAATTACCTCAACCACTGTGTTTAAGGCTGTGTCGTACCCTAAAGTATGCGTTGTACCAACGATATCATTATCGATAGTACCAGGAATTCCCATCACTGGAAAATTAAATTCTTGATTAAAAATCATTGCACCTGTAAAACTTCCGTCTCCACCAATGACTACAAAAGCATCAATTCCTGCTTTTTTTAATTGCTCATAAGCTTTTGCTCTGCCTTCTTTTGTTCTAAATTCTTTAGAACGTGCCGATTTTAACATTGTTCCGCCTTTATTGATAATGCCTTTTACACTACGTGCATCCATTTCAATAAAATCGCCATCAATCATACCTTCATAACCTCTAAAAATACCGTAACATGTTATATCATGAAAAGCGCATGTTCTAACTACAGATCTAATTGCTGCATTCATTCCTGGAGAATCACCTCCAGATGTTAAAACACCTATTTTTTTTATTGTGTGTACCATTTATAAACCCAATTTTGAGTAAAATTACTAAAGTCTACAAAAAATAAAGTGACTATTGTCATAAAATTATGACTTCAAAAAAAAATCAAACGTTTTCGTTAATAAGTATTTTAATAAGTCTCAGTAATTTAAGAATTTAAGACTTTGTTTTTGCCTTTTCTGGCTTCATACTCATGTAAGATGGCATTAAATCACTATCCTCAGTTTTCTCTTCTTCTTTGGCTTTTTTGGCGTTTTTATCCTTTTTGTTTTTTCCTGAAAAGATAATTTGAAGTAGTTCTTTAAACGAATCAAATTCTACATTATAAGATAAACCAACGCCTTGTGTAAAACCGATTTCTTCACCAAAATTTCTAATACTATTTTCTCTGTTAAAGACCTTAGCTCTGAGTGTACCGTCTTCATTTAATAAGAGATCGATTTGTACATCACCACTAATAACAGTTTGACTAGCACTACCAAATGGCACAGCAACCTTTCCGTTAACTAACATTCTATCAGTGATTTTAGTTTGAAGTGTGACACCTACTCTATTATCCGTCTGTAACTCTGGTGTGTCTTGGCCTAATTCAAAATCGAACCCAACATCTAAATTCCCATTACTACTACCAAAGAGATTGTTTACAATACCTGAGAGTCGTTCTGAAATAGTCCCTGTAAAATTAGCACCACGTACTCCGTTAGAAAAACCTCCCGTAGCTAAGAAAATTAAAGCTTGGTTATCGCGTTCTTCTTTCGAAGATAATCTGTAATCTAACTCTGATTTCACCGCTGAGTTCACCGTAGGAAATCTAAAATCGAATTGTGGTTCTGGTTGTTCTAATTTTCCTGTGAGATGAATTTCTACTTCTACATCGATACTTTGGTTGATAGGATTGTCTAATAATACGGATGGATTGGCTGTACTCTCATAAACGGCTTTTAAATTAAGCTCTGCATCAAGTGGATTTCCTTGCCATACAATACTGCCTCCGCGTTCTACATTAAATCTCTTTTCAACAAAACCACCATATTTAAAATTATACGTTCCATCGAGTACTACAAAATCCCCCCACATATTAAAGGTGCCATTAGTGTTGATTAAGAAATTTAAACCGCCTATACCGCGTCCTTTAATGGTACTTCCAGCTTCTTTATCAATCACGATTTCGATCGTGGCATTTTTGTTGACATTTAAATCGAAATCTAAGACTAAACCTTTTACTTCAATGGTTTCTGAAATTTCTCCTTTAATTCTGGCTAATTTTTCATCTGGACTTAAAAAATGCATAAACGAGTTGTCACCAAAACTTTCGGAATCGTTTAACGGAATAAAAAATTCGGTACCTGCTTCCGTATAGCCATCTATCACTTTGATTACCAACTGGTCTGTAGGCCCTTTTATTTGTGCTTTACCAGATATAAAGCCTGTACCATAATAGAGTTCATCTTCAGATTCTTTTGTGTTTAAAACTAAAAGTCGGTCTGTGGTCAATTCTAAGCCTAATTTCCATTCTGAAAAATTATCGTGTTCAATATAGCCATTCAAGTTTCCTTTAGAGAAATACTTAGAATCTGTCATTGCTACATTATTAAAATTGAAGCGCTGATTTTTAAGGGTAACTTTAGAGTCGAAATCAAAACCATAATCGACATTAAGATACGGAATAGACAAACCAGCTCTATCGAGTAATAATTCTCCATCGATACTTGGCTGTCGTAGGCTTCCTGTTACTTTGGCATTACCAGAAACCAAACCTCTAATATTACTAATGACTCCTTTACCTAAAGGATTAAGTGGATCTAAGAGAAATTCTTCAAAACCGACATTTAAATTAATTTTAGGATCGGTCTCTGATACATCAATAGTCCCTTTAGCATCCAAGGATTTTAAATTATCGTTGATTAACGTAACGTCCACATTATAATTGGTAATGGAATTGTTACCTTCTATATTGGCTCTAAGGTTTCCTAAGTCGTAATCGTTGACAAAAAGACTACTGACTTCTACATTAGATTTTGGTAAATACACACCATTATTTTGAACCACATCTAACTTTCCGTTTACAATTCCTCTTAAATCTAGGCTATCAATACGCGGAGTAATTTTAACGAGTTGCACGTCTTTAAAATCGATATTGAAGTCTTTGTTTAAGGAATCATTTATTTTTCCAGATACTTGAATAAGTTCGTTGCCTTGTGTAATTTTAATAGGAAAAATATCAAACGCTTTAAAACCTCTATCGAAACTAATTTTATTTAAGGTATCCTTTTCTGAATTCAACAACCAATCATAGCCTTTGAATAGCACATCGGATTTTCTGATGCCAACGACAGATTTATTTGCTTTGTCGATGGTATAGAATAGATTCAAATTAAAATTATCTGCATTGTTTTTTCCACCTTTAAATTCAGACTTAATTAATAAGGTGTCGCGTTTGGTGACATTAATTAGACTAAACTGCGATGCATTGTAAATACCTGCACTAAGACTGTCTATTTCTATATATGTATTATAAAGTGGATTACTGTTATCTACACTAACGTTGATGTTATTTACAAAATAATCTTTAAATTTAATCTCTGGAGAATTAAAGGTGAGTTCAAATCCTTTTTCGTCGGTTTCTATGCGTCCTTCAATAAAGGTGTTTTTGCCTAAGGTGAGGTCTTTAAAAAACACAGCAGCAATTTTAGAGTAGATATTAAATTTAAAATCGAGATACTGCCCTTCTTCAACAACATTTGGTATGTAATTGGTGTAAATACTTCCGACTGAGTTTTCAATTAATTTTAAAACATCTCGAGTTTTAAACTCACCCGAAATTTTACCATTTATAATATCTGGTGAGTTTACAGAAATGTTACGTACATTATCTTCGAACTGAGATAGAATATCAAAATCTTGAAAATTATAACTGCCGTCTTGGTTCTTGTACGTGGTGTTTTTTATATTAATGGCTCCGCTCGCGTTGTCGTAACTAGATCCTCTAGCCGTCATGCTCACTAAACCTCTAAATTCTGAAATATTATCTCGCGTTACAAAGTTTAATCGGTTGAGATTAGCGTAACCTACGTTAGCTTTAAAATCGAATTTTTTGATGTCTTCGGAAAAATCAACCAAACCATTAAAATCGAGTTTTAGATTAAGATCTTCTGCTTTAACAATACCATTAAATATTTTATTTCCTAGATCACCTGAAAGTTTAATATCTCTGTACACATACCCATTGTAATCTAATACAAATACATCACCTTTAACGTCCGTTCTTAAATTATCTAGCGTAAAGCCTTTACCATCTACATCGAGGTTAAGCGAAGTGGTTTTTACTAAAGGATCATTAATCAATTCGCCGATATTAAACTCATCTAGAACAATATTTCCAACGTAATTAGCATTGTCAATATCGTCAATATTTGTGAGTTGTAAGTCCGATTTAATAAAACCTAAATTAGTTGTGATTTCAATATCAGCTTCAATACGTTTTCTTGTAATATAGGACGTTCCTTTGATATTAAAATTACCCACTTTAGAAATCACGCTAGGAATTGACTTCCCTAACAATCTCGGCATCAACGCTGTAAGGTCATTATAATTTGATGCTAAATTTTTAAAATTTCCTTGTAAAGCGAACGTATTGTCTTCTCTATTAAATAAATTCTTGAAGGTAATGTCTCCAATTATTCTTGTATTTCTGGTCGTACTGACATTTAGGTTTGTGGCCACTAAATCATTTAGCGTACCTGATAAATCTGCATTAAAAGTCGCTTGCTGATTGGTACCAAATTCATCAAAAAACACATTAAGTTCCGTTAATGAAATATTAGAATCTTTAAAGCTTGCTGCAACATTAACCTTGTCTTTAAAGTATTTTAAATCTTCACGTTTGTAGTTAAATCGTAAATCACCTTTTAACTCAGATTGTTCCGTTTTAATATTTAAATCACCAAAGGTCATATGATCTAAGGCATACTCAAAATTTGCCATTAAATTTTTAACCGCAATACCTCTACTATCTCTAAAACTGAATTTATTGATGCGTGATCTTACTTCAGGACCATTGATTAAAAAGTCTGTGGTGTTTGCATTGAGTTCGGTAAACTCAAAGAGTTTTGGAGTTTCTAAGTTTTCATCAATTAATCGAAAAATGCCATTTTCTATAGAGACATCACTTGAAGAAAATAAGAATTCGCTTGGTGATGTTCTTGGGTTATCACTATCGAATTTCGCAACAAAAACGTCTAAGTTTGTTTCAACTTCTCCTTTGTACGTAATAAGATTAAAAACAACATTCTGAAGATCGATATCACCAAAATTAAGTTTACCATTAATGAGATTCTGAAAACTAATAATAGAGCTATTTATTTCTCCAACAGCAATCAAGGTATCCTTTTTATAATCTCTAATGAGTATGTCTTTAAGTTCTACATCTCCGTTGATTTGAAGACCTACACGACCCACATTAATATCAGTTTTAAAATCGTTATTAAGTGTATCTGTGACATACCTACCTAACTTAGTTTGCACAGCAGGAATAGATAAGACCAAAAACAAAATGAAAAAAAGCAGCAAAATTATTGCCACTGTTTTACCTAATATTTTGAGTATTCGTTTGATAAAAATTATGTGTTTAACCTCTTATTCCAATTCTAGTCTAAAATTGGATTCAAATCTTGTTATCTTTGCGCTTACAATACGTTGTTTTTTATGACTTTGGACTGTAAAGGGTAAAATTAACAATTATTGTGCCTAATATCGACTATGGAAAAAGAAAATATTTATATCCTAGGCATTGAGTCTTCTTGCGATGACACAAGTGCTGCCATACTTTGTAACGACCAAATTTTAAGCAATGTTGTTGCCGACCAAAAAATACATGCAGAATATGGTGGTGTGGTGCCAGAATTAGCCTCGCGTGCGCACCAACAAAACATTGTTCCTGTGGTACACCAAGCCATAGAAAAAGCAGGCATTACAAAAGAACAAATAAGTGCCATTGCCTTTACTAGAGGTCCTGGCTTAATGGGCTCGTTATTAGTCGGTACGTCATTTGCAAAATCCTTGGCTTATGGATTGGATATTCCCTTAATTGATGTCAACCACATGCAAGCGCATATTTTGGCTCATTTTATAGACGAAAAAGATCATAACAAACCACCGTTTCCTTTTTTAGCGATGACGATTTCTGGTGGACATACGCAAATCGTTAAAGTGACCCATCATTTTGAAATGGACGTTTTAGGCGAAACCATTGATGATGCTGTTGGCGAAGCTTTCGATAAAAGTGGGAAAGTACTAGGTTTAGGCTATCCTGCTGGTCCTGAAATTGATAGACGTGCGCAGCTAGGAAACCCAAAAGCCTATCAGTTTACCAAACCAAAAGTAGATGGATTAAAATTTAGTTTTTCAGGATTAAAAACAAACATTCTTTATTTTGTACAGCGTGAAGTGAAGGCAAATCCGAATTTTATTGAGGATAACTTGAATGATATTTGTGCGTCAATTCAATATACGATTATTGGGATTTTAATGGATAAATTGAAATTGGCTGTAAAACAAACTGGTATCACACACATTGCCATTGGTGGTGGTGTTTCTGCTAATTCCGGAATTAGAAAGGCTTTAAAAGATGCTGAACAGAAATTTGGTTGGACCTCTTATATTCCAAAATTTGAATATACCACAGACAATGCTGCTATGATTGCTATTGTTGGCTATTTGAAGTATTTGGAGCAAGATTTTTCGGATTTTCATGTGATGGCTAGTGCGCGTTTGAAGCTATGATATAAGGAAAAACTTCTAATCCTATAGAAACGTACGACTCCTCTGGAGTCGAAAAACTTAATCTCAAAACATCCTTTTATAAATGTTTGATACCTCTGGTATCATTACGTATTATGATATATTCTTTATTGTATGAAAGTGGAAGTAAAAGCAAATCTCAATTTTATTGAGGACAATTACTAATTGCATAGAAACGTACGACTCCTCTAGAGTCGAAAAATCGAAGCTCAAAAACATCTTTTTACAAGC
>NZ_JBGCDQ010000045.1:0-19460 GCF_045105575.1 Winogradskyella sp. | reverse complement strand
GCAAAGGCTGTTGTTGCATTAGCATTAACAGTTCCGAGAGCCATTAAACATGTTATGGCAAGGATAGAAAATAATCTTTTCATTGTTCTGAATCTTAATTTTATTAGTTAAAGTGTTAAAGATAAAAAAAAATATGTAATTACCACGGAAAATATCAGCAGAGAGGAAGGGATTCGAACCCTCGATACCCTTTTGGAGTATACACACTTTCCAGGCGTGCGCCTTCGACCACTCGGCCACCTCTCTGTAAATTTTATATAAAATTACATGCAGCAAATAACGAAAAAAACTTCAAACACTAAAATTTATACCGTTATTTTTCGGACATTTCTCCTCGTAGCGGAGTTTCAAAATAAAACTGAAATTCTTTTGAGGGTATTTTTTCTCCCAAAAGATACATCATTTTAGCAATGGCAGCTTCAGTGGTAATATCTCTACCTGAGATGATTCCGATAGATTTTAACTGCGAACTCGTTTCATATTGACCCATATTTACGCTACCTCCAATACACTGTGTCACGTTAACAATATGCAAACCGTTATGCACGGCATTTTCTAATAATTTTATAAACCAAGGTTCTGTAGTGGCATTTCCAGAGCCATAGGTTTCTAAAATGAGTCCTTTTATAAGTTTACTTGTAAGAATGGCTTCGCAAATTGGTCGTGAAATGCCAGGAAATAATTTTAAAACGCCAATATCTGCATCCATTGCTGTGCGTATTATCAAGGCTTTATTCAATTCTGGTTGCCATAATTGTTCCGTATTCACTTTTAAATGCACTCCAGATTCTGCCAAATGCGGATAATTAAGCGACTCAAAAGCTTCAAAATGTTCGGCATTTATTTTGGTGGTTCTGTTTCCTCGATATAATTTGTATTCAAAATACAGACCTACTTCTTTTATTATGGGCACACCATCTTTTTGAAGTGATGCCATTTGTATGGATGTAATTAAATTTTCTTTCGCATCTGTTCGTAAATCGCCAATCGGTAACTGCGAACCCGTAAAAACAACTGGTTTGGCTAAATTTTCTAACATAAAGCTCAATGCAGATGCGGAATAACTCATAGTATCACTACCATGCAATACTACAAATCCATCAAATTCTGAATAATTATCTGCAATTATCGTTGCAATATCTGCCCAATATTTAGGATTCATATTAGAAGAATCAATAGGCTTTTTAAAAGAAATGGTTTCGATGGTACAATCGAGTAAACGTAATTCTGGTATCTTAATAAGTAGACTATTAAAATCAAACGCTTTTAGCGCACCAGTATCAGCATCTTTGATCATGCCAATGGTACCACCAGTATAAATTAATAGAATGTGTGGTTGTTTTGTCATTTATATTCCGAATATGGCCTTTGAATTTTCTGTAGTAATCCTTGCGATCTCTGCTTCACTTATTTGGTAAAGTTCGGCTAATTTTTCTAATACCTTATTAATATATGCACTTTCGTTACGTTTACCTCGAAATGGTTTTGGTGCTAAATACGGTGCATCTGTTTCCAGCACTAAATGTTTTAAATCTATCTGATTGATAAACTGATCTATTTTACCATTCTTGAAGGTGACTACACCACCAATTCCTAATTTCATATTATAAGAAATGGCTTTTTTTGCTTGCTCTAAGTTTCCTGTGAAACAATGGAAAATTCCGAATAAGTCATCTGACTTTTCCGCTTCTAAAACCTCAAAAATTTCATCAAAGGCGTCTCTACAATGAATCACAATAGGAAGTTGGTACTTTTTCGCTAAATTAATCTGAAACTTAAAGGCTTCAATTTGAATATCTAAAGTAGCTGTATCCCAATACAAGTCGATACCAATTTCTCCAACGGCACAAAACGTTCTTTCGTCCAATAAGGCTTCTACATGAGCTAACTCCTCTTTATAACTAGCTTTTACAGAGGTTGGATGCAAACCCATCATTAAAAACACATGCTCAGGAAAATCTTTTTCGAGTTGAAGCATTGCTGTTGTGTAACTCGAGTCTATAGCAGGAATAAAAAAGCGTTTAACGTTGGCATCAATGGCGCGCTGAATCATTTCGGTTCTGTCTTCATTAAAGGCTTCACTATATAAATGGGTATGTGTATCTGTAATTATCATTTTTCAAAAATAAGTGTTTAGTGTCTTATATTTGCACAAATTTAAAAAATGGAAACACTCAAAGACTTCCTGACATACCGAGGTTATTCTAAAATTAAATTAAAATTTACCAAGACCAATCATTTTGAAATTAAAGCGTCTATAAATGGCATAAAAGGTCAGTTTATTTTAGATACTGGTGCTTCTAATAGTTGTGTTGGTTTTGAGGCGATTAAGCGGTTTAACTTAAAGGTTCAGGATTCTGAAATTAAAGCCGTTGGTGCTGGTGCTTCTGATATGTTGACGCAGATTTCTAAATCTAATACCATAAAGGTAGGCACTTGGCAAAAAAGCTGCATGCCCTTAATTTTATTTAGTTTATCTCATGTGAATAAGGGATTAATACACCATAATGCAGATCCTGTAGATGGTATTATTGGTGCAGATGTTTTAAAAAAAGGAAAAGCTATTATTGATTACGAAAAAAAATACTTGTATTTAAAACTCTAAGAACTATCATAAGCTAAAGATTCTTGTTATCTTTAAATTTGATAGTTGAATTAATAGCAAACAATGAACCCTACCATCATTATAGCAGACGACCATCCGCTCGTTCTCAAAGGCCTGAAAGATTTTTTAGAAGAGAAGAAGTTTAATATTCTGGCTAGCGCAAAGAATGGCAAAGAAGCATTAGCGCTTATAAAAGGCCATAAACCAGATATTGCTATTTTAGACATTAAAATGCCTTTTTTTACAGGTCTTGAAATTGCAGAAAAATGTAAAGCTGAAAATCTTACCACCAAAATTGTACTTATTACTTTTGAAAAAGACGAGAAAATATACAATGAAGCCAAAGCTTTTGGAGTCTATGGTTATGTTTTAAAAGAATTTGCTTTAGTGGAGATTGAAAAGTGCATTGCCTCCGTTACAAATAATAAACCGTATTTCAGTCCAGAACTTGTGTCTTATATACAAGTGAATAGCACACCAGAAAAAATAAAGACATTAACGGAAGCCGAAACTAAAATTTTTAAGCTTATTTCTGAAACTAAAACGTCTACAGAAATTGCAAAAGCACTCTCAATTTCCATTAGAACGGTTGAAAAGCACAAAAATCACATCAGAACTAAACTTGCATTAGACTCAAAATCAGCAAGTTTGTATTTAGCCGCTAAAGAAAATTCAAAATATCTTTAAATATACGTAGTTCTACGTATAGTATGGTATTCATTTATTTAAGACCTTTGAAACAGTGCATAGCAATAAGAGGCTATCATTGTTATTAATTAAGGGTTAATAACGAGCTATTAGTTAGTTCTTAGGGATTATTTAAGCTTCAGACTTCGGTCTGGAGCTTTTTTTTTATAAAAAAATCAAAATATACGTAGTTCTACGTATAGTATGGCTTCATTTTTATTTGCAATTTTGTTGTAGCTATTATTCAACATCTCAATATCAACTCTTTAAAGCTCTGAATACGCTATTAATTCGGCGCTTTATTTAAAAAACAATTAGGTTATGGAAACTGTAAAAAATGAAACCTCTAAAAGTGATAAAGCGTTTATGATTCTATTAATTGTAAGTTCTATAATCGTCATATCAGCTAATGTTGCTGTTAATTTTTTTAGTTAATTAGATACTCTTGTTAGTTGGGAGTAAAAAAGCGCAACTCCTTTCGGCATTGCGCTTTTTACTTTTCTACTTTTTTACTTAGATTACATTTCTAAAGCCTTCATTACATTATTATCCATTAATAATTCTTCTGGACTTTCTAAAGCTTCTTTAATTGCCACTAAGAATCCTACAGACTCTTTACCATCAATAATTCTGTGATCGTAAGATAACGCCACATACATCATTGGATGAATTTCAACCTTACCATCTACAGCTATTGGTCGTTGAATAATATTGTGCATGCCTAAAATACCACTTTGAGGTGGATTAATAATCGGCGTCGATAACATACTACCAAATACACCACCATTGGTAATGGTAAATGTTCCTCCAGTCATTTCATCTACTGTAATTTCGCCTTCTCTTGCTCTAATGGCTAATCGTTTTACTTCAGATTCAATACCTCTGAACGATAAGTTTTCTGCATTTCTAATGACAGGTACCATTAAACCTTTTGGTCCAGAAACTGCGATACTGATATCTACAAAATCGTAAGATAACATTTCCTTACCATCGATCATTGAGTTAACAGCTGGATACATTTTTAATGCTCTAACTACAGCCAAACTAAAGAAACTCATAAACCCAAGACTTACGCCATGTTTGGCTTTAAAGTCTTCTTTGTATAATTTACGCAATTCAAAAATCGGTGTCATATTAACCTCATTAAATGTGGTTAACATGGCTGTCGTATTTTTAGCTTCCACCAAACGCTCTGCTACTTTACGACGTAACATAGACATTTTACTGCGCGATGTACCTCTACTTCCACCTGTTGGTGTTCCCATAGATGGTACTGCATTTACAGCATCCTCTTTTGTGATTCTGCCATCTCTACCTGAACCCGAAACTGCACTTGCAGACATTCCTTTCTCTGCTAATACTTTCTTTGCCGCAGGACTTGCAGTCCCTGTAGCATATGTTTTAGAAGATTCAGCTACTGGTTTTGGTGCTTCCTTTTTAGGCGCTTCTTCCTTAACTTCAGTTTTTGCTGCTTCTCCACCTTCTGGTTTTGCTGCACTGGTATCAATTAAACACACTACTGCACCAACCACAACCGGATCGCCTTCTTCATATCTATTACCATCAGCGTCTGCTAACGTAATAATGCCACTAGCTTCGGCTGGCAACTCTAAAGTTGCTTTATCACTATCGACCTCAGCAATAGCTTGATCTTTTTCTACGTAGTCTCCATCTTGGACTAACCATTCTGCAATTTCTACCTCCGTAATTGATTCGCCTGGTGAAGGCACTTTCATTTCTAAAATCATACGCTTTTAATTTGTCATTCCTACTTAAGCAGGAATCTTATAATTTGAAACTTTATCTTTTTTGTTTCCTGTTTTTCACAGGAATAACACTTTTTTATCTCTGGTTGTTTTTGGTTTTATCAAAAACGTAATCTATAACTTCTTTATGTCGTTTTTTAGAACGGACAGAACTACCTGCTGCTGGTGCACCATATGGTCTTCTGCTTGCTGATCTAAATTGTCTGGCTTCATCAAAATGCATTAATACGTGGCTGTAAGCTCCCATATTTCTTGGTTCTTCTTGCGCCCAAACGATATCATCTGCATTTTTATATTTTTTCATAACCTCTCGCATCTGCGTCACTGGCAATGGAAATAACTGCTCAATTCTTACTAAAGCGATATCATCTCTTTCAAGGTTGTCTTGTTCCTCCAATAAATCGTAATAAAATTTACCGGTCACAAACACTAAGGTTTTTACCTTATCTGCTTTTGCCGTTTTATCATCAATAAGCATTTGGAAACTTCCATTAGCTAAATCATCTACAGAAGAGACCACCTTTGGATGACGCAACAAACTTTTTGGTGTAAATACAATTAAAGGCTTTCTATACGTTGCCTTCATTTGTCGTCTTAATAAATGAAACATATTTGAAGGCGTAGTACAATCTGCAATAAACATATTGTCCTTAGCACACATTTGTAAGTATCGCTCCATACGACCCGAAGAATGTTCTGCTCCTTGGCCTTCGTAACCATGAGGTAATAACATCACTAAACCATTTTGAGTTTTCCATTTATCTTCACCAGAAGATATGTACTGGTCTATCATAATTTGAGCTCCATTGCTAAAATCACCAAATTGTGCTTCCCAAATGGTTAAGGTGTTTGGGCTTGCCATGGCATAACCGTAATCAAATCCAACAACTCCATATTCCGATAATAAGGAATTGAATATATTGAATTGTCCTTGATCTTCAGAAATATTTTTGTGCAATATAATTTCTTCTTCGCTGTCTTCAACCTTCACTACAGCATGTCGGTGTGAGAATGTACCACGCTCCACGTCTTGTCCTGAAATACGAACATCGTAACCTTCTGCTAATAAAGAACCATAAGCTAAATGCTCTCCCATTGCCCAATCTAATCGATCTTCATCAAACATGGTTTGGCGCGATTCAATAAGTCTTTGAATTTTACGAATAAATTTTTTATCCTCTGGAAGATTAGAAATAACTTTCGTAATATTTTTTAGAACAGATTTTGAAACCGTAGTATCAATCGTCTCCATCATTACACCTTCTGTAACTCTGGTGAGACCTTTCCACTCTTCTTGCATAAAAGCCGTAATCTCAGTTTTATCTTCTTTACGAGAATCTTCTAATTTTTCTTCGAGCTGTTCTTTATATTTTGTTTCAATATGCTTTACGTAACCATCTTCAATAACACCTTCATCTAGCAAACGCTGCGCATAAATATCTCTAGGATTTTTATGTTTTGAAATCGCCTTATATAAAAGTGGCTGCGTAAACTTAGGCTCATCACCTTCGTTGTGTCCATATTTTCTGTATCCTAGAAGATCTATAAAGACATCACGCTTAAATTTCATTCTAAAATGTAAAGCGAAAAGTGCTGCATGGACTACCGCTTCAGCATCATCTGAATTCACGTGAAGCACAGGCGATAAAGTCACCTTAGCCACATCTGTACAATAGGTACTAGAACGACCATCTAAATAATTCGTCGTAAACCCAATTTGATTGTTAACCACGATATGTATGGTTCCATTGGTTTTGTAACCATCTAATTGTGCCATTTGCACAACTTCGTAGACTAAGCCTTGGCCTGCAATTGCAGCATCACCATGCACAACAATAGGCAATACCTGTGATGCATCTGTAATTTCTTTTTTATCTTGCTTTGCTCTTGCAATCCCTTGAACCACTGCCCCTACCGTTTCTAAATGCGAAGGGTTCGGTGCAATATTAAGATTGATTTTTTTGTTGTTGTAGGTTTCACGATTGCTCGTCCAGCCTAAGTGGTATTTTACATCACCATCAAATACTTTTTCTTCGTAATCTTTACCATCAAATTCACTAAAAATATCTTTAGCAGATTTTCCGAAAATATTAGTTAAAGTACTTAGACGTCCTCTGTGCGCCATTCCCATAACAAATTCTTTCACACCTTCGTCAGCTGCTCGTTCAATAATCGCATCTACTGCAGGAATTAAAGACTCGTTACCTTCTAAAGAAAACCGCTTTTGACCAACGTATTTGGTATGCAAAAATGATTCAAAAGAAACGGCTTGATTTAATTTTTTGAGAATATATTTCTTTTCGTCATTAGTAAACATCGCATGATTGTCATTGATGTTTAATTTAGTCTGAATCCATTGTATTTCTTCTGGCTTTCTAATGTACATGTATTCTACACCAATAGAGTCACAATAAATACGTTCTAAATGATCAATAATATTTTGAAGCGTCGCTGAATTGAGACCAAGAATTTCACCAGCTGTAAATTTTGTATTTAAATCACTTTGAGATAAACCAAAATTTTCAATCTCTAAAGTTGGTGCGTATTTTCTTCTGGCTCTAACAGGATTGGTTTTTGTAAACAGATGACCTCTGTTTCTGTAACCATCAATTAATTTGTAAACCTGAAATTCTTTTTGAACATGCTCTGGTACCTCAGTTGATACATTTTCGACGGTTTCACCTTCTAAACCATAACTCTCAGCGCCAAAATCGTAACCTTGAAAAAAGGCACGCCAACTTGGTTCTACTGAATCGGGATTTTTAAGATATTGGTCGTATAAATCAGCGAAATATGCTGTATGTGCTGCGTTGAGAAAGGAGTATTTATCCATTATACTTTTTGAGACGTTTTCGTTTCAACATAATTTAGTCAAAAATACAACTTTTACTAAATATAGATAGAGTTTTATTATATTTATAACATATCAATAAAAACACCCTTATTCCTATAAATATGTGTCATAATACCATAAAAAAGTCAGGACTTGCAGCTATCTTATTTTGTTTATTTACAATTAGCACATTTTCACAAAATCAAACACAACAAACCAGTAATTTTTGGAAAGACGTTCAATTTGGTGGAGGCGTTGGTCTTAATTTGGGTAACGGTTTTTTTAGCGGTGTTTTAGCGCCAAATGCCTTATATCGTTTTAGTCCATATGTTTCTGGAGGTGTTGGTTTAAATTTTCAATATACCTCGCAACGTGATGTTTTTAAATCTAGAGTTTTAGGCGGCAGCGTTATTGGGCTTTTTAATCCTTTTAGAGAAATTCAATTATCTACAGAGTTTGAGCAATTACATGTGAGCCAAAGTGTAGAGCGAAACATTAATAACCAAGTTATTAGAAATAACGACACCAATTATTGGTATCCTGCGTTGTTTTTAGGTGTAGGTTACCGCAGTCAGAACGTTACATTTGGCATACGGTACGATGTTCTTTATGACAGAAACAGAAGTATACAACCCGAAGCTTGGATGCCTTTTATTCGGTTTTGGTTTTAACTTTAAGGTGTTTTCGCATCTTTCCGGTAAGACCTTCAATAGTAATAGTAAAAACGATAGGCATTTTATCTGAGTCAATTTTTGCAGAAAATTCACTTATAAAATCGAGATCACGTAACTCTTTGCGCATAATAATATCCTTTACACCTAAGGAAAATTCGTGTAATAGTGCTTTGGCGCTACTACCTTTAACCTCATTATAAGCACCATGAACTAAAACAGATTGCCAGTCATTTACAGAATGAATTACTGACACTTCTAAAGCTACTAAATTATGCTTTCTAAGCGCATCAATTTTATGACCATCGCCCGAATAACAAATAATTTTATCGTCTTTAAAGAAATACGTAATAGGCACAACAAAAGGCCTGTCTAGATAGGTATAGCCCAAATGACCAATGTAATTTTGTTCTAATATCAGTTCGCATTCTTTTTTATTCAAGGCCCTAATCATCTTTTTTTTGTTTTTAATTAATTGAAATAGCTCTTTAGTTTTGATGCAACACCAATAAAGGTAATTGCATTCGAGATTTTAGTTCTTTACTTGGTGAAGCGCTAAATAGACGCTGTAACAAAGATTTTTCGTGCGTTATGAATGCAGTCATATCAATATGATGGGTTTGAAGATAGCTTGAAACCGCATAATCTACAGGAACACCTTCAACAAGATAATACTCAGAATCTAAAAGTGCCAACCGTTCTTTATCTTTAAAAACCAGATTAGCATCATCATGTTTTAAAGACATTCTTAGCACATGTAAGTGCAGCTTAAACGCTTCCGTGACATCTAAAATAGTATCAAACACTGAGTTTTCCAAAGCATCTTCAGGTTGTAAAGACACTAATAATTGCTTTACTGGCAGATATTTATATTGACTTGGTATCACTAAGGTTGTGCAATTCACTTTTTCGATGACATTAATCGTATTGCTTCCAAAAATGAATTCTTTCACATTTGATGCACCATTGCTACCCATAACCACATAATCAATTTCAAATTTATCTACTACTTGATTAATGGCATCGGTAAACACATCATAGTCTATTAACGCCTCGAACTGATACGCTTCAGAACTATAATCGTTTTGAAGTTTTACAATTAAAGTATCAAGTTTTGCCTTCGGTTTTTGCACGATGGCATCGTGAATGCTATTTTTTGGTGACGCTACTAAATCGTCCGTAACATAACTTTTAACTTTATGCACATACATCAAATAAAACGCACAGGTCTTAGACTTAAAAAACTGCATGGCATAAGCAATAGCATTTGTTGCATTCTTAGAGAAATCCGTAAGTAAAAGTATATGTTCCATCACTATTGAATTTATACTTAAAGCTACAAAACTTCGTTAGGAAAAACTATGATATATGTCAGTAAACCATAAGATATTGCCAACCTACATCTGTGAATTTGGGATTAAAAAAGG
Source organism: Winogradskyella sp. (assembly GCF_045105575.1). Taxonomy (GTDB): domain Bacteria; phylum Bacteroidota; class Bacteroidia; order Flavobacteriales; family Flavobacteriaceae; genus Winogradskyella. The sequence continues at coordinate 9,471 of NZ_JBGCDQ010000045.1, read as the reverse complement.
TGTTATCTAAAAAACTAAGCATATTTAGCGCGATACCAAACCTTTTGCCAAACCCGTTGTAAAATTAAAAAGGTAATATCTTCAGAAAGTTTAACGGTATCTGTGCCATCAATTTCTCGGACTTTTGCTTCAGAGACATCAACGATGTATAGCAGATTAAGATAGTCTGAAAACTTATTCTGAATGAGCTGAAAAACAGTTTCATGAAGCACCAGCTTTAAACTGGTCGGTAAGGTTTCTTCATCAAACTCTAAATCTACATTAGCCGAAAGCAGATCCTTATTTAATTGCACAATTAGTTTTTTATAAAGCTTTAGATTGTCGGCTTCTAAAATTAGGGCTTCAAAATTTATTGGTAAAGACATCAAACACGTCTGTTCATTAGTTGCTCACCAAATAATCTCAATACTTGTTTTTTATCTTCAGCAATATTTAAACTATTTAAAACATCAAAAGCTTTATTCGTATAGTCTTTTACGGCATGTTGAGTTGCTTCAGCTGCGCCAGAACTTTTAAATAAGCCTTTTACAGTTGTCACTTTATCTTCATTTGAAAGTGTTGTACTGGTCATTGCGGTCTGTAAATTCAATTTATTTTCGGCAGAACCTAAGGCTATGGTTTTAAGATATAAATAGGTCTTTTTATGTTCCAAAATATCACCACCAACCTGTTTTCCAAAGGTTTTAGGATTTCCAAAAGCGTCTAAATAATCATCTTGTAATTGAAACGCAATGCCTAGTAGACGTCCAAATTCATAGATCGCCTTCTGATCTTCAACCGTTGCCTTCGCCACAATAGCTCCCATTTTCATTGCAGCACCAACTAAAACAGCCGTTTTGTATTCAATCATCTTAAGGTATTCTGAAATCGTGACATCATTACGCGTTTCAAAATCTATATCGTACTGCTGACCTTCGCAAACTTCTAGAGCCGTTTTGCCAAATAATTTTGCTAAATCTCTAAACGTGGTAGGTTCATAATTTTCAAATAGCTGATAAGCCAAAATTAACATGGCATCACCAGAAAGAATTCCTGTGTTTAAATCCCATTTTTCATGAACGGTTTCCTGTCCTCTTCGCAAAGGCGCATCATCCATAATATCATCATGTACTAATGAGAAATTATGAAACACTTCTATTGAGAGTGCAGCATCCATTGCGTTTTCCGCGCTGCCACCAAAAACCTCAGTTGTCATTAAGGTTAAAACTGGTCTTAACCGTTTTCCACCGAGTTTAAGAATATAATTAATAGGCTCGTAAAGATTCTGTGGCTCTTTATCTACTGCAAAACCTTCTAAATACGAAATAAAAGATTTTTGATACGATTCAATGTTTAGCATCTTACAAAAATAAGACTTCGTCAGTTTTGAAGCTAATGTTAGCGATGTTAAAAAAATATTAAAACTTTGGAAACTTTTTTTGTTTCTAAAGTTTCCATGAGTATATTTGCAATCCCATTATGAGAGAACAAATTGTACATAAATCATCAGATCTTTTTTTAAACCTCGGTTTTAAGAGTGTGACGATGGATGATATTGCCAATGAAATGGGCATTTCTAAGAAAACCATTTATCAGCATTTTCAAAATAAAACCAAATTGGTAGAGGCTACGACGCTTCATGTTTTTGAACATATTTCTCATGGTATTGACTGTATTTGCGAATTAAATACCAATCCTATTGAAGAAATTTATGAGATTAAGAAGTTTGTAATGCACAACCTTAAGGACGAAAAATCGTCACCACAGTACCAACTTCAAAAATATTATCCAAAAATCTATGCCACTTTAAAGAAGAAGCAGTTCGAAAAAATGTTGGGTTGTGTGACACGCAATCTAGAGCGTGGTGTAGCACTTCAACTTTACAGAAATTCTATTGACATCGATTTTATAGCGCGTCTTTATTTTAACGGTATGGTATCCTTAAAGGATCAGGATATTTTTCCTCGAACAGATTTTTCTATGCACATGCTTATGGATAATTATTTAGAATATCATTTAAGAGGTGTCTGCTCTGAAAAAGGATTAGAAACATTAATACAATTAAACATCAATCAAAAATAAGTAATGAAAAACATACTTTTTATAATCATAGCTTTCATTAGTTTCCAAACTGGATTTTCGCAAGAGGCACCCAAAAGTTTCAGTTTACAAGAAGCGATTGACTACGCCTTAGAAAATAACAGACAAGCAAAAAATGCCACGCGAGATATTGAAGCCGCAAAAAAACAGAAATGGGAAACGACAGCTTCTGGTCTACCTCAAATAGATGCTAGTGTTAATTACCAGAATTTTTTAGAACCACAACTACAAGGTATTCCTGCAGATTTTGGAAACCCTAATTCACCGCTAATTCCATTGTTTTTTGGTGCTGAACAAACTACAGTTGCTTCTGCACGACTAAGTCAGTTATTGTTTGATGGCACCTATATCGTAGGTCTGCAGGCCTCTAAAGTATTTTTAGAAATCTCGAAAAACGCCAAAGAAAAAACGGATTTAGAAGTGAGAAAAGCCGTTATTAATGCTTATGGCAACGTTTTAATTTCTGAAGAGAGTGTGGTAATCCTAGAAAAGAATATTGCCGTTATCCAAAAAAACCTAAATGAAACTATAAGTATTTACGAAAATGGTTTGGAAGAGGAAGAAAGTGTAGAACAATTACAAATAACACTCACTGGATTGGAAAGCAATTTAAACAAATCCAAACGTTTAAAAACTATTGCCATTCAAATGTTTAACGTTACACTAAGTATTCCTTTTAATGAAAACACGTTACTGACAGATAGTTTGGAAGACCTTACACTTCAAAATATTAATTTAGAAACGCTAAACAAAACATTTGACGCTACGGAAACCATCGATTATAAAATTGCAAACAATACTATGCTATCAGATGAGCTGCGTGTTAAAGCGGAGAAAGCCAAAGCCTTACCCTCATTAAGTGCATCTTTGAGTGGCGGACTTAATACCTTTGGTGATGACTTTACAGTTTTCAATAATAACACGCAATGGTTTGATTATGCTGTTTTAGGCGTCAATTTAAGTATTCCTATTTTTAGTTCAGGTTTACGTAACGCTTCAACACAACGCGCCAAAATTAATTTAGAAAAATCGAAAGCTGAATTAGAAGAAACCGAACAGCAACTTAACCTTCAAATTGCTACCGCTAAAAGTAACTACCAGTTTGCTACAGAAGATTACTACAATAAAAAACAAAATCTAGCTTTGGCAGAACGTATAGAATCTAAAAACCAAACCAAGTTCTTTGAGGGTGTTAGTTCTAGTTTTGAATTAAGACAAGCTCAAACGCAACTATATGCTGCACAACAAGACTTATTGCAAGCCATGTTAGATGTTATAAACACAAAAATAGAATTAGAGACTGTTACCAATAATACAACCAACTTTTAATTACAACATCATGAAAAAAATATACACTTTAATCATTTTATCAATTGTATTGGTAGCTTGCTCAGAAGACGACAAAAAAACTGTAGAAGCTATTATCGCCTCAGATGATGCGGTAATGATTCAAAAAACAAGAGACGAATTGGTAAACGAACAACAAGCCATAGCCAATAAAGTCAAACAATTAGACGAAAAACTACAAAGTCTTAATCCTGATAAAAACATTCCATTAGTTACTAGTTTTACTGCAAAAACAGAGGAATTTATTCATTTTTTGGAATTACAGGGAAATGTTGAAACCAAACAAAACTTAGTAATTACACCAGAAATGTCTGGGTTTTTAACAAAGGTGTACGTGAAGGAAGGAGATAAGGTGTCTAACGGACAAGTTTTAGCAAAAATTGACGATGGTGGCTTAAGCCAACAAAAAGCATCTCAACAAATACAAGCTGATTTAGCTAAAACAACCTTCGAAAGACAAAAACGATTATGGGAACAGAAAATAGGAAGTGAAATTCAATTTCTTCAAGCTAAATCTACTTATGAAAGTGCGAATGAAATGGTGAGTCAGCTCAATCAGCAATTAGCAAAAACGGTAATAAGAGCACCTTTTTCTGGTGTTATTGATGATGTTATTACGGAACAAGGAAGCGTTGTTGCTGCAGGACAGACACAAGTTATTCGTATTGTCAACCTTAACAATATGTATATCGAAACCGATGTACCAGAAGACTATGTTACTAGCATAACAAATGGCAAATCTGTTGAAGTGACGTTTCCTGTTCTAGGAAAAAAAATGGATGCTAAAATTAGACAAACAGGGAATTTTATAAACGCTGCCAACCGTACTTTTAAAGTGGAAATTGCAGTGCCTAATAAAGATCAGTTAATTAAGCCCAACCTCACAGCCCGTTTAAAACTTAACGATTATACTAATGAAAATGCAATTCTTATTCCGCAAAGTATTATTTCAGAAAATGCAAATGGCGACCAATACATCTATGTTTTAGAAAATAAAGATGGAGAAAAATCAACTGCAAAACAACAGATTATAGAAACAGGTAAAACACAAGGCGATAAAATTGAAGTGCTTTCTGGATTAAAATCTAATGACGAAATTATTGAGGCTGGTGCCAGAAGTGTTAAAGATGGACAAACCGTTATTATTAGAAATAAATAGTCTTAGAAAACGACAATTATTCTTTAAATAGCTAAAACATAAGTCGTGCAAACGACTAAAAACTAATTATCCAATGACTAAGAAAAAAAAGAACGTCGATAAGGAATTTGGCTTATCATCTTGGGCTATAAACAACAAAACCACAATGTATGTGGCTATTATACTCATTCTATTTTTAGGTGGCTCTGCCTATTTTAATATGCCAAGGGAAAGTTTTCCAGAAATTAAAGAAACTAAAATTTATATCAGTTCTTTATTTCCAGGAAATACCGCTGAAGATATTGAAAAACTGATTACAGACCCATTAGAAGATAAGCTAAATACGGTAAGTAACAAGGTTGAAATTACATCAACATCACAAGAAGATTACTCTATGATTATTATAGAGTTTGATGAAAATATTTCGGTTGAAGATGCAAAACAAAAAGTAAAGGACGAAATAGATAGTGAAACCGCTGGTGAAGATTGGCCAACCTTTAATGGTGCAAAAGTAGAACCAAACGTGTTCGACTTGAGCATGTCAGAAGAAATACCCATTCTTAATATTAACATCTCAGGAAATTATCCGGTTGAACGCTTAAAAGAATTTGGAGAATATCTTGAAGACGAAATCGAAGACCTAGAAGAAATAAAACAAGTAGATATAAGAGGAGCACAAGAAAAAGAAGTCGAAGTTGCCGTAGATGTCTATAAAATGATGGCTTCTAAAGTGAATTTTAATGATATCACAAGCGCTATTGGAAATGGTAATATGACCATGTCTGCCGGAAATTTAGTAGCTAGTGGACAAAGACGTACTATCAGAATTATTGGTGAAATTGATAATCCTGAAGAGTTAGAAAACTTTGTAATAAAAGCCGAAAACAACAATCCTATTTATCTTAAAGATGTTGCAACTATTCGATTTAAATCTAAAGAAAAAACAACATATGCCAGAGAGTTTAATCAAGTAGAAGAAAATGGTGAAACCGTTGTGATGCTCGATGTTAAAAAACGTGCTGGTAAAAACATGGTTACTGCCGCTGAGAAGATTGAAAACATCGTAGCTGAGGCAAAAGCGACTATTTTTCCAACAAACTTAAAGATAACCATTACTAACGACCAATCCTCAAAAACTATTGGGCAAGTAGATGATTTGGTAAACAATATCATCTTTGGTATTATCCTAGTTGTTACCGTTTTAATGTTCTTTTTAGGATTTAAAAATGCCTTATTTGTTGGATTTGCGATACCGATGTCTATGTTTATGTCGCTCATGATTTTAGAAGCCTTAGGTTATACGATGAATACCATGATTCTGTTTGGACTAATTATGGGTCTTGGGATGTTGGTAGATAATGGTATTGTAGTAGTAGAAAACGTTTATCGTTTAATGGAAGACGAAGGCATGTCTCGCGTTGAAGCCGCCAAAAAAGGAATTGGTGAAATTGCGTTTCCTATCATTATATCAACCGCAACAACAGTTGCAGCTTTTGTACCACTCGGTTTATGGCCAGGTGTTATGGGTCAATTTATGATTTATTTCCCGATTACACTTTCAGTTGTTTTAGGGTCTTCCTTAGTGGTCGCCATATTCTTCAATTCGGTTTTGGTTTCTCAATTTATGACGACTGAAGATAAGGATATGCCTTTAAAACAAATTATAACTGTTTCAGGAATAATAGGAGGTGTCGGATTATTGATTCTAGTGTTTGGAGGTGCCTATAGAGGTTTAGGAACTGTTATGCTATTTACGGCAATTATGCTTTGGGTGTATCGCTTAATTTTAAGAAAAGCAGCAAATTATTTTCAAACTAAAACCTTAGTGCGTTTAGAAAATTTTTATGAAGGCTCATTAGCTAGTGCTTTAAAAGGTTGGAAACCACAATTAATAGCCTTTTCAAGTCTAATTTTATTCTTTGTAGCCATTGGTAGTTTTGGTGCTTCTGTGGCAAGTCAACGTACCAAAATTGAATTCTTTCCAGATAATAAACCGAATCAAATTATTGTCTATATCGAATATCCTCAAGGTACAGATATCGATAAAACAAATAGCATCACTAAAGAAATAGAAGAAAAGGTTTATAGTGTTTTAAATGACCCTGAATACATTAAAGATGGTGAAAACTTTTTAGTTGAAAGTGCTGTTGCTCAAGTTGGTGAAGGTGCCGGAAATCCACAAACAGATGGAGGGTCCTCTTCTGAAATGCCGCATAGAGGCAAGGTTACCGTTTCAATGCGTGAGTTTAAGTACAGAAACGGACTAGACACTGAAGAACTCCGTGGTGCTATACAAGCTGATCTTACAGGTATATATCCAGGGGTTTCAATTTCTGTAGAAAAACTTTCTGAAGGTCCTCCTGCAGGATATCCTGTGAATATTGAGTTACAAGGTAAAGACTATGATGAGTTGATTGCCACAGCAGAAGATATTCGTAATTATATCAATAGTAAGAACATTCCTTTTATTGAAGAATTAAAGATTAATGTAAACAAGAGCAAACCTTCGATGCAAGTCATTGTCGACCGTCAAAAAGCAGGAGAACTCGGTGTTGCAGTTGGTCAAGTTGGTAATCAATTACGCCGGTCTTTGTTTGGAGAAAAAGCTGGAGTTTATAAGTTAGACGGTGAGGATTATGACATTAACGTGCGATTCAACGAAGACATTCGTTTTGATAAAAACGCACTTTTTAATCAAAATATCATTTTTAGAGACCAAGCTAGTGGTAAAATTAAAGAAGTTCCTGTTTCTGCTGTAGCAAGCCAGAAAAACTCTTCTGGGTATAGTGCCATAAAGCACCGTAACGGGAACAGGGTAGTTACCGTATATTCTGGACTAAAAGCAGGCGGTAACCCCGCATTGGTAGTCGAGGAAATTAAAAAGGTGATGGAAAACTATGACGGTATTCCGTCTACCGTAAAAGTTGATTACACAGGTGAGATCGAAGAGCAGAATAAACAAATGCAGTTTCTGATTGGAGCTTTCTTCTCTGGTCTTGGGCTTATTATGCTCATTCTCATATTTCAATTTGGAGGTATTTCCAAGCCCTTGATTATTATGATTGCTATTTTCCTGAGTTTTATTGGGGTATTCGGCGGTCTTATGATAACGGGATGGTCCTTTGTCATCTTAATGACGATGATGGGAATCATTTCCCTTGCCGGTATTGTAGTGAACAACGGGGTGGTATTATTAGATTACACCCAAATTCTTATTGACCGTAGAAAGGTAAAACTTGATTTAGGCGATAAAGATTTATTACCTATGACAGAAGCTACAGACATTATTATTAAAAGTGGTAAAGCCAGATTACGTCCAGTAATTCTAACAGCTATTACGACCGTACTTGGACTAATACCTTTGGCAATTGGATTAAACATAGATTTCTTTTCTTTGTTTACAGAGTTTGACCCAAAAATCTATATTGGAGGAGATAATGTTATTTTCTGGGGACCTTTAGCATGGACCGTAATCTTTGGACTGATTGTAGCAACCTTCCTTACCTTGATTATTGTTCCAGTATTATTTAACATTGTATACAGAATTAAGACTGGCTTGAAAGGTAGTGGAGCAACTAAAAATAACGCTAACGAAGCACTGGAAACAGCCGCTTAATTTAAGAATATCAAATTAGTAATAAAGACGATTCTAACCAAGACTAAAATCCCTAGTTAGAATCGTCTTTATGTTTACTCATTTAAGCGACGACTAATTAACCCTAACAGTATAAAATATGTTTACTAAACAATAGGAAGTACGTTTAGTAGGATATTAAGATAACCCGTTGTGCATTTTGGCTTGTTTCCTGCGGATGAGTGTCACTTCAGTTTTATAATGCACAACTGGTTAAGATAAGATTAGTAAACTTCTATGTATAGCTTATAAACGGTTCTCTTAACAAAAAAAGGCATAAAAAAACCCACACTCAATAGTGCAGGTTATATTTTAAAAATAGGATTGTTTAGTTCTTTACTACGGGAGCTATTTTTTTAGAATTTGAAACAGCAGCAATTCTATTATTTGTAAAATTTACTTCTCTTACAGCATCACCTTCCCAGAACATCCATGTTCCAGTTTTAGCGCCTTTCGTATAATTGCCAATTGCAATTTTATCTCCTTTATCATTGAACATCTTCCATTCTCCTTCCAATTTTTCATTCAAAAAATAACCTTGTTGAGAAATTTCTCCATTAGCATGAAAATAAGTAGCCTTCACTTTATCCCCTTCTTTTTCAAACTTCGGCTCTACATCTTGAGCTATTGCTCCAAAAGAAAACGCCATCACCAAAATTATTACCCACTTTTTCATAACTATATACTTTATATTTAAACCTACTACTTTACATTAACGTTACAAATATATGATTATTTCGGGCTCAATCAATATTAAGCTAACTTTTTGTTTACATTAAATTTACATTGATAATTCAACTATTTATGAATCAATATTTTATGTTTTTTATTTTCAATCCATATAATGCCATCTACTTCCTATAAAACCACTCATTATTATATGCTTAATCGAATAGACTTCTTAAATTTGCTCGATATTCAAAGAAGTTATCATGTACAGAAGTCATTCCTGCGGAGAGTTAAGAGAATCACATATACAAACAGCTGTAACCTTGTCTGGATGGGTATCCAAGACAAGAGATAAAGGTTTTGTAGTATGGGTAGATGTTCGTGATCGTTACGGCATAACTCAGTTAGTGTTTGATGCAGATAGAACCTCTCCGGAGTTATTGGAGAAAGCACGAAATTTAGGTCGTGAATTTGTTATACAAGTCAAAGGACAGGTAATAGAACGTGCTTCCAAAAACAGTAATATTCCTACAGGTAATATAGAAGTATTAGTTGAAGAATTACTAGTTCTAAACGAATCTAAAACCCCTCCGTTTACCATAGA
>NZ_JBGCDQ010000044.1:0-33172 GCF_045105575.1 Winogradskyella sp. | reverse complement strand
AATCTGTGTAGAAAAAAGAGGGGATTTTCAATGTTGACGAAGTCAAAAGCTTCTGCGTGTATAGTAACCTTACTCCTCTCTTTTGTCTTTTCTGATTATTTGTCTAATTTAATAAAATGCTAACTTAAGACGTGTATAATTCATTGCTTTGGCAAGTGCTTATTTGGAAAATTCCTTCGGAATTTTCTCGCGTTCGTTTTTGTTTACTAAATTAGTTGCTCAAACACGCAACTAACCATACACAAACACGTTAGCATTAATAAAGAACTCTGTAACAAAAAACAGTATTTGAAGTCTAATTGATAAGTAATTCATCATCAATCAAAAAATCTTAAAATGAAAACCAAAACACCTGTTTTTTTACTACTTATTTTAAATATGTTATTTACAGTTTCTTGCTCAAATAATAAGAGCAGTACACCTATAAAATCTGAACAATTTAACACAGAAATAGATAATTACATAAGGTCACTTATTAAAGCTGACCAAATTCCTGGAATGGCAGTTGCAGTCGTAAAGGATGGAACTATTATTCATAAAAAAAATTACGGTGTTGCAAATATAGCACACAACGTGCCAGTAACGGACAGCACGTTATTTAGAGCTTATTCAACATCAAAGCTTGTGACGGCTGTAGCTGTTTTCCAATTAATAGAGGATAAAAAAATAGGATTAAATGACTTGATATCAGAGTATATTGATGACCTACCAACCAAATGGAGTGGTATAGAAATAGAACATTTATTATCTCATTCTTCTGGGTTACCAGATATCGTAGATTACAATAAAGATATATCAGATAAATTGTTATTTACCGAGATTTCTAAAAAACCTGTTCAATTTGAAAAAGGTCAAAGGTTTCAGTACAATCAAACAAACTTTTGGTTTCTTAAATTGATTATTGAAAAAGTAACCAATCAAACATTTGAAACATTTGTAAGAAAGAATCAATTTGAAAATAATGAAAAACAAGTGATTTTTGCTTCAAATAGTTTGGTTGCGTTTCCCAATCGAGTACCTAAATATCAATTCAATAAAGATTTTAACGCCTACGAACTTTCAACTTTCGAAGCAGGTAATCGTTCATTAGCAGGAAATGGATTAAATATAACATTAAATTCATTTTTAGAATGGAACACAAAATTAGATAACAACAAACTGCTCAAGGAAGAAACTAAACTAAAAATGATGTCACCTTTCCAATTTACGGATAGCAAATCATCTTTTGGTCATAGTTGGGGAATTTATGGTCCTAAAGGAAAACAATATTATGGTTTTGCTGGTGGCGGAGTAAGTGCATTAATGAAATTCATAGATAAAGATTTAACCATTATTATTCTATCAAACGGATTTAAAAATAGGCCTGTTATTTCCAATGCTGTCAACTATATTTCAGGATTAATGGATGAAGAATTAGTTAGAAAAGATAGAATGCTGAATGAAGATATTCGACTGGCTTTTATTGTAAATGATTATAAGACAGCAGTTGAAATTTACAACCAGATAAAACAAAATAATAAAGATATTAACTTTGAACGAGGACTGGGTACAACTGGATACTTTTACTTATCAAATAATGAAATAGCTAAATCGATATCAATATTTAAATTATATGCAAAAGAGTATCCTAATTCCTATCGTGCTTTTGATAGTCTTGGAGAAGCATATTTTAAGAATAAACAGTACGATTTGTCTAAAAAAAATTATAGAATATCATTGGATTTAGAACCAAGAAATAAAAATGCCGAAGATATGTTAAAGAAAATCGAAGAAATAACTAATGCTAACAATGTGTATAATTAATCGCTACTGCTGGCTAAGGCGACGATCTTTGTGTACATTTTAATATATTGTATTGCAGAATATGAATCGTGTACTTTTACGCAACTAACCATACACGAACACGTTATGGGCAATTGCAAACATGTACTTTCCTGAAATAGGTTGACTAAAAATTAAACCATTAACTATAGTCACTTATGAAAACACAAAATGAACACTGGCGAAAAAAAAGCTATCAAAAAGCAACCTTGGAGACCAAAATTTTAGTTGTTGACCAAATCCTTAGCGGACAATTATCCAATAACCAAGCTTCAAAAAAATACGATGTCCCTAGAACAACCATTACCTATTGGTTAAGAAAATACAGTACATTAGTACAACAAAATACTGGTATGAGTAAAAACGACGAAATCAAAAAACTAAAGGAACGTATTGAAGAACTAGAGTTTCAAAAAGACTTTCAACAAGACATTATCGCTGATATGGAACTTATTACAGGAGTGGATATGTCAAAAAAGTCATTGCCCAAAACGTTAGCAAAAGAGATAGAGCAAAAGAAAAAACAGCGTATAAAAGAAAATGGCTCTATGGATGTTTTGGGATATCTAAACAAGCCTTTTACAAAAGACTCAAAACCCAACAAAAACAACAGCTAGACCATCAAAAACTAATCAAAATGGTCAAAGACTACCGTAAGCAAGTAGGCTCTAAAACTGGCGGGATTAAACTGCACAAGGAGTTAAAGCAAGACTTTATAAACGCTGAGATCAAGATAGGTAGAGACAAGTTCTATAACTTCTTGAGACTTCATAAACTTCTAGTGCCTAAAACTAAAAATTACGTCACCACTACAAACTCTAACCATATGTACAGAAAATATAAAAACCTTGTAAAAGACCACGTACCTAATCGACCAGAACAACTCTGGGTTAGCGATATAACATACATTAAAACAGAAAATGGGCACAACTATCTAGCATTAGTCACAGACGCCTATTCTAAGCAAATAATGGGATATAAACTCGACAACCATATGAGAACATCACTTTGCTCAGACGCGCTCGCTATGGCTATTAAAAATAGAAAATATCCAAAGCAGCAGCTCATTCACCATTCCGACAGAGGGTTTCAATACTGTAATCCTAAATATACAGAATTTGCTGAAAGCAATGGAATTACCATGAGTATGACAGAACAGTACGACCCTTATGAAAACGCTGTCGCTGAAAGAATTAACAGAACACTGAAATACGAATATGGTCTAAAACAAACCATTAAGAACACAAATCTAGCTCAAAAAATGACTGAACAAGCGGTTTATATCTACAACAACTTAAGAACACATTTTAGCCTCGATTTAAGAAAACCAGCAGAAGTGCATTTAAATCCAAACATAAAATACAAATCCTATCGAAAAAATAAAGTAAATTTACCTGAACTAACGATTTAAAAACTCACCTAGTTCAAACTATTTTTTTGCCTTCTAAACGGCTAAAAAAAATCTTTTGAACGTGGAAATATTAACAAAAAAAGAGTCAACCTATTTCAGTATAATACAAAATTTGTATTCCTAAACTAGCATGACCGTAGAATGTGATTTTCATGTGTTTATATCTATTGTTTTTTTAATGATCGTCCCGATAACTATCAGGACTGTGCGTTAATTAATCATTCCCGTAGATGATAAAAATTTTAGAATGCTCGTTTCATGCTTTAAAAATTAAAAACGATTATACCTTCTAAAACTAATATAAAATATAACCAACTCCTAATAGAATAGCAAACAGAAATGTAGACAAGGCGAGTACTTTTAATTGACTGTCGAAATCGTTTGGTTGTACCGCAGATTTTATCTTTTTAACATGAATAATTAATGGGATAAATGCTAGTACATACATAAAATTGTAAGGCTCTACATAATATAAGATGGAATACAAAACCGTAGCCAACATAGCACCAATAATAAGCGTAAAATGATAAGTTTTAGCACGAGACATGCCAAGTTTAACCGCAAGTGTTATTTTACCTGCATTGGTATCGGACTGAATATCGCGCATATTATTTAAATTCAGCACACCCACACTTAACAAGCCTAAGGCAACTGCTGGAAGTATCACCACATGATCTAAAGTATGCATGTACAAAAAGTAACTTCCCATGGTACTTAACAATCCAAAAAACAGAAATACAAAAACATCACCAAGCGCACGATAACCATAAGGAGAATCTCCCATCGTATAATTTAAAGCAGCATAAACAGACAAACCACCAAGAAATATAAACAATAACACATATAAAAAATTACCCGAACCAAAAGCCGCCCAAATAAGGGATAAACTTAAGACAATGACTACAATAATGTTGAATTTTATAGCTTCGAGCATTTCATCTGGTGTAATTTCACCACTTTGTATGGCACGCTGTGGCCCAACACGCTCATCATTGTCGGTACCTCTTACTCCATCACCATAATCGTTTGCCAGATTAGACATCACCTGTAAACTAATCGTCGTTAAAATTGCCAAAACTAAAACCCATGGATTAAAATGCCCATTGTAATAAGCAAAACAACTTCCTAAAATAATACCTGACACAGAAAGTGGTAAGGTTCTTAAGCGCATAGCAGAAAGCCACGGTTTAATTTTATTCATTTAATTGTTTTTGATTAAGGAATCCATTTTTTTGGAAAGTTAGGCTTGCGCTTTTCTAAAAAAGCATCTCTACCTTCTTTAGCTTCATCGGTCATATAGGCTAATCTGGTCGCTTCACCTGCAAATACCTGCTGACCCACCATACCATCATCCGTAAGATTCATGGCAAACTTTAGCATTTTTATAGATGTTGGTGATTTTGCCAAAATTTCTTGTGCCCATTCGTAAGCCGTCGCTTCTAATTCGTTATGAGGAATCACTGCATTTACCATTCCCATATCGTAAGCTTCTTGTGCCGAATAATTTCGTCCTAAGAAAAAGATTTCACGAGCGCGTTTTTGCCCTACCATCTTCGCCAAATAAGCAGATCCATAGCCACCATCAAAACTCGTGACATCAGCATCGGTCTGTTTAAAAATGGCATGTTCTTTACTCGCTAAAGTTAAATCGCAAACCACGTGTAAACTATGACCACCACCAACAGCCCAACCTGGCACTACGGCAATGACTGCTTTTGGCATAAAACGAATAAGGCGTTGAACTTCTAAAATATTTAAACGATGGTATCCATCTTCACCTACATAACCTTGGTGACCTCTCGCCTTTTGGTCTCCGCCAGAACAGAAACTCCAAATGCCGTCTTTAGTTGAAGGCCCTTCTGCACTTAAAAGTACGACTCCAATGTTTACATCTTCGCCTGCATCATAGAAGGCATCATATAATTCTGATGTGGTTTTTGGTCTAAACGCATTTCTTATATCTGGTCTGTTGAATGCAATTCGGGCAACTCCGTTACATTTAGAATAGGTAATATCTTCATAAGACTTGACAACTTTCCAATCTATCTGACTCATATTTTTAAAAATTTAAAAGGTAAAAATAACGAAATAAATTAAGGCTATTTTAAATAGATACCATCTTCTTTAATTTCAATCTGTCGTTCTTTATAAAGGGTGCCAATCGCTTTTTTAAAACTCTTTTTACTCATTTGCAGTTGCGCTTTTATATCTTCAGGATCTGACTTATCGTGAAGTGGTATAAAGCCGCTATTGTCTTGTAGTTCAAACAAAATATGCTCGGCATTAGGTTCTATATTTCTGTAGCCAATTTGATTGAGTAAAATATCTAACTTATTATCCGAACGCACCTTTTTAACCGTGCCTTTAAGTCGGTCGCCAACACTGATATCTTTATAAATATCATCTCTAAATACCAAGCCTAAATGTGTTTTATTGACAATCACATTCATGCCTAAGTCTGAAGGATGTGACACAATTAAATCCACTTCATCAAACTGAGCAACCGTTAATTCTTTATTATCTAAAAAATGATTGGTTTTACTCGATGCAACCAAGCGTTCGGTTTCTTCATCCAAATAACAATGCACTAAATACCAACCACCTGCTTTCATTTTAAACGCTTGTTCTCTAAAAGGACAAAACAATTCTTTTACCAAACCCCAATCTAAAAAGGCTCCGTATTCGGTAACTTGATTACAACGCAACAAGGCAAAATCACCTTTTTTAATATAAGGCTGATCTGTGGTTGCTACAGGTCGCTCTTCGTTATCTAAATAGACAAATACTTCAATATTATCACCAATTTCAAATACTTCTGGCACATAACGGTTGGGTAAGAGCACTTCGCCATCTTCACCATCGCCTAAAAACAAACCAGGTTCTGTATCTCTTAAAATTTCTAATGTATTGTATTCGCCTAAATGTATCATATAACAAAGGTAAATATATTTTGATGAGATTTTATAGGAAATGCGTATTATAGATATGAAAATTATCTCATCTGATATTCAAACAAATTAAACACAAAAAAAGCATCATAATGTTTAAATCATGATGCTCTATATTATAGTTAGACTACTATTTAAGAATAAACAGCTTCTTTCTTAAAGTGTGTGCATAATAAGTAATATACCACTACTCTATATTTTGTTCTGTTAGATCTGCCGTATTTTTCAATAACTGCGTCAATAGCTTTGTCTAAATCAGCACTATCTGCTAAACCTAGTTTCTTAATTAAATAATTATTCTTAACCGTTGCTAATTCTTTTTCGTCAGAACCAGAAACTGTTGACGAATCTGCATTGTAAATAGATGGGCCTAAACCTACAGTGACTTTGGTTAATAAATCCATATCTGGATTAACACCACACTTGTCTTTTAAGTCTGCGGCATACTTTACAATTAAATCATCTCTTTTACTCATGATACTATGTGTTTTAAGTTAAATAAATTAGTTTCCCTAAAGGTAGTTATTTTTTAGAAACAAGGAAAACGAAAAAGTCACATCATTTAAACTTTTTAATTTAAGTTTTACTTTACAAATTTAAAAAAGTCTAAAAGTATCTTATCATTACTTCTTGCTGGTGTAAATACTTCTAATAATTTAGGCTTCTGAGATTCATTATAAAAGGATTCTAACTCCACATGCAATTGTTTGTCGTCTTTAGCCTCTATGTACTCAAAGCCAAACATATCGCAGAGTTGTTTAGAATTTAAGTGATGTTTGGTTTCGAAAAAGTAATCGAAATTTTCAGTGTCTTTATGTCCTGGTAAAATTCTAAAAATACCGCCTCCTTCGTTGTTAATCACTATTATTCTAAATGACGTCGGAATGTAATTGTTCCATAGCGCGTTACTATCGTAAAAAAAGCTTAAATCGCCTGTAATAAACGTAGTTCGTTTTTCGTTGACCACAGCTGCACCAATAGCAGTGCTTGTACTTCCGTCAATGCCACTTGTACCTCTATTGCAAAAAATTGAAATACTTTTTGGAATATGAAATAATTGTGTGTACCGAATAGCAGAACTATTACCCACCTGCAACTGACTCTTTTTAGGTACGCTTTTTAATATCGAATGAAACACTGTAAAATCTGAAAATGCTAACGTTTCTAAATAAACCTCTTGCATTTTCCTTCTTTTTTGACGCACGGCAAGCCAAGTCGCTTTATATGTACTTTTTGTATGGTGCGTTACTTGCGGTAAAAAAGCATTCAAAAATGTATTTGGACGCAATTTGATATGTTTATCTAAGCAAAAAAACGTATCGTTTGCATTCGCTAATCCAATATGAAAATGATGCTCTGGTTTATAATTTCTTAAAAATACTTTAATCTTTTTTGAAACGATTAAACCACCAAACGTGATCAATATATCTGGTTGAAGGGCCTTAAAACCTGCCTCATCTAAGGGAGCTATCATTTTATCAATACCAGGCAAAAAATCAGAATGATGCAAGTTAGACGTTGTTTCTGTAAAAACGATAACACTATCGTCGTCCGCAATTTCTTGTAACCACTTTTCTTCAATAGAATTAGGTTGCAGCACACCCACTAAAATCATTTTTCGTTTCGCATTATGCCATACATCCAATAAACTCTTAATTTCAAAATCATCAACTTTTTCTGTTCTATTTTGAATTTTGAAAGGCTTTGGGCTAATCTTTAAGGCATCTACGGTTTCATACAACGGTTCATCAAACGGTATATTAATATGTACTGGTCCTAAATTTAATTTAGAAACGGTGAGTGCTTCATGTATTTCAGATTCATTATACGTCTGAATATCTTTTTGAAGGCCTAAAAATCGCTCTAACTTGTTTTCTATACTTTTAAAAATAGGCAAATCGCTTTCCGAAAGTTTATTGTCCCCTTCTCGTAAATCGAGTTTTAAATTGGCACTATAACAGACGTGCTCACCATATACATTCTTTTGCTTTATGGTTTGTCCATCTCCAATATCTATTAAATGCTTTGGTCTATCCGCTGATAGTACCACTAACGGAATGTTGCTATAATACGCTTCTGAAATCGCAGGATAATAATTAAGTAATGCACTACCAGAAGTACACACCACTGCAACTGGTTCTTGAAGTTGCTGCGCAATGCCTAATGCAAAAAAGGCAGCACAACGCTCATCTACGATACTGTAACATTTAAAAAAATCGTCGTGAGTAAAGCCTATGGTTAATGGTGCATTTCTACTGCCTGGAGAAATAACAATATGCTTAACATTATGTGTTTTACATAAGGTAACAACAGTTTGTGATAAGGGGATTTTTGAGTACTTCATTACTTACAAAAATAAGAAATCTCTTGCGTTTTTAATCTAAAATATTTCTTATAGTTTTGGCTTTATTTACCGTTTCTTCCCATTCTTTTTCTGGGTTAGAATCTTTAGTGATGCCACCACCAACATAGATATGTGCCGTACTATCTTTAAGTTGCATGCAACGTAAATTCACATAAAAATTAGATTGTGTTTTTACCACAGCATAAGCATTATTTTCAACATTACGTCTGTTGCTATTTCTGGTTGTTGCTTGTTTTAAATTTAATTCTCCTAAAAAACCTGTATAGTAATTGCGTTCATAATTTTCATGCTGAAGAATGAAATTTTTAGATTCAGCCTTAGGAAAACCACAAACTGCTGGTGTTGGGTGTAAGGCTTCAATTATAGGTTTCAGTTGGGCTTCATCGTTAATTACACTAATAATTCGGGTTTTAAGGTGTAACAAATTACCAGCTCTTACGGTTTCAACCTCAGAAACACTAACAGATTTAGTATAAGGCTTTATATGTTTTGTAATATAATCTGTGACAATTTGTTGTTCCTCAAATTCTTTTGTTGTCCATTTTACAGATTCATTGTCTTGGAATGGCTGAGTACCTGCTAAAGAAATTGTGGTCAATCGCTTCCCTTCTACTTTAAACAATAACTCTGGTGTGGCACCAATCCAAAGGCCAACTTTAGGGTGATACCAACAATACACCATCGCATTTTTATAGGTGTTAAACAGCCGTTTAAAAATGGTAATTGGATTTGTGTTTTTAAGAGCCTTTGTTTCGCATCGCGATAATACGATTTTTTCTAAATCGCCATGTTTAATGGTATCTATTCCTTTTGATACTAAATCGATATGCTGAAATTTATCAGCTTCATTAGAACGTATATCTGAGGTTTCTGCTGCCTTAACTTCTAAATTAGTGACGTGTAATTCCGTATGTATGCAATTATCTTTTGGAAAAAGGATACTTTTTTCTGTAAGATTAAATGGTGCAAAAACAAAACCGCTTTCTGTGAAATTTTCAGTGGTATGCAATGTATTATCATCTTGCAACCAACATTTAATAATAGAGTTGATGGGTCTGCTGTAAACTACAAATGGTAATTGTTGAGCATACTGCTTTTCTAGAGATTCAAAGAAATCATTAACATCCATCTATTATTTCTTTTTTGGCAGAGAAATGGTAGACAATCTGCATAAAGAAATTAAATTTTCCGCCTCGTCTGTAACTCTAATATCTAATAGCTGTGTGGTACGTCCTTTATGCAAAAATGTCGCTTTTGCATACACAAACCCTTCGCTAACACTTTTTAAATGATTGGCTGTAATTTCGAGACCTCTAATAAAAAAATGATCTGTGTCCATAAATACATGCGATGCAAAACTCCCAACACTTTCAGCTAAGGCTGCAGTGGCGCCTCCATGTAAAACACCATCTGGTTGATGTACTTTTGGTGTAACTGGCATTCTCGCAATTAAAAAATCATCTCCAAAATCTACCATCTCAATATCGAGGGTTTCCATTAATGTGTTTTTACTCGCGGCATTTGCTTTTGCTAAGAAGGCTTCTTTGGTCATTTGCATATAAAAATAGTATTTTCGTGTCTGTGACAAAGATACTGAAACCACCTATAATAATGAATTCGCAAGAGAAAGAAATCACATACAAAAATACCAACTCCTACTCTACTTTAAATACCTTAACCGTACAGACTAAAAACGTCTGGTTAGTATGCCATGGTATGGGTTATTTGAGTCGGTATTTTTTAAGGTATTTTAAAAACTTAAATCCAGATGAAAATTACATCATTGCACCACAAGCACCGAGTAAATTTTATATTCAACCCAAAATGCATGTTGGTGCCAACTGGTTAACACGCGATGATACCGAAACTGGGATGCAAAACATACTCCATTATTTTGATGCTATTTTTGAAGTTGAAAATATCCCTACATCAGCAAACTTTATTGTGTTTGGCTATTCGCAAGGCGTAAGTGTAGCCATGCGTTATTTAGCAAAGCGAAATAGACAGTGTAATGAATTAGTACTGCATTCTGGTGGGATTCCGAAGGAATTAAAAGCTATAGATTTTGCTTATCTATCTGAAACCACCAAAGTAAAATTAATCTATGGCACAAAGGATGAATATTTAGATGAAGATCGGATAGCATTAGAATCTAAAAAAGCCGCTGAATTATTCGGGAAGCGTTCAGAGGTAATTCCTTTTGAAGGAAAACATGTGGTTAATGTGGATTTTATTATGAGTTTAGTGGAATAAGTTAAACTTTAAATTTCATTTAAAATCATTAGAACGTCTACACTATAAAAAACGCACAAAAATCACATTTTCATTCTCAAAAACCACAATAAATAAATAAATAAATATATTTGAGGTGTATTTATCAGGAATGACAATTACTATGACCATACCGACGTTAGAAAATGAGCGTGTAAGACTTGAGCTTCTTACCTTAGATAATTACAAATTTTTAAAACATATTGCTCAAGAAAAAGACCTTCTCACTTTTTCTCCTTCCGATATTTCTACACCAGAAAAATTAAATGATTATGTCCACATTGCTATTCATGGTCATTATCACAAACTTTGTTTTCCTTTTATCATTTACGATAAAGTGAAAAAAGCTTACGCTGGTTCAACCCGATTTGGACATATCAACCAGACAAATAAAGTTTTGCATATTGGTTGGACATGGATTGGACACGAATTTCAAGGCACAGGACTCAACGCACATATTAAATTTTTAATGCTTCAATATGCTTTTGAAACTTTAGAATTTGAAAAAGTAGAATTCCGAATTGATGAACGCAACAACAAGTCACGCAGTGCTGTTGAAAAATTAAACGCCACGTTAGAAGGTACTTTAAGACATGACACACTTATGACAGATGGTTTTAGACGCAGCACTTGTTGCTATGGCATTTTAAAATCAGAATGGCCTGATATCAAAGCCACTGTCTTCAAGGAGTTTTAATCTATAACTTAACTCGTTTTCTGCAATGTCTTATTTTTTGCTTTTAAAACTGCCAACTGCTTTTCTAAAAAGGTAATGGCTTGTTCTGTTTTGTAGCTTGTTTTAGAGGCGATATCTTTAAATTCTTCTTTTAGCTTTTCTTTACCAGAAGTGGCTGCTTCAGACAAATCGTCTTTAACGTCTGTGAAATCATTTGATAGTTGATCTTTAATGTCTTTACCTTCTCTCTTTAATTTATCTCTTGTAGCACTACCCTTTTCTGGTGCTAACAACACTCCTGCTGCTGCACCTAATAATACACCTAGTACTACTGCTCCTTTTTGAATCATAACTTTTGCTTTTAATTAATCGTATTCTACTTATACGTCGCAGAACTTTGTATTTTGTTACAAAAAAAGTTGAGTAAAAGCAAACGTATTTAATTGACTAAACTACAAAGTCAATATGTAGATATATATTAAATAAGACATATGATAATTAAATGGTTTTGACGTTTCAAAAAAGACTAAACATCATTTTATCGTATAAATTTAGTTTCAAACGGTTAAAAAAAGCTTATTAAAATTAAAACATTATTTTGCCAACAACCAAATCTTTTCAATTTTGAAATATCTACTTACGCTATTTGCAATCACGCTTTTTAACACAAGTTCTGCTCAGTTCTTTGAGACTGATGATTTTTTACATTTTGGTGTTGGAGCGATATTTTCAGGTGCTACATATTCTATAGTATACAACAAAACAAAAAATAAAAAGAAAGCGTTTTGGTATAGTTTCGGTGCGACAACACTACTTGGTTTATCCAAGGAAATCCACGATGGTTATATTATTAGCGGAAAATTTGATACTGGTGAAGCCGTAGCAACATCAATTGGTTCATTATCTGCTAATTATACGTTTAATATTTTTACAGGTAAACGAAAAAAGAAGAAACAAGATAAAACAATAGCTTTGCTTACGCAATAAGTTTTTGTACAATGGTTTTAACAGGAAGAATAGCTTTGGTATGTTCTATACTTGGACCAGCAACCCAAACCGTTTTGTAGGTCGCTTTTTTAGCTGCATTTTCTGTGGCTTTCATTCCGATTGAAAAACGCACCATTTTCACCCATTTTTTTAGGCTTTTATTCTTATTAAGTAAATTTTCTAACCACGTGGCTTTAGTACCTATTTTTTGAACATATGGTGTGTTGATAACTGTACACGGTGTTCCAGAAATGCGTTCGGTCATAATAATATCTTCTGCTCCGTAGTCAACACAAGCTTGTTTATAATCGTCTGTAACTCCTGCTTCTATGGACGCAATAAACGGACTTCCTACTGAAACTCCTGCTGCTCCATAACTCAACATTCTGTCGATATCTGCTTTGCAACCGACTCCACCTGCTGAAATTACAGGTATGCTTAATGCTTCACTTAATTGATTGGTTAATGCCTCTGGAGATAAATTACCTCTATGTCCACCAGCTTCATTATTAACAGCGATCGCAGCATCTGCTCCTAATTGTTCTACTTTTTTAGCAAATCGTAAATCGGTAACATCACAAAACACCTTGATGCCTGCTGCGTGAGCTTGGCGAATGGTTTCTTCCGGACTGCCTAATGAGGTGATGATAAAATCACAGCCTTCCTCACATATCACTTCAAGCTGTCCTTTGTATTTAACGTTAGATTTGTTTACAATAAGATTGAAACCAAATGATCCACCATCTACTTTATTCTCTTTTAGTTCTTTTAGTGCTGCTCTTAACTCGTCTAATGTTCTGTAGTTTAATGCAGGAATACAACCAGCAATGCCACCTTTCATAGCTTCTGTAACCATAGCTACATTAGAGACCAAGAACATAGGTGCTTGGATGATTGGATATGTAATGTTGAGTAATTCGGTGAGTTTGGTTTGCATAATTTTTTGATAATTTGCTCAAAGATACTAAAATATATTATGCATGCATAGTAGTTGCTATTCCAAAAAACGATAATAGCCACACTTTAAGTAAGCGCCTTCGGGAAATGTAATCGGATGATCACTATCGTGCTTCGTTTTAAGTACGGTTTCAAACAGTCGTGATTGTGAATTCAAAACTCTTGAATTTAAATCGAAAAACGATTGTGCTAAAATTCTAGAAGAACAAGAGGCTAAAACCAACATACCTTTTTCTGAGGTCAACTTCTCACCTAGCGCTGCTAATTGTGCGTATTTCTTTTTGGCCAAATCAATTTCAGATTGCTGCTTTGCGAAACTTGGTGGATCTATAACAACGACATCATACGTTTTTCCTTTGTCAATTAAAGCTTTCATTTCAGCAAAAGCATCACCTGAAATGGTTTTATGCTTACCAATATAATCGTTTAACTTTCCATTTTCGCGCGCCATATCTAAAGCTTGCTTACTAATATCTAAACTTGTAACCTCAGTTGCGCCATTAGCCAAAGCATGCACTGAAAACCCTCCTGCATAAGAAAAGACATCTAAAACCGACTTTTCCTTACTCAATTCACCAACACGTTTTCTATTGGCACGATGGTCTAAAAAATAGCCAGTTTTGTGCCCCTTGATGACATTCGCTGAAAAATTAACTCCGTGTTCTACAAATTGTACCACTTCATTTTTAAGCGTTCCGAAAATGACTTTTCCATCTTCTAAATTATGCTTATGGCTGTTTTGTAAGCTTCTACTTAAACGCATTACTACGGTTTCGGCTTTTGAAATTTTCTGTAAACTTTCTAAAATAGATTCTAAATACGGTAACCATATTTCAGAATATAACTTCACGACTAAAACAGTAGCATACACATCTGCAATTAGGCCAGGAAAACCGTCATTTTCGCCAAATAATAAACGATAACTGTTGGTGTTGGTTTGAAGCAGTTCTGAGCGTTTCTCAAAAGCTAATTCTATTTTATGATGAAAAAAATCGGCATTGATGTCTACTTTCGTTTCCGCATTATGAATCATTTTTATGCGAATTGGAGATTCCGCATCATACAAGCCTAAACCCACAACCTTATTTTTGTTTTTACTAAAGATAATCGCTAAATCACCTGTTTTGGCGTCGTCATTAATCTTTACAATACTGTTCGAAAATACCCAAGGATGGCCTTTTACTACAAATTGTTCGCCTTTAGCGTTTAGTTTGATAGCTAAGCGTTTAGGATTGTAATTGGATTTTATTTTGTCTAAAAAAAGCATTTATTTAATTGTTAATTTGAATTGAAACTATTCAGATTGGCAGATAGTTAATTACATGCCTAACCTTTATTATTACTATCGCGTTCCAACGTTTTTGGATTGTTCAAAATATAATGTCTTATGTTATTTAATGCCTCTTTATTTCGAATAATATGGTCATAAAATCTAGATTGCCACCCAAAATTAGTATCAGCATATGCTTTGTTTATTTCAAATGTGCATCGTCCTTTATACCATCTGATAACACGTGATATGTTTTTATGAAACATTGGATTGTGTTGTCCTGTTATTCCACCTGTGGTAGAATTCATTGTTGGATTTTTTGTAGAGACGCGATTAATCGCGCCTCTAACACCGAACGCATCATTATTATCGATCCATAAAACACCGTGAATATGATTAGGCATCACCACCATGTCATCCAAAAAAATAAATGGAAATTGTTCTGGAATTACATTCCAGAATTTCTGAACCAATTGCCCTAATCCATTCAAAATCATCTTTCCATTTTCAATTTTACCAAAAAAACAGTCTCTATTTGCAGTACAGATTGTAATAAAGTAAGCACCATTAGACGAATAATCATAACCTTTTAATCGTGCTGACGGAATTCTATATTTTTCTTTAAATTTTGGTGCTGACATGTTAGTCATCATTATAATTAATGGTTTTTTGTAAACATAGCTCTATTAAATGTATTTCTTTTTTATTCAGTTTCGTTTATTTTTAAGAGTATGATACTAAAATATATCTTCATAAAAGTAACTAAAAACGATATTATAAATAATTGAAATTATAGAAACAGCCTATTTACAACCAAACACTAATCAAAAAAACGCAACCAAATTAATGATTGCGTTTTATAAACTATTTATGTTTTTCGAAAAGATACTCAGACAAACTGAGCATAAGCGATTCACACAATTCCGAAAAAAATTGGGATTGGTTCTCTGCTTACTTCACTTCCTCAAAATCCACATCTTCTACATCAGAATTTTCGTCAGCTGGTTGCTCTGCTCCTGCTTCAGGACCTGCAGCTCCACCTTGAGCATCTGCTTGTGCTTTGTACATTTCTTCGCTTGCTACTTTCCATGCTTCGTTGATTTTCTCTAAAGCGGGTTCAATCACTGCGATATCTTTTGTTTCGTAAGCTTTTTTCAATTCTTCGAGTGCTGCTTCAATTGGTGCTTTCTTATCATCAGATAATTTATCACCAAATTCTTTCAGCTGACTTTCTGTTTGAAAAATCATAGAATCTGCTTCGTTTAATTTCTTAGCATTTTCTGCAGTTTTAGCATCTGCTTCTGCATTTGCTTCCGCATCAGCTTTCATCTTTTGGATTTCTTCTTCTGTTAATCCAGATGATGCTTCGATTCTAATATCTTGTGTTTTATTTGTTGCTTTATCTGTAGCAGATACTTTAATGATACCATTGGCATCAATATCAAACGTTACTTCAATCTGAGGTGTGCCTCGTCTTGCTGGTGGAATGCCATCTAAATGGAAACGACCAATCGTTTTGTTATCTGCTGCCATAGGACGCTCGCCTTGTAATACGTGAATCTCTACTGATGGCTGATTGTCTGCCGCTGTTGAAAATACTTGCGATTTCTTTGTTGGAATCGTTGTATTTGCCTCAATTAAATTAGTCTTCACATTACCCATAGTTTCAATACCAAGTGATAACGGAGTTACATCTAATAAAAGAACATCTTTTACATCACCAGATAATACACCACCTTGGATACCTGCTCCTAAAGACACCACTTCATCAGGATTTACACCTTTACTTGGTGCTTTTCCGAAGAATTTCTCAACAGCAGCTTGTACAGCAGGAATACGTGTTGATCCACCTACTAAAATAACTTCGTCAATATCAGACTTAGATAAACCTGCTGCTTTTAAAGCTGTTTCACAAGGCTCGATAGTACGTTTGATTAAATCGTCTATTAACTGCTCAAATTTAGAACGTGTTAAGGTACGTACCAAGTGCTTAGGTCCACTAGCAGTAGCAGTCACATAAGGTAAGTTGATTTCAGTTTGTGCAGAAGACGATAATTCAATCTTCGCTTTTTCAGCAGCTTCTTTTAAACGCTGTAAAGCCATAGGATCTTTACGCAAGTCCATAGACTCGTCTGCAATAAATTCTTCAGCTAACCAATCGATAATACGCTGATCCACATCATCACCACCTAAGTGCGTATCACCATCTGTAGATAATACTTCAAATACACCATCTCCTAATTCTAAGATAGATACATCATGTGTTCCACCACCAAAATCGAAAACAACGATTTTTTGATCGGTTCCTTTTTTGTCCATGCCATAAGCTAATGCCGCAGCAGTTGGCTCGTTGATAATACGACGTACTTTTAAACCTGCAATCTCTCCAGCTTCTTTCGTAGCTTGACGCTGCGAATCATTAAAATATGCTGGTACTGTAATTACAGCTTCAGTAACATCTTGTCCTAAATAATCCTCAGCCGTTTTCTTCATTTTTTGAAGAATCATTGCCGATAATTCTTGTGGTGTATATAAACGACCATCGATATCTACTCTTGGAGTATCGTTGTCACCTTTTACCACTTTATATGGTACGCGTTCTGCTTCTTTTTTAGATTCAGAATACTTGTTACCCATAAAACGTTTAATAGAATAAACTGTTTTTGTTGGGTTAGTTACTGCTTGTCTCTTTGCTGGATCACCAACTTTAATTTCACCACCTTCTACGAAAGCGATAACCGAAGGTGTTGTTCTTTTACCTTCAGCGTTTGGGATTACAACAGGCTCGTTACCTTCCATTACGGAAACACAAGAGTTTGTTGTACCTAAATCAATTCCAATAATCTTACTCATAATATGTATGTTGTTAATAGTTTTCCGTTTGCACGAAAAAGTGTGTTATTATTTTTTAAATTCGATTACTAATAGTCAATGATTATGCCATGACAAAAAATATGACATGATGTCACCTTGAAGTTGAAGATGAAGATGAAGATGAAGATGAAGATGAAGATGAAGATGAAGATGAAGATGAAGATGAAGATGAAGATGAAATTAAAATTGTAAATGGAAAAGACCAATACTTCAAGAAATAAAAGAGTTACAATTATTGACTTTGGTACATGATTTGATACTTTTACAGAAAACCTTAACATTATGAGACATATATTATCTTTTATTACAGTATTTGCTTTATTATTTACCTCTTGTACAGGACCACAAGGCCCTCCAGGTTTTGATGGCTTACAAGGACCTCCAGGTTTTGATGGAGAAACATTTATAGGTTCTGCTTTTGAAATTGTAATTGATTTTAATGCCGATAATAATTTTGAATTTTTTGAACCTTATGGTTTCGAAGTATTCCCGTCTGACGTGACTTTAGTTTATATCGAATGGGATCTAGACAATGGAGAATCTATTTGGAGACTGTTACCACAAACTGTATACTTTGACAATGGTAGTGTCTTGGTCTATAATTTCGATTTTACCCAACAAGATGTTCGGTTTTTCTTAGATGGTACGGCTAACTTCAATACGTTAGATCCAGTCTGGACGCAAAGCCAAGCCTTCAGAGTAGTCGTTTTACCTGCCGATAATGTTGATGGTATAGATATAACAGATTACAATGCAGTATCAAATGCAAATAATTTAGAAACTTTTGACATACGATAGATTTTAATCAAGAAATTTAAGGTCCGAAAAATTTCAAGTTTTCGGACTTTTTTTTGCTTTCATTTTTTTTGAAAACAACTAACAGTGCGCTAACAAAATGTATATTTGTAGCTCATTTAAAACGTTTTCGTAAATGGAATGTATTTCAGTTTTTGATATGCTTAAAATTGGTGTAGGACCTTCTAGTTCACACACTTTAGGACCTTGGCGCGCTGCCGAACGTTGGATTAAAGAATTAAAAACTAAAAATCGTTTTGATAAGATTGAGCAGATTACCATAGACTTATATGGTTCGCTATCATTAACCGGAAAAGGCCACGCTACAGATTATGCAGTGATTCTTGGTTTAACAGGTGCTGATCCTGAACGGATTCCTGTTGAACATATAGATGCTATTATTGCCGATGTTAAAACCACTAATGTTTTAATGTTGAATAATGAGAAAGCGATTCCGTTTAATTTTAAAACCAATATTGTCTTCAACCGAAAATTTTTGCCGTTTCATTCTAACGGCATGGTATTTACGGCTCTTATTAATGGCAGAAATTATAAATCGACCTACTACTCTATTGGAGGTGGCTTTGTAGTGCAAGAAGAACGAAAAATTTCTAAAGCTAATAAAATCATTTTCTATTGTACGTTTCCTTATCCTGTATCTTACGGAGAGGAACTTCTTAAATTCTGTAATCAGTTGCAATTGCCAATTTCTGGTGTAGTTTTAGAAAATGAAAAATCGATACGCAAAGAAACCTCAATAGATTATGAATTAAAACGCATTTGGAACACCATGCTAGAATGCATGTATGTTGGCTGCCATACCGAAGGTAATTTGCCTGGAGGTTTAAATGTAAGACGACGTGCTTTTGATATTCATAAAAATTTAATTGGAGATCATACATACGAAAATCCACAGGAATGGCTAGAAACTATAAGAACGACAGAGGTTAAATTCCGACAAATCTTAAAATGGGTCAGTTGTTTTGCTTTGGCTGTTAATGAAGTTAATGCCTCTTTAGGTCGTGTGGTTACCGCACCAACAAATGGAAGCGCAGGAGTCATTCCATCCGTATTGATGTATTATCTTGTGATTGAAAACCATGACGCTGATTTTGAACATATCAAAAAATTCTTACTAGTCGCAGGCGAAATTGGTAGCATCTTTAAAAAAGGAGCGACGATTAGTGCTGCCATGGGAGGCTGCCAAGCTGAAATTGGAGTATCATCAGCAATGGCTGCTGGTGCTTTATGCGAACTACTAGGAGGCACACCAGAACAAGTTTTAGTTGCAGCAGAAATTGCTATGGAACATCACCTCGGCTTAACCTGTGATCCTATTGGAGGATTGGTACAAATTCCTTGTATAGAACGTAACTCAATGGGAGCAATTAAAGCGATTAGCGCTGCAGAGTTAGCCTTAAATACAGATCCTAAAAATGTAAAAGTACCTTTAGATAAAGTGGTGGCTACCATGTGGGAAACGGCTAAAGATATGAGCTCTAAATACAAAGAAACATCGGAAGGTGGTTTAGCTGTTGGTGTTAATTTATCTGATTGTTAGGAAAAAGTCCATCCCAACCTATCAACTTCCATCAGCACAGGCTCGGAAAGCAGTTCTCAACTCGATAAAAATATAAAAACGTTTAATCTTAGGCCTAATTTGTTAACTAGATTAAACAAAAGTGTCATAATTCTCATTATTTTTACAATCAACCAATAATAAATCAATGTCAACAGCGAAAAAAGAATACAAAAGAATTACCGTAAAGACTTTAGTAGATATGAAATCTAAAGGCGAAAAAATATCGATGCTTACGGCTTATGATTATACCATGGCTAAAATTGTTGATGGCGCTGGTATTGATGTGATTTTAGTTGGCGATTCTGCAAGTAATGTTATGGCTGGTCACGAAACGACGTTGCCAATTACTTTAGATCAGATGATTTATCACGCATCGTCTGTAGTGAGAGCCATAGAACGTTGTTTAGTGGTTGTCGATTTGCCTTTTGGAAGTTACCAAAGTGATCCAAAAGAAGCGTTGCGTTCTGCGATTAGAATTATGAAAGAATCAGGAGGCCATGCCGTAAAAATGGAAGGTGGAAAAGAGGTGAAAGAATCTATAAAACGTATTCTTAATGCTGGAATTCCTGTGATGGGCCATTTAGGATTAACTCCACAATCCATTTATAAATTCGGAACATACACGGTTAGAGCCAAAGAAGAGCAAGAAGCTGAGCAGTTAAAAGAAGATGCATTAATGCTTGAAAAAGCAGGCTGTTTTGCTATTGTATTAGAAAAAATACCTGCCAAATTAGCTGAGGAAGTAGCTAAAAGTGTTTCAATTCCTGTCATTGGTATTGGTGCTGGTAATGGTGTTGACGGCCAAGTTTTAGTGACCCATGACATGATTGGGATGACCCACGAGTTTAACCCACGTTTTTTGCGTCGTTACATGAATTTATATGAAGAGATGACGAGTGCTTTTGATAAGTATGATAAGGATGTGAAAAGTGGAGACTTTCCTAGTGAAAAGGAGCAGTATTAATAGAAGCCCCTTTAATTCCCCAAAGGGTATGACACAACCACCAAATTAGTATTTACTATTAAATCTAGAAATTTACTATTTTAATATTTTAGGTCATGAATTTGATTTTAAGAATTATTACAGGTTTGATTCTAAATTACCCAGGTGCGTTTATTAGATGGTTACTTTTTGAAAAGAATGAGCCTTACTCATATTATTTGAAAGACATTTCCGTGAACAATTTTATTTCAATTATGACAATGACCATGTTAATGATTTTATATATTATTATATTTAATTGATAAAACTAGAAATGTCAAAAAAAATTCTATCAAACAAAACCAATCTACAAGTCCTTTTTGAAGACAATCACATTATCATCGTAAACAAACGTGCTGGTGATATTGTACAGGGAGATAAAACTGGTGATAAACCACTAAGTGAGGTTGTTAAATCGTATCTTAAAGACAAATACAACAAAGAAGGAAACGTTTATTTAGGTGTTGTGCATCGTTTAGATCGACCAACCACAGGTATTGTTCTATTTGCTAAAACTAGTAAAGCCTTACCTCGACTCAATAAACTATTTGCAGAAAAAACCGCTAAAAAAACATATTGGGCTTTGGTTAAAAATCCGCCACCAAACACTAATGACACCCTTATTCATTGGTTAAAAAAGAATCCTAAAAATAATAAATCAACAGCTTATAAAAAAGAAGTCGATGGTAGTAAAAAAGCAATTTTGCATTACCAAATAAAACAAACTTTAGATAATTTTAATTTACTGGAAATCGATCTAGAAACTGGGCGTCATCATCAAATTAGAGCGCAATTATCATCTATTGGTTGTCCAATAAAAGGAGATTTAAAATACGGATTTGACCGCAGTAATAAAGATGCAAGTATTAGCCTACATGCTAGAACATTACGTTTTGTTCATCCTATAAAAAAGGAAGAGATTTTCATTACAGCTCCATTGCCAAATGATCCACTTTGGAAGGCTTGTAGTATTTAAATAAACTTGTAAGGATAATTTAAATTAAGTGTTGTGCCTTTTGCTATTTGAGATTCTAAATTAAATTTAGCTTGAATTAATTCTGCTCTTTTTTCCATATTGATTAAACCAGAACCCTTTTCTACAGCGGCCAAATCAAAACCGTTTCCGTCATCTTCTGCTATTATATTTAGACTGTCTTGTGCATAATCTATTGTAATGTTTAAATGATTAGCCTCAGCATATTTAAGTGTATTTGAAGAAAACTCTTGAAGTATTCGAAACAAGATAATTTCATCTTTCTTATTTTCAAAATTCACTTTCTCGCCATATATAGTAACCGTAGAATTAATAAGACCTGTTTTATTTAAACGCTTAATTTCATTTTCTACTGTCGTATCAAAACCTAGATTAAAAATAACATCACTGTTAAGTGATTTAGACAGGGCTCTAACCTCGTCTAAAGTACTTTTAAGAGTTTCAGCAGCATTAGTCACTTTAATCTTGGCAGTATCAGTAACAATATTTGCAGCCGCATTCATTTGCATTGTTGACATTACAAGCA
The DNA here is from genome assembly GCF_045105575.1 of Winogradskyella sp. Lineage (GTDB taxonomy): Bacteria > Bacteroidota > Bacteroidia > Flavobacteriales > Flavobacteriaceae > Winogradskyella. Next base: position 10,713 of record NZ_JBGCDQ010000044.1, on the reverse strand, counting down.
TTTGTCCAATATTATCATGTAATTCTCTACCAACATGTCTGAGAGTTTCTTCTTGAATCTCCTGTTGTGTTAGTATTATTTCTTTGTCGAATTGTTGTTGCTGCTTAATCTTATCTCTAATTAGTTGATTTTTGCGTTTTTGAAACATAACAAAAAACATAACAAAAGTAACTACCAAAATTAGAGTAATAAAAATAACATATGAAATTAAGGCAATCTCCTCGTTACTAATTGTTTTTTGAGATGCAACGGATAAAGAAAACCAAAGGTGTAGCATGAGTATAAAAGTATAAGGGAAATGAAAAGATAAAACTGTCTAAATTCAACAAAATTTGGGTTAATAGCTCTAAAATAACCATTAAAAATGAACAAAGGGCAAACACCAAGAAACCATAGTAAAAGACCAGAACTTATATAAAAATAAGGTGATTTATAAAAAAATAAGATTTTATCACTCTTAAACAAATGCCTATAGTAGAGCATAACAAAAAGGAAAACAATTAGTGTCTCTACTAAAAAATTATAGGGTATTGACATCACAAAAAAATTACCCGATAGCACATAATATACTATTGTAAATATAATATATAATACCACTGAGAAATTGACAATTGTTTTATCTCTATTTACCTTGAGAATGCGTTTAAAAAACAATCCAAAAAAGAACACGGAAGCCATGTCAAACAAGTTATAAAGCCATGTATTATAACAAAATACACTGTTCTTAATCGAGATAAAAATTTCATTATCGAAATTATACTGAAGCAAATGGCCATACATACCTAAAGTTTCAACAACCACAACCAACCAAAGAAACCAAACAAAAGGTCTAACTTTTTTGTCTTCTGTTTTTAGATAATAATAAGAACCTGCTAATGCAGCTATTAATTCAAATAGATGAAAGACAAAATCGTTAAACCCCATTTTGGTATTTTAAAACTTTTTATTGAGGATAGTTGGCTCCTGGTGGCTTACCTTGCCCGCCAAAATTCAATCCATCCGAGCCATTTAAATCATTACCTCCACCTTGTAACGAAAAGAAATTCCCTTCCGATGTACCATCATAACCAGTTGGTACAAAAAGTAATGTGGTTAAGCCTTTTTCACCATTAGCATCTGGATAAGCTCCTAAATACAAACGTAAACCATCTAATGTTTTCTTGTTAGCATTCGCTTGCTCCTTAGCATAGCGTAAAAACTGTTCAATATCTTCTAATTTATACCATGACGATCTGTTATCACCTGTTTTAGATCCCTTAAACAAAGAATCATTAATAATATCATAACGCTGATTATAAGCCTGTGTCATGCTTTTTATTTTTGCAGGTGAAATAATACCCGATGGTGGTTTAACCATCTGTGGTGCTTCCATCATATCGACTTCATTTTTAGAAGAATAAGCATACATAGCAAGCGCACCTAAAACAATTCCTACAATTAATAGTCCAAAATTTTTCATAATAATAATCTGATTTTTAGTTAATAGCGGTTGTAAATTATCAATTTTATTCTAAAAACAAGTCTTTTAACGGACGTATTCTGACGTTATAATTCACTTCGTCTCATTTTCAAGCCATTAGCTGTTGTCTTCTGGCTTAAAATGTTAAGGCTCCTTTCTGTAAGTTGTAATATTCTTGGATATCCACCTGTTGTTTGAGCATCTCGCATTAACACTATGAGTTGCCCAGATGGTGTTAATTGAACTGTTCCCGGCAGAACTGGTACTGTTAAAATCGGTTCTAAGGTATTTTGAAGTAAAGGCAGTAGCTGATAAGCCATGCGATTATTGTTTTTTGATACTTGAAACGCTTCTGTAAAAAGCATATTTTGTTGTGCTATTGAAAGCTTATCGAATTCAGGACCTACTGTGACCTCGAGAACAGTTTCATTTAAGTATGACGCATTGGGTATTAGTTTTGCATGATTTTTAGATGTGATGTCCGTAGTATTTTCAAATTCTAATTCATCATTCTTAACAAGTCTTATTTTTTTGGAAATGCCCTTTGCCATGCTTCTGCTGCCTAAAACCATTTCGGTTAAAAACCCACCTTTTACAGCCATATAAGTTCTAAAGCCATTGGATGCACTTTTAAAACTCAATATATCATTGGGCTTCACCTTAATTGATTTAAATAGATCTATCGACTTCCCATTCAGTTCAGGTTGCATATTTGCACCTGTTATGGCAATTATAGTGAGTGTTGTAAATTGCAATTCGGCACCAACCATGGTCATTTCCAAAACAGCATCTTCTTTGCTATTGCCCAAAAGCGCATTTGCAAATTCACCAGCATAAACATCCATGACACCAGAAACTGGTACACCATAATGGCGATGTCCAAAACGACCTTGATCTTGTATGGTGGAATAAAATCCTGCTTTTAGTACTTTAATCATGAACTAAAAGGGTTTTATAGTTGAACGTTGAATTTGCAATATCCTTTTGAATTTTGAAATATTCTGATGTTGAAATGGATTGAAACTTTATGTGATCACCAGCTTTGACAAAACAAGGAGGCTGTTGTTTTGTATTGAACAATTCTACTGGCGAATTCCCAATAATATGCCAACCACCAGGACTGTCTTGTGGGTAAATTCCGGTCTGATGTCCTCCGATGCCAACCGATCCTTTTTTAACATTTAAATTAGGTGTTGTTTTTCGATCTAAATGCAAAGTTGAATCCAATCCTCCTAAGTATAAAAAGCCAGGTAAAAACCCGATAAAATAGACCGTGTAAATAGCTTCGGAATGTCGCTGAATAACATGAGATTTCGAAAGGTTAATTTCTTTGGAATAATGATCTAAATCCAAACCAAATTCCACATCATAACAGACTGGAATTTGAAACGTTTTGGAATCGGCTAATTCCGCGTTAATTTGACTATTGTAACATTGTTTTAAATAAAAAAAAACATCATTGACGTTATCAATAGTGCTATCGTAAATTATTAAAATTGAATTATATACACATACTAATTCAACCTTTTGTTTAATATATTTGTTTTCAATTTTATTTTTAAATTCGAGTATATCTTGAAGTATCATATCATCAATAATGGCTGGCCATTCTATCAGAACAGAACGCTCATTATATTGCGAATATTTAAGATGATAAGTCATAAACACCTACTGTATTTTGATGCCGTTTTTGAGTAATTCTTGATTTAGAAATTTCAAGATTTCGACCGCATTTTTGGTGTCACCATGTACGCAAATCGTATCTACTTTTATAGGAACTTCTAAGCTATTAAAAGTTGTGATTTTTTGCTGAACTATCATATGCAACACATGATTTAAAACGGCCTCTTTTTCATGTAAAATAGCATGATTATTTTTTCGAGACACTAAAGATAAATCGTCATTATAATTTCGATCCGCAAAACCTTCAAAGATCACTTCAATGTTTTCCTGTTTGGCTATTTTAGCTATTTCAGAATTATATGGCGCGTATAATTTCAACGCTGAATCATTCAAACTTTTAATAACAGTTACTATAATTTTAGCAGTAGCTATATCTTTTGCAGCTAAATTATAAAGTGCACCATGAGGTTTTACGTGATTTAAGCGCATACCTACTATTCTAGCTACTTTTTCTAAATCCAAAATTTGTGCTAAAAGATTGGTATATAATTCTTCATGAGATATTTCCATAGGTAAACGCCCAAAATTTGCTTTATCAGGAAACGAAGGGTGTGCGCCAATTTTTACATTATTTGACTTAGCGAGCTTAACTACAGTCATCATCGTTTGTAAATCGCCAGCATGGCCTCCACAGGCTATATTGCACGAAGAAAGAAATGGCATAAGTTCTAACTCGTTACCAAAGCCTTCTCCGACATCTGCATTAAGATCTATGTAAATTAATTTTTTCATTTTAAACCATCTTAAATACACTCAAAATTCCTTTTAGGCCTAAAAAGATCGTAATTACTAAAATCATGAACCCTAAAACATTCTGAAGTTTTGAATTTTTATACCTTCCTAAAACAGTAGATTTATTCATAACCCATAATAAGAATCCTGCGATAATTGGCAATAACAATCCATTAGCTACTTGGGCAAACTTTATAATCTCAATAGATTTGAATCCTATGGTTGAAAAAACAATTCCTAAACCTAGAATGAACATCCAAACGGCTCTAAACTTTACAGACTTTAAATGGGCTTCCCAACCCAAACAACCACTTGCTACAAAAGCAGCTGCTAAAGGAGCTGTGATGGCACTTGTAATTCCTGCAGCAAACAAGCCAATGGCTAAAAAATATTTAGCATAAGCGCCAAATAAAGGTTCTAATCCTTTTGCCAAATCAGATGCATTTGAAATATCTTGCGAAGGTATCGCAGAAGCCGAAATGATGATACACATAGATACTATACCACCTAAAACAACCGCAATCATCGTATCTTTTCTTGCAAAACCCAAATCGCTTTTAGCTTTCCATTTGGTTTTAGCTAATGAGGCGTGTAAAAATAAATTATAAGGTACTACTGTGGTGCCAATCAACCCGATAATTGTTAAAATACTACCTTTTGGAAACTTGGGTAACGCTATACTTTTAAGAATCTCTAAAAGATTAGGTTTGGTAATAATGGCTGTAGTTAAAAAAGCTATACTCATTAGTATCACCAGAAAAACCAATACTTTTTCTAAAACTTTATAATTTCCAATATATAACAAAACAAAAGCGACTAGACCAATTATTAAACTCATACTATTGAGTTTTAAGTTTCCTAATTCTATTATTGGATTTCCAAATAACGTCTGCACACCTAACGCTCCTCCGCTAATATTTCCGGCTTCGTAAGCGGCGTTTCCAATAACAATGGCGCTTAAAATTAAAACAATGGCAAAACCACGAAGTATGGGATGCTTTATTTCAGATCTTATAATTTCCGACAAGCCTTTTTGAGAAACAATACCTAAACGTGCTGCCATTTCTTGAAGCACAATAGTGGCAACTATAGACAAAACCATAGCCCAAAGCAAAGCGTAACCAAAGTTAACACCAGCTAATGTACAAAGTGTTACCGTACCTGGACCAATAAAAGCAGCAGCTACCAAGGGTCCTGGCCCAATGTTTTTGAAGAATTTTGAAATCATTTCTCCATAGAATTCAAGGCGTAGATTGCAAAACTGCCGAGCCAATGACCACCTTCATAACTATCGCCAACAATACTTGGTAAAGAATAATTGATATGTTTATTTGCTATATTTTGCAGGTGTTGATAGTCTGGTAAATCTTCGGCAATATAATTTAAACTCCATGCTCTCGAAAAATTGACACCATCTAAATGCACTAATTTACCATCTGTTCTATCTGAAACTTCACCTACAGACCAATCAAAATTGTTATCACTGAGTTCTGGTAAAAAATCGTTGAGCCAGATTTTAAACGGTTCAGGTTCTAAAACCCGTTTCATTAAAGCAGCTTCCTCTAAGCAAGGAGACAAAAAATCAAAACCGCTTGGCTCCCATTCTAACGGACAGTCTTGATCACTTTCATAAAAATCTTTGGCTCTTTTTTCAATTAAAGTTTTTAATTCAACATGATTTACCGCAATAGCATAATCGTAAGCAAAGCTTAATCCGAATGCCGTATTAGGATGCTCTCCTACGCGAATAGGATAATTGAGTTTTGGTAAAAATTCCAAATATTTAGCGACGATAAGGTCAGTTAAAGGTTGAAGATTTATCTCTGCTTTTTTTGCAACGATATGATCCCAAGTATGCAATTCTTCGGCCAGTTTAAGTAACCAAGCCCAGCCATAGGTGCGTTCGAAAGATTTATTATACTGACCATCAAAATATCGTAATTCTTGTTCTATATTTTCTTTTGAAATATTTTGAAGTAGTTTTTGTGCGATTTCAGTTTTGTTTTCCAAGTCCGGAAATTGTTTTAAAAGCGACACCAAACTCCAGTGTCCATGAACAGCAGAATGCCAATCGAAACAGCCATAAAAAGCTGGATGCAACGCTTTTGGTGATTTTAAATCTGACGCACTCGCGATGGTTTGATTGAGCTTGTTGGGATACTCTGTATGCATACAATGCAGAGGTAATTGCGCTAATCGGTTAGCCTGTTCTAGATTTAGGATTGGTTTTTGAGCTATTTCTACGTTTTTCGAAGTCGTTTCAGAGGCTGCTTGTTCTTCTTTTTGGATTTCTTTTTCAGAATTGTTGCAGCTGAATGCTAGAATGATGATTAAAATGGAAAATAATTTTCTCATAAGTATTGATGATTTCTGTTTAATGATTAGATTCCTGACTTTACTTCGACTACGCTCAGCAACCACGCAGAAATTTGTTATCCCAACCAGCCATCGCGATCTAAACTGCGATATTGAATGGCTTCACTAATGTGAGCGCCAAGCACATCCTTAGAACCTTCAAGATCTGCTATAGTTCTTGACACTTTCAAAATACGATCGTAAGCTCTAGCAGATAAATTTAAACGTTCCATAGCTGATTTTAAAAGCTGCATGGAAGCTTCTTCCAATTTACAATACTTTCGGATTTGTTTGGTATTCATTTGTGCGTTGTAATGAATATTATCTAAATCCTTAAAACGTTCAGTTTGGTTTTCGCGCGCTTTGGTGACACGCTTTCTAATATCGACCGAAGATTCTCCATTGCGTTCGTCCGCTAATTTTTCAAAAGGAACTGGTGTAACCTCAATATGAATATCGATTCGGTCTAAAAGTGGCCCTGAAATTTTGCCCATATAGCGTTGCATTTCTGCTGGAGATGATGTTATGGGCGAATCTGGATCATTAAAATAACCGCTTGGACTCGGATTCATACTTGCTACCAACATAAATGAACTTGGATAGGTTACTGTAAATTTTGCCCTAGAAATGGTGACTTCCCTATCTTCTAATGGTTGACGCATCACTTCTAAAACTTCACGTTTAAATTCTGGTAATTCATCTAAAAACAAAACACCATTGTGAGATAAGGAAATTTCGCCTGGCTGTGGATAGCTTCCGCCACCAACTAAAGCTACATTTGAAATGGTGTGATGTGGGCTTCTAAAAGGTCGTTGTGCCATGAGTCCTGCATGTGCTTTTACACGACCAACAACCGAATGTATTTTAGTTGTTTCCAAAGCTTCATGCAAGGTCATTGGTGGTAAAATACTTGGCAAACGTTTGGCGAGCATTGTTTTTCCTGAACCTGGTGGGCCAATTAAAATAATATTATGACCACCTGCTGCTGCAATTTCCATACAGCGTTTTATACTTTCTTGACCTTTAACATCTGCGAAATCGAATTCTGGAAAATCTAAGTTTTTATAAAATTCTTCTCGTGTATTAATGATGGTTTGCTCTAAAGGTTCTCCTTTATCGAAATGATTAATGACTTGCATGATGTTTTCAACTCCAAAGACTTTAAGATCATCAACTATGGCAGCTTCTTTTGCATTTTGAATGGGTAAAATAATCCCTTTAAAGCCTTCTTCTCTAGCTTTTACTGCAATTGGTAGCGCTCCTTTAAAAGGTTGTAAACTACCATCTAAAGACAACTCTCCCATAATAAGATAGTCTTCTAAATTTTCGGCTTTAATTTGGTCTGATGCTGCTAAGATTCCGATAGCTAAGGTTAAATCGTAAGCCGAACCTTCTTTTCGTAAATCGGCAGGAGCCATATTGATGGTGATTTTTTTACCTGGAATTTTATAACCATTATTTTGAAGTGCTGCTGCAATACGGTAGTTACTTTCTTTAATGGCATTATCTGGTAAGCCTACTAAATGATAGCCAACACCTTTATCTATATTGACCTCGACCGTAATTGTGGAGGCTTCCACTCCGAAAACGGCACTTGCGAAAACTTTTTTGAGCATGAATTGTTATTTCTTTAAAAATAAAGATAATTCATTTATAAAAAAATTTTGATTTGAATTTCGTCAATTGACTTTAAGATTTCGAAGTTCAATGATGAAATTCTTAAACAAAAAAGAATCGTAATTAATTAAAATTACGATTCTTTCTATTTAAACTATTTGTAGCCTGTCTACTTAATAATAAGTCTACTTGTTTTAGACCAAGTATCACCAGTTACTCTCATGATATAAGTTCCTTCATCTACATTACCTACGTTATAGTTAATTACGTTGTTTCCTGTAATTACACTATACTTTCTAGGATTATTAATCATTCGTCCTCTAGCATCAAATATAACGACTTCAATATCCGTTAAAGTTCTAGAGTCTCCATAGAAATTGTTCGGTCTTTGTATATCTAATTCAATGGTAACATTAGAATTACTAGACGCTGGCACAGGATAAACTTGAACTGTTGCCTCGTTACTATTTCTATGTGCACTACTATCAACAACTACAACTTCATCAAAATCTTCACAATCAGCGCAATTAATTGCTCTTACAGTATATGTACCTGATTGCGTTACACTAATTGTTTTTTGATTGCGGTTTCCGACAATAGTTCCATCTTCAGTTGACCATTGGTAATTAACACCTTTTTCTTGACATTCACCAAGAGCAAGATTCACATCACCATTAGTATAAGTACCATCTCCTCCTGTAAGACTGTACCAACCAGAAGCTCCAAAACCTAATCTCGTAACATCACCTCCCATACCAATTTGGAATGCTGGACCCATACGTGTTGCATGGAATACACCATGATTTTGTGACGTTAAAGTACCTGAGACTTCTGTATAATACTCATAATGTGAAGCGTCATAAACTTGACAACCATTTGCATAAGGACTTCCTTGTGGTGTCGACGTTGTATAACCACTGTAAGTAAGGTCTACATAGATGACATCAATACCATTAGATACTGTTGCGACATATTTTGCCGTTCCATTATCGAATGTTTCAAAACTTTGTGCCGAAGCATTAAATTTAAATGAACCTGTTGAAGGATTAGATTTTACCCATACTTCAAACGTTCCCTGAGGACCAGAACATCTTTCTTGTTCAAGAATTGGATATACACATCCACCTGGACATAATCCCTCTGTATCTGTTGAACTCGCTGTAAGCGTTATAGTTTCATTTACACAAATATCAGTATCATCTCCTGCAAATACTTCCAAATGACATGGGTTAACAATTCCTGCGTCTACAGTCAATATATCAGTATCTAAAACTTCAAAACAATTTGTTTTTCCACTAGCATTGGCATCTGAATCTAAAGTATCATCACCATTATTATCAACAGTGAATATGTTATCTTCAGGTATGTTTATAAACATAACGTAATACTCACCGCTATTTGCACAAACTTCAAATTCATAATATCCTGCTTCATCATTTGCTGGATTAGGCGCTGTTGTAGTAGTTTCTACTAATTGATTTCCGTTACACTGAAATAACAATACAGTTACATCATTTACGCCAGAGTCAACACCCTCATCTTGTAATCCGTTTTCATTTGCATCTTCCCATACATAGTTGCCAATTTTAACCTTTTCATCTTCATGAATTGTTAACGTTGCAGTGTAAGTACAACCATGACCGTCGATCAAGTCTAATATAACTGGACTATCTGCTGAAGTGTACGTTTCTCCATCTTGAAACCAAGTGTACGATTCACCTTCACATACTGTTGCATTAGTTACAACATCTGGTGTAGCATCGAACTCATGTATGGTCAACGTTGCAGTGTAAGTACATCCATTAGCATCGGTCACGTCTATTACAACTGGACTATCCGCTGCTGTGTACGTTTCTCCATTCTGTGACCATGTGAAGTCTGAACCTGCACATATCGTTACATTTTCTACAACATCTTCTGTGACATCATTTTCATGTATGGTCAACGTTGCAGTGTAAGTACATCCATTAGCATCGGTCACGTCTATTACAACTGGACTATCCGCTGCTGTGTATGTTTCACCATTCTGTGACCATGTGAAGTCTGAACCTGCACATATCGTTACATTTTCTACAACATCTTCTGTCGCATCAAATTCATTAATCGTTAACGTTGCTGTAAATGCACAACCTTCTGGACTTGTTAAGTCTAACACTACTGGACTGTCGGCCGCTGTGTAGGTCTGACCATCTTGTGCCCAAACGTATGATGCACCTTCACATACCGTAACTTCCATTACAATTGGTGTTGCTGGATCAAACTCGTTAATTGTTAAGGTTGCTGTAAATGGACATCCATTAGCATCTGTAAGGTTTAATACCACTGGGCTATCTGCCGCTGTGTAGGTCTGACCATCTTGTGCCCAAACGTATGATGCACCTTCACATACCGTAACTTCTGTTAAGATGTTTTCTGTAATAGGGTTTACTGTTATTGTAATACCTACTTCAGCTTGACAATCAAATTGAGTACTATCCGTTACAGTAACACTATACGTTGTGTTCTCTGATGGAGTGACCGTTAATGTTGATGAAGTTGCATTAGGAATTATAACATTATTAGCTTCCCAAACAAATTGATCACCACCTGTCGCTGTCAATACAACTTCAGAACCAAAACAAATCGTTTCAGAAGAAGCGGTAACCTCTGGATTAATAACACATGGTAAAAAGATACCTGCATCAATCGTTGGATTATTTTCACCTGGCTCTAAATCGATACAAGCAGTTAAACCGTTAGCATTGCTATCAGAATCATTGGCATCATTACCACCTTGATTGGCTGGTGAGATTTCAAAACCGTTTGGTGCTATAAACTGTACGATGTAATTTACGTTAGGATCTAAATCCGTAAACGCATAGTTACCG
>NZ_JBGCDQ010000043.1:0-66801 GCF_045105575.1 Winogradskyella sp. | reverse complement strand
ATCTGTTCCGCCAGACGTTGTGCCTACAGAAACAAAGTAACCATCTGCATTAGCAATGGCTGTCCAGCTTAAATCTGTTGCGATTGAAACGTTTGTTGCCCCATTCAATGGTATTACTAAATTTGTACAATTCGGAATGGTTGCTAAAGTTTCAGTGGTGAAACTTTCTTCAGTACAACCAGTAGCGTTTCCAACGGCATTATATGGAATTATTGTTACAAAGATTTCTGTGTTTTCAGGTAAATCTGCTGGTAAATCGAATGTGGTATTGGTCACATCTTCATTATCTAAAATATCTGTTCCGCCAGATGTTGTACCTACAGAAACGAAGTAACCATCAGCATTAGAAATGGCTGTCCAAGTTAAATCTGTGACGATTGAAACGTTTGTTGCACCATTTAAAGGTGTTGTTAAACTCGTACAGTTTGGAATGGTAGCTAGTGTTTCAGTGGTGAAACTTTCTTCTGCACAACCAGTAGCGTTACCAACGGCATTATAAGGAATAATCGTTACAAAAATTTCAGTATTTTCAGGTAAATCTGTTGGTAAATCGAAGGTGGTATTTGTAACGTCTTCTGAATCTAAAATGTCTGTTCCACCAGATGTTGTCCCTACAAAAACGAAGTAACCATCTGCATTGGTAATAGCTGTCCAACTTAAATCTGTTACTATAGAAACGTCTGTAGCACCATTTAATGGATTTGTTAGACTTGTACAGTTTGGTAACGTTGCTAATGTCTCTGTGGTAAAACTTTCCTCAGCACAACCTGTGGCATTACCGACTCCGTTATACGGAATTATAGTCAAAAAGATTTCTGTGTTTTCTGGTAAATCTGCAGGAAGATTATATGTTGTTCCTGTAACGTCTAAATTATCTACAATATCGTTTCCTCCAGTTGTTGTGCCAACGGTTAAGAAATATCCATCTGCATTTGCAATGGCTGTCCAACTCAAATCTGTTACTACAGAAACGTCTGTTGCACCATTTAATGGATTTGTTAGACTTGTACAGTTCGGAAGCGTCGCTAATGTCTCTGTAGTAAAACTTTCCTCTACACAACCCGTTGCATTACCTACTGCGTTATACGGAATTATAGTCACAAAGATTTCCGTGTTTTCAGGTAAATCAGCAGGAAGATTATATGTTGTTCCTGTAACATCTAAGTTATCTACAATATCGTTTCCACCAGATGTTGTGCCAACGGTTAGCAAATATCCATCTGCGTTTGCAATGGCTGTCCAACTTAAATCTGTAACTATAGAAACGGCTGTTGCACCATTTAATGGATTGGTTAGATTTGTGCAATTTGGAAGCGTCGCTAATGTCTCTGTGGTAAAACTTTCCTCAACACAACCAGTCGCATTACCGACTCCGTTATACGGAATTATAGTCACAAAGATTTCCGTGTTTTCAGGTAAATCTGCAGGAAGATCATATGTTGTTCCTGTAACATCTAAGTTATCTACAATATCGTTTCCACCAGATGTTGTGCCAACAGTTAAGAAATATCCATCTGCGTTTGCAATGGCTGTCCAACTTAAATCTGTAACTATAGAAACGTTTGTTGCTCCATTTAATGGATTGGTTAGACTTGTACAGTTTGGTACAGTAGATTCTGTAATCGTTAATTCGAAACTAATTTCCGAATTATTACAAGCAGTATCATCAAATACGTAAAGTGTTATTGGATATGTTGGAAAGTCAGAAAAAGCGATAATAGCACCAGCCATATAAGATATTCCTGTTGCATTAGGACCTGTATAATACAGCTCATTTCCTGTAAGATTTGTACCTGTAATAATTGGTAAAGTATAGGTATCTGCAACAGTAAGATTTGCGATAGTATCAAAAATTGGAGAAACACTTAATCCGCCATCAGTAATAGTCCAGTTATCTGTGCTAATCATATTTGCTCTGGCATATTGTGCTTCTTGAGAACAATATCTACTGTTACCTCCACTAAAAGTGACGTTAGGTTGTAGGTTTTGATTATTCCAACCGATGAGTAATGCTTCATAATTTGCAACTGATAGCGTTACACCGCTAAACATACTTGTAGCATTAGTAACATTTGTAACATCCCAACCTCCTATATTTTGGTCAAAACTAGTGGCATTAAAAAACATTACAATCATACTAGTAACCTGAGACACATCCCAAGAGCTTATATCTTGATTGAATGCAGGAGCATTATAAAACATTTGGTTCATATTAGTAACGGCACTAACATCCCAATTTCCAATATCTTGATTAAAACTTGTGGCAATACCAAACATAGTATTCATATCAGTAACATTACTAACGTCCCAATTCCCTATATCTTGATTGAAATTTGTGGCGTTAGCAAACATAATTGCCGTAGAGTTAGCACTTGATGTATTCCAATTACCAATATCTTGATTAAAGGCTGTAGCATTTTCAAATAAGCGTGTCATAGTAACCACATTACTGACGTTCCAATTGCCTATATCTTGATTGAAATTAATAGCATTATTAAACAGCCTTAACATGTTAGTTACTGTGCTCACATCCCAATCCGTAATATCTCCATTAAATACAGTTGCGTCTCTAAAAGCTTCAGACACATTAGTGACGCTACTTAAGTTTGGCGTATCAATAGATGGGTTTGTAATGTTTAAGTTACTACAGCCTTTAAATGCTTGTGTTAACGCTTGCCATTCTATATCTCCCCATTGCTCAATAGTTAAAATTTTATCGCGATCTATGGCATCACCATTAAAATGAATTTGAGGGAATGTACCAGATATTGAAATGGTTTGAATGCCTGGTGCTGTGTATATATGTGTAATATCTCCCATAACATTGGTATCTGTAGTGCCATCTCCCCAATCTATGGTGTAATCATAAGTTAAACCTGGTGCTCTGGTTGGAATTGTAATTGTTTCGTTAGTCGTTGTAGTTTCCCAAGTAGTAATAAAAGGTAGTGTTGTTACAATTGTTTCAGTGGTAAAACTTTCTTCGGCACAACCTACAGCATCGCCAGCAGCATTATAAGGAATTACGGTTACAAAGATTTCTGTGTTTTCTGGTAAATCAGCAGGAAAATCGTAAGTAAATACATTGTTTACATCTTCATTATCTACAATATCATTACCACCCGAAGTGGTTCCAACAGTTACTATATAGCCATCAGCTTCAGCTATATCATCCCAATTGATATTAGTAGTAATAGGTACATTTGTTGTGCCATCATCAGGATTATCTATAAAGGTACAATCTGGGATAGTAAGAATAGTCTCAGTAGTAAAACTTTCACTGATACAACTATTAGCATTTCCGTAGGCATTAAATGGAATAATTCTTATAAATATTTCTGTATCCGATGGCAAATCAAAAGGTAAATTAAAAGTAGTAGCATTTTGAATTATAGAATTTGCTAAATCAAAACTACCTAAAGCGGTTCCAATACGCACAATATATCCAGTGGCATTGGGTACTGCTAACCAACTGATGGCTGTATCTATAGCAACATTTATTTGTCCATCTGAAGGTGATGATAAGTTGGTACAATTTGGTACTGTTTCTGTTGTAAAACTCTCACTAACACAACCGATTGCATTTCCTGTTCCGTTAAACGGAACGATTCTGACAAAAATTTCTGTATCTGCAGGTAAATCTTCCGACAGATTATAACTCGTAATGTTACCTAATGTGATATCTAAGATATCTGAACTACCTAAAGCAGAACCGACTCTCAATATGTAACCAATAGCGTCAGGATCTGCTGCCCATTCCAAATTGGAAGTGACATCCACATTTGTCGCTCCATCTAAGGGTACTAATAAACTTGTACAAAGTGGTCTCTCTACAGCTGCACATGAAGCACTTTCTGGAACTTGTAGTTCGTAAGAGCCCATATCTACTATACTCTCAAAAACTCTAGGATTGCTGAGTAAATCTATATCTAAATTTTGATAGGTATTATTGCCAGCATTTACGGTTGGCGAACAGGCTCTCACTCTAAAATCTGAATCAGCTGGATTGGAAAAACGAGGTCGATTTGCATTTAGTGTGCCATCGAGATTACCTGCTCCTGCAGGATTTTCACCTTTAATTAAAGAATTTCTAACTGTAAGATTTGTAGTGCTACCGGAAAAAGCACTTTGATTGAGGTCGCTTCCAGACCATATAATTGAATTGCGTATCCAAGAAGGTACATCATCATCAAAATCTACTCGCACATGGGTATCTGTATAATTTTTTGCACTAATGGTACTATTTAAAATTCTTAAAGCCACATCAGCTCTAGACTCAACAACCGTATGTGTGCCACTTGCTAAAGTTGAGATGATGGTGGTATTATTAATACGCATCGTGGTTTCATCTAGTCTTATAAACTCGGTATCCGTGGTATTTCCTTCAAAGTATTCGTTATTTAGCCTTGCAATTTGCACTCTATCAAAATCTAAATAAATAGAATTACCATAATATTGATTATAAGATGCTGTAAAATCGTTAACGCGGTCTAATTCAATTTCTCTTCCAGTGTTATCAATAAATGTATTATTACTAATTAGGGCATTTCCAAATTGCATAAAGCCAATTCTTATAACTGGCTCACCGCTTGTGTTATTGCTAAATCGATTATTTGTAATATCGGCACTATTCAAAGTCCAAAAATCTAAATCACCCTCTCCACTATTACCATTATTTTCAAAAACACAGTTATTTATGGCTACATCTGCATCATAACTGATATCAAAAGTAGATCCCCAACCTGAGCGGTTATTTCTAATTTCACAATTATCAAAACTAATATTGGCACCATCATCGCCTCTAAGGTCAACAATAGTTTGAAAAGTACCCGTAGTACTATTGTTTATAAACTTACAATTTATAGCAATAAACTCTTCACCGTTTCCTGTTACAATAGATGAGTTTGTAATTGTATTATCAATAAAATCCGTGTTTTCTAAAGTTAGATAGCAATTTTGAGTGGTTTGTATAACATCTCCGTTACCTAGATTATCACTAAAATTTGAATTAGAGATCGTCGCATTTCCCTCGCTGTGATATATAATTCTAGTTGTACAATTGTTATTTGTGGCAGTTAAATCATCCACAAGCGTATTGATTCCATAAAGCGAAATCACATCACTTCCTACATTATTGTCTATGGTAAGTTTGTTGATCGTTGTATTAGGACTTCTTAGTGTTGCAATGGATGTGCTTGCATTATAATTTCTAATAATTGAATTTCGAATTGTAGTAGTGACGACTTCATCGTAAATAAAAAGAGCTCTGCCTGTACCTCCTTCGAAAGTACAGTTATCTATTAATAGGTTATTTACATTATCATTTCCAAAAAAGTACAAACTAGAACCTGTACAATCTGTGAATGTAGAATTTGTTATCGTACAAAAATCAATATCACCAGTTAAGCGAACGTCGTAAGACGTTGAACCATTAAACTGTACGCGGTTAATGGTTATGTTTGAACTCATTTCAATAGCCGTACTTGCCATAAAAAAACGAACACCTTCTATAAAAAACTCAGCATTTAATCCGATATCAAAAATTCTAGAAATTAAATTACCTGGAATAAAATCTGCTTGAATCTGTGTAATATTTGTATCAATATTTTGTAAACCACCACCAATAGGGTATCCACCTTTAATAGATAATGGAATAACAATGTCAATCTCACTTTCTGGCCTGTAAATACCTTCTGCAATAAAAATAGTATCGTCAGCAGAGGCAGCATCTACCGCACTTTGTATATCTTGAAAAGCCGATGCCCATGTTGCACCATCACCACCAGCTGGTGCAGACAGATCTACATAAATATTCGCTGAAAATATATTTAAGGATAGTAGGAGAAAAGTAAAAAAAAGTAGCCTTTTAATCATTTGGGACTGATTTTTTGGTTGAATAATACTTGTTATGACAAGTATACCATTTTTAATTCTTTTAAAGGTATCACCTAAGCGAGTGCACCCTAATTAATGCGCATTCTTTGATTGATTCCTGTATTCTGAGGGTGTTACACCTGTATGGTTTTTAAAAATTCTATTAAACGTCGATTTACTCTTAAATCCTGAGTCGAATGCAATGGCCAAAATTTTGGTGTCTTTATAATCTGGATCTTTCATCAGTTTTTGCGCTTCTAGAATACGATAGGAATTGATAAAATTGTAAAAATTCTGTTCCATATTGTAATACAAAACTTCCGAAAAATGATGACTACTTATAGCGAGTTGCTGTGCTAAATCCGATTGGGTCATTTCAGGATTAAGAAAGGGCTTTTCGTTTGTCATAAACTCCAAAATACATTTTTTGTACTGTTCGCGTTTTTCAATGGTTAGCGACGAGTTTTTATAAGGCTTAAGAGCACTTCGCGATGTCTCTAAAGTATAATCTGTTTTTTTAGATTGTAATTGTAATGCTGTAAGACTCTGCTGTAATGAATGGTGTTGTAGTTGAAGCTTCTCTTTCTCCTTATCTAATTTTCTTTTACGTTTTACATAAAAAAACAGAAAACTACTTAATACTAACACCGCACCACCACCAATAAATACAATGAAGTTTTGAGTTTTGGTAACACGCTTCAAATTTTTATTGTTTGAATCTATGGTTTCACTTTTTACAGCAATTTCTTTATTTAAATCCGCATTAGAAGCGTCTTTTTTATCTTCTAAAAATTGATTTCTCAAGTATGTATAGGTCTTTTGTGCTTCAATGGCTGCTTTAAAATCATTTTTTTGCTCATAAATTTTGGCTAAATATTCGTGTGCATACATTTCAGTTTCAAACAATTCCTTTTCTTTAGATAATACCTGACACGCCTTCATATCTGCTAAAGCTTCATCTAATTTATCCAAACGAAAATGGGCAATACCTCTGTTTAACAAAAAGGAAGCTCTCTTTTTTGTAGGTTTGCTCAATAAACTAAGGTCTTCAAAAGACTGGCTAATTTCTAAAGCTTTTTCATAATCTTCCAATCCAATGTAAGCATCACTGATATTGTTAATGGCAGAAACCAAAATGGATTCATTATTTATTTTTTCACCTAATGCTTTGGCCTGGTTTGCATAAAAAATAGTTTGCTCATAATCCTTAAACCTAATATAATTGTTAGCTAAACCAATTAAAGCTGCCGCCCTAATGCTATCTGAATTTTCGTAGGTATCTAATAAAATAATCACTTTTTCTATATAAGCTATGGCTTTATCATAAGAACCAATATCATTATATAGGTTGCCCATATTGATTAACACTACAATTTTGGTACGAAAATCGTCAGGAATCAAATCGCATTTATCTAAAGCTTCATGGTATAATTCTATAGCTTTTAATTTCTCACCATGATTTTTATAAAATACCGCTTGGTTGGTTAACCCTAACACATGCATTTTAGTCAGTCCGTTCGTTTTAGCGACTAATAAAAGAGAATCGCTGTAGGCTTTGTGCAAATTATAATTACCTGCACTATAATTGCTTTGCATTTGCTTTAAATAGGTGTTCGCTTGCGCTGTAGCTAACCTTATAGTGTCCTTTTGTGGCTGGCTGTTTGCTGTAAAGCTAAATACAACTAGGATGAAAAATAATATAAACTGTTTTAATTTATTCATACGCTGTAGAGAGGATGTAAAAGTATAGAATCCTTATCTGAGATGCAAAGTTTAGATATTATATCCACTTATTTCACACTGAAAACCGTGAAGATATAAATCAAGTTTATTTAATTTTAAGAGAAAGTAGTCTTACTAAATATTATAAAGTCAACGTTATCTAAGTTATAGGAACTTAAACCTTTGTTAAATAAAAAGAATGAACGTTCATTTTTAATCATATTTGCACTTTAATTAAAACACATGGCGAAACTTCAAAAAAGCATAGACAAACGGAATGCGCTCATTAAAGCGACCATAGGTTTGGTAAACAACAATGGATTTCACGCCACACCTATGAGTAAAATAGCTAAAATGGCCAACGTGTCTCCAGCCACTATTTATCTCTATTTTGAAAACAAACAAGACCTCGTCAATAAAACCTATATCGAAGTAAAAACCAATTACACCACCTACGCTTTCAACACTTACGATCCTTCAACGTCCGTACAATCGGGTTTTGAAACCATTTGGAAACGTATTGCACAATTCAAACTCAAAGAATGTGAGCATGCCATGTTCTTAGCACAATGCGATAATTCACCTATGATCGATGAGCCAAGTCGACAAGCTGGTATTAAACATTTACAACCACTACTCGACCTTTGGGAACGTGGCAAAAAAGAAGGCATTATAAAACCGATTTCAGATTATCTATTATATGCGTATGCTATTAATCCGCTGTCATTTTTAATGATGGCTCAAAAACGAGATGCGTTTCAATTAAATGAAACGCATATTGAAGCCGCTTATCAAGCCGCTTGGGACAGTATAAAAAAGACACACTAAAATGAAAAAAACAGCACTCATATTAGGAGCTTCTGGATTAACAGGAAGTTATGTCCTTCAAAAATTAATAGCCGACGAGCGTTACGACACCATTAAACTCATATCGCGCTCAAAACTGAAAGACCAACCCGCTAAAGTCAGTCAGTTTATAGGCGATTTATTAGACCTAGAGCAATTTAAAACAGATTTTATAGCCGATGAGGTGTATTGCTGTATTGGTACCACTAAAAGTAAAACACCAGACAAAACGCTTTACAAAAAAATCGATTATGGCATTCCTGTTTCAGCTTCAAAATTGGCTAAAATCAATGGCATAGAGACATTTTTAGTGATATCGTCTATAGGTGCTGATAAAAATAGTACCACGTTTTATACCAAGACCAAAGGCGAAATGGAACAAGACGTGCTAAAGCAAAACATCAAAAATACCTATGTTTTAAGACCGTCTTTAATTGGTGGACAACGTCATGAAAAACGCACACTAGAGCATATGGGATTGAAATTTTTTAAAGTCATTCAACCGTTACTGATAGGTCCTCTTAAAAAATATAGAATCGTGAAGGCAGAAACCATCGCAACTGCTATGATTCATTTAGCAAATTCGAATCAGCAACAGACTAATATTATCAATTCAGAAGACATACAACAACTCGGAAATAACAACTAAAATTAAAAATACAACTATGGAATTATTAGACAAATTAAATTGGAGATATGCTGCAAAAGCCATGAATGGCGAAACCGTAGCAGAAGAAAAAATAGATCGCATATTAGAAGCAGCGCGCTTAGCACCAACATCGAGTGGATTGCAACCCTTTGAAATTATAGTGATTAAGAATCAAGAATTAAAGGAAAAAATTAGGCCAGAAGCTTGGAACCAATCCGTAGTAACCGAATGCTCTCACCTACTCGTCTTTGCAGCTTGGGATCATTATACGGCAGATCGTATTAATTATATGTTCGATTTAACCAACGAGATTCGTGGTTTTAAAAATGAAGGCTGGGAAAACTACCGTCAAATGCTATTAAACGCGTATCCGCAACAAGATCCTGAAATTAGCTTTAATCATGCAGCAAAGCAAGCTTATATCGCTTTAGGTACAGCCATGATTGCTGCAGCTTACGAAAAAGTAGACTGTACACCAATGGAAGGATTTAGCGCAGACAAAATCGATGACATTTTAGGCTTACGCGAAAAAGGCCTAAGAAGCACAGTACTCTTACCAATAGGTTATAGAAAGGAAGATGCGGATTGGTTAGTGAACTTGGTTAAAGTGAGAAAACCGATGACAGATTTGGTAACGGTTATGGAGTAAAACTCATTTTCTTTTAAATTATAGGTCACCTTGAGCGCAGTCGAAAGGTCTGAACGCATTAAAATATAGTCTTAAAAAGAACTTATTTAAAATAAAACAAACAACAATGAACAATTTTGAATTTAAAAATCCGACCAAAATCATTTTTGGAAAAAACACCATAGAAAAACTAGAAAACGAAATCCCTAAAGATGCCAAAGTCCTGCTGCTCTATGGTGGTGGAAGTATTAAGAAAAACGGTATTTACGATCAAGTCAAAACAGCTTTAGCGAAAGTAGACGTTTTAGAATTTGGTGGTATTCCTGCAAATCCGGAATATGCCGTTTTACTAGAAGCTTTAAAAATCATTAAAGACGAAAACATCACCTATTTACTAGCTGTTGGTGGCGGATCTGTTATTGATGGCACCAAATTTTTAGCGTCTGCCGCATTATTTGAAGGCGATAGACCTTGGGATATCTTATCTAAAAACATCAGAACAGAAGAGGGAATGCCTTTCGGAACGGTTTTAACATTGCCAGCAACAGGATCTGAAATGAATTCGGGTTCCGTAATCACCAGAGCCGAAACCAAAGAAAAACTAGCCATGGGAGGTCCTGGTTTGTTTCCAGAGTTTTCCATATTAGATCCTCAGGTCATCGTGTCAATTCCACAACGGCAATTGGCAAACGGACTAACCGATGCCTTTACACATGTCTTAGAACAATACATGACCTACCCAATTGGTGCCTTACTACAAGACCGTTTTGCGGAAAGTATCTTACAAACCTTAATTGAAGTCGCACCAAAAGTACTCAAAGATCCTACAGATTATAAAGCAGCCTCTAACTTTATGTGGAGTTGTACCATGGCATTAAACGGATTAATACAAAAAGGGGTGCCAACAGATTGGGCAGTTCATGCCATCGGACATGAGCTAACCGCTTTATTCGGTATAGACCATGCACGTACTTTAGCTATAATTGCACCAAGTCATTATAAGTTTAATTTTGAAACTAAAAAGGAAAAATTAGCACAGTATGCAGAGCGTGTTTGGAACATTACTGAAGGTAGCATTGAAGACAAAGCCAACGCAGCTATTGAAAAAACGGAAGCCTTCTTCCATCAATTAGGTATTAACACCAAACTGTCAGATTATACCAAAGATTACGAGGGTACTGCTGAAAACATCTCAGAACGTTTTACAACACGTGGTTGGGTGGCCTTAGGCGAACACAAATCCTTATCGCCAGATAAAGTAGAAAGCATTGTGAAAATGGCGTATTAATACAAGGTATTGGTATTACAAGTATAAAGTCACATTGAGCGTAGTTGAAATGCTTAAGAAAATGAAGTGCTCCTTATTATGAATAGCGCTCAATGTGATGCTTTACTTATTAAAAAACGCTGAACAACGATCCTTTTACAAACGTTTTACACTTTTTTCACATTTAGAAAACTCTAGCAACCTACATTTACCAAAACAAACAGTATGTGTAGAGTCATGTTATTTTCA
The DNA here is from genome assembly GCF_045105575.1 of Winogradskyella sp. GTDB lineage: Bacteria > Bacteroidota > Bacteroidia > Flavobacteriales > Flavobacteriaceae > Winogradskyella. Next base: position 55,569 of record NZ_JBGCDQ010000043.1, on the reverse strand, counting down.
AAACACCTAAGCTCATTAAAACCTTTAGTCGCTTTAGTTTTATTATGCTCATCAGTTGGCATTAGTGCGCAAAACGAAAAGCAACAAGCCATTGTAAAAGCCGATAGCACATGGAGTACAGAGATTATTCCATTTCCTATAGACTGGGCTACAAAAATCACCTACTCAGGTTTTGAAGAATTACGGTTCGCACCAAATTGGAACAACGTCAACCATCAAGAATTTTGGACACTCGTAATGTCTTGGCAAGTAGAAACTAAAACAGAAATTCCATTAGAAGATTTACAATTTAATCTCAATCATTATTTTACGGAACTCATGAAACCCAATCATTGGGCTCAAGAATTTCCAGATCCTGAGTTAGCATTAAGTGATTTAGAAGTTTCTGAAAGTGGTACACAATTTAAAGGTGAAATGACCTTTTTTGATGGCTTTCACACTGGTAAAGTCATCACTGTTAAAATTTTAGGTAGTCAGAGGTTATGTAAAACTTCAGGAAAGGCTTTTGTAATTTTTAAGCTCTCACCAAAGGCTTATGGTCAACCGATTTGGAAACAACTTAATGCCATAGCTTTAAAAGAAGATGCATGTGTAGACTAAAGTGCAATCACGTCTATGATATTAATGAACGCCATAGTCGTTTTAAAAACTAATCATCACCTTTATTTCCTTCGGTGAGCCAAAATGTATAGTGTTTCTTTTTTGGAGTTGATAATAAGTTCAGTACAATACAGTCCCAGTTATCATCTACTAAATCATCATTAATAGAGAGCATACCGCCTGATGCAATAATATATAGTGTTCGATTTTCGTCATTAACACCTTCTATGGTTTTAAACAATTCTATATCGGCAGTAAAAGTACCTCCCTCTGGAAGCTCTGCTATAATCTTACCGTCTGCAATACTAATGTTTTTAATTAGTTTTGTTTCAACTCTATTGGTAAAGCCATTAGTCGTGGTTTTTTGTTGTGGCGAAACATAAGTCTGTGCTGCTAAGAATCCATTAAGACCTATACACAAGGCCAACATAATGATTTTAATGTTTTTCATATTATTTTTAATTAGTATTTAAATATACAAATTCCTTTTTTAAAGGCAGCATCACTTTATTCGATGGATGCCATACAGGTCAACTTATTACTTTAAATGTTCTAGGTAGCCAAACCTTATGTATAACTTAAGAACAATTTTTTGTGGTTTTTAAGCCATCACCTAAGGCTTATGATGAAGGAATTTGAGAGGAATTGAATGGGATTGTTTTGAAAGTTGGTGTTTGTTTGGATTGAATCCTTTTTGTGGTTTATTGCTGCCAAGAAAGTCGATATTCCTTCGGCTGAATTAAGTTAGTAAAAATAACATATTTCTCATTACGGGTAAATAATTTCATAAAACAAGATAAAATTAAGTAGTTATACTTCTAGCTCACTCGATGAGCAATAAAAGGATTGCTCCCATTTCCCTGTAATCAGATATAATTCATAATATACAAACCATTCTAAAGTCCACGGAATTATGGTATCAAACACGTTGTGTTTTCTATAATCCCAGTAGAAATTATTTGCTGCTTGATCATATAAGCATATCTCAACCAGAGTTCAGCCGTATCTAAGCCGTATCTAAACCGTATGTGCGTCGGGTCTCCTTCGGGTATGCGCCGGGTCAGCTATGGAAAACTCTTACTGCAATCAAATTAGATAGTGTTCAAGTGTGTTTCTGTTTCTCAAAGTGCGCCGTGATTATTATAATCTAAACCTAAATCCTACTACTAAATTTCAAAATCCCACCAAAACCAATTATCTTGCAGTAACTTCAAATTCACAATAAAAACAAATAAATGCGCTACACCATAATAGACGTTGAAACCACAGGACAAGGCAATCGCATGACTGAAATTTCCGTTTTTAAATACGATGGTACCACAGTGATAGATGAATTTACATCGTTGGTAAATCCCAATAGTTTTATTCCACCGCATATTACAGCACTCACTGGTATTGATAATGAAACCGTTGCCAATGCTCCATCGTTTGAAGATGTGGCAGAAGACATTCTCAGTATTACAGAAGATGCTGTTTTTGTAGCGCACAATGTTAATTTCGACTTTAATGTAATTCATGGAGAATTCAAACGCTTAGGTATTGATTTTGCGAGAAAAAAGCTTTGTACCGTTCGCTTATCGCGTAAATTATTACCAGGACACAGATCGTACAGTTTAGGGAAACTATGTAAAGACCTTAATATTAATTTGGTGGATCGACACAGAGCCAGAGGCGATGCTGAAGCCACCACCATTCTGTTTGAATTACTCCTACAACAACCTGATGCAGATGCCGTTTTTACAGCATTTCTAAATAAAAAGTCTAGAGAAGCCACCTTACCTCCTAACCTACCAAAAGCAACGTTTGAGGCCTTGCCAAATACTGCTGGTATTTATTATTTTAAAGATAAAAAGGGCAACGTCATTTATGTAGGTAAAGCCAAAGACATTAAAAAACGTGTCCTCAGTCATTTCTATAGTAAAACCAAGAAAGCACAAGATATGGTGCGCGAAACAGGTGATATTGACTTTGAAACTTCTGGCAGCGAACTCGTGGCATTACTTATGGAAGATGCAGCGATTAAACATCACTTTCCTGTGTATAACAAAGTGTCGAAACGCACCATTCAGTCGTTTTCCATATTCTCTTATGAAGATCGGAAAGGGATTCTGCATTTAGCGAGTAATAAAGGCCGTTTGGTACCAAATCCCATCATTACGTTTTACAATATTAGAGAGGTGCGTGCTTTTACCGAAAAACTATGCGCAAAGTATAATTTGTGTCCTAAATACTGCCATTTGCAAGAAGCGGTTTCAGAATGTTCGCATTATAGTATTAAAAACTGTAACGGTATTTGTCGTGATGAAGAATCTGTTGAAGAGTACAACAACCGCGTCTTAGAAGCGATTTACGATATATCGGATCATAAAGAAGATATTGTTATGAAAGAAAAAGGCAGACAAGCCAATGAAGATGCTTTTGTAATGATTAAAGGTGGTGCTTATGTTGGTTATGGTTTTATAGAAAAATCGGAACCTATTAACCATATTGATGATTTACAAGCGTTTTTAATTCCACAGAAAGATAATATTGATATTCAGAAGATATTACGTCCGCATTTGATGAAGTTGTAGCTTATGGAAGCTAGCGGATCATTCAAAACGTATAGCTTTAAAATCTTAAACACCACGTTTTTTTCGTGTCGTGATAAAATAAACACCTGTCAATAATACAGCTGCTGCAACGATCGACTGTGTGCTGAGTGTTTCATCTAAAACATACCAACCTAGGAGCATCGCTACAATAGGATTCACGTATGCTGAAGTCGATACTTTTTCGGTAGAAACTTGCTTTAACAGATAATTGAAAGCCGTAAATGCGACAATACTTCCAAAGGTAATCAGTGCCAACATGGTGAGTTGCACTTTAGGACTCCAAGTTAACGGAGACGACCATGTTTCGCCTAAAGACAAACTGGCAGCGGCTAACATGATACTCGCAATGAGCATTTGATAGCCTGTACTCACAAAATAGTTTTTGGGCACATCGGCTTTAGAGACAAACACACTGCCGTAACTCCAACTCAACACACAGGTAAAAATCATAAAAATACCTAATAGCGTTTCTTCGTTGGTCACCAATTCCTTTTGGCTAACGAGCAAATACATGCCAATAATACCAAGACCAACGCCAACTAAGGATTTTGGTCGCATCTTTTTCTTATCTATTAATCGCATAAGCAATAAGACAAACAAAGGTTGTGTGGATGCTAACAAAGCTCCAAAGCCACTATCGATATATTTTAAAGCCCATACAAAAACACCGTTGCCATAAACCAAAAATAAAAAGCCAACAAACGTTGAATTTAAAAGCTGTTTTTTCGTGATTTTGAGATTAAACTTTAAGGCTTTAGCAATACCAAATATTAAAAGACTTGCTACAAAAAAGCGAATGGCTGCCAGAAATAAAGGCGGCAATTCGGTTACTGATATTTTATTAAGTAAATAGGTCGAACCCCAAATTAGGTAGATCGCAATAAATGCAATAATGATGAGCGACTTAGAACTTGGCTTTTGCATGGTTTAGTTGACAATATATTAAATAACCTGTACTCTAACTTTTTTCTTCTTTAAGCGTACATTATTGAGCTTATCAACTAAACGATCTGCAATACTTAAAGGAACGGCAACAAAAGCACAATCTTGTTTCAATTCAATAACACCTAATTGGTCTTTTGTAATGTGACCTTGTTTAAAGAATAAACCTGCGATGTCACCTTTAGAAATTTTATCTTTTCTCCCACCAGAAATAAATAAAGTCGTCCAAAATGGTGGTTTAATTTCACTTCCACTTTTAATACGAATGACTTTAGAGTTTTCAATGAAATCTGGAAACACTTCACGATCACCTTTAATTAAGTAAGCCGTTCCTTTAGAGTTGACTCTGGCAGTTCTTCCGTTTCTATGGGTATATTCTTGAATAGCTTCTGGAATTTCGTAATGAATAATATAACTCATTTCTGGGATATCTATGCCTCGAGCCGCCAAATCACTCGCCACAAGAACAGATACAGAACCATTTCTTAATTTTATCAATGCACGCTCACGATCGCGTTGCTCCATACCACCATGAAAACAGGTATGTGCCACATTCTTTTTATCTAAAAATCGGCTTAAATCTTCGAGACGTTCTTTTTTATTACAAAACACAATACCAGGATCACTACCAACGTGATGCAATAAATCGACCAACGTATTATGCTTATTTGCTGAAGGCGAAACCACTGTTTTAATGTCTAATTTAGAACTTGGCTTTTCCGTTAGAAAATTTAACGTTTTACCACCATCCATTTTCAGATACTTAGGTATTGAAGCTCCTTGTGTTGCAGAGGTTAATATGCGCTTGTTGACGTTGGCTAAATAACCCATAATAAATTTCATTTCACCTCCTGCTCCAACTTCAATAGAAATATCAAACTCATCAATCACTAAAGTTTTTATGAATTTGGTTGTAAAACGCGCTTGTTCAAAATGATCTGCCAAACGACCTGGTGTACCTATTAAAATGGCAGGCGTATGCTTTAATTCAATTTTATCTTTTGAAATAGCACGACCACCATAAATAGCATTGGCTTTATAACCAGAACCCATATCTCTGATAACCGTTTCAATCTGAATGGCTAATTCTCTCGATGGTACAATTATTAAGGCTTGTACTTCTTCACAGTCTGGATCTAAACGCTCGAGCAATGGTAATAAAAACGCTAAGGTTTTCCCTGTTCCTGTTGGAGATAAGAGTATGGTTTTGTCGTTGTTCTCTATGGCTTCTAAGGCTTGTTCTTGCATCGGATTGAGTTGATAGATACTCAGTTTTTCAAGAATCTCTTGTTGTGCTTTGATGTTATTTGCCATTATTGGGTTATTGGGTTATTGGGTTATTAGGTTATTAGGTTATTAGGTTATTAAGTTTATGCCGAAATAACTAAATAACCTAATAACTATGTATCTAATGATAAGTAACTTAATACCTATTTCTTCTTTTTCTTAGCTTTAGAATCACGTTCCTTTGGTTCAGCTAATGTGGTTTGTGCCAATTGATTTGCCAATATTTTTTCAATTAACTCTTCCTTGGTTAAATGATGAAATACGGTTCTCACATCGCGTCGTAACGTTTCTGATATATCACGATTCGGTTTGGTCTTAAATATTTTCTTAGCCCATAACATCGTTTTGTTCTCTTCAATACTTTTAGCGTCTGCTTTTTTATGTTCTTTGAACACAATGCCTAATTCATCTTCAAAATCAGCAATATCGATGACTTCTTCTTGTTGTAAAATCGTTAAAGCTAAACCTTTGGCTCCTGCTCTAGCGGTTCTTCCAGACCGATGCACATAAGCATCATAAGTATCTGGTAAATGATAATTGATAACATAAGCTACATCTTTGATATCTAAGCCACGCGCTGCTAAATCGGTAGCAACCAAAATATCAATATGGTTGTCTCGAAATTGTCCCATAATCCGATCACGAATGCCTTGACTCAAACTACCATGCAAAGCACCAGAAGAGAATTTATTAATCGCTAAATTCTTTGCTAATTTATTAACCGCTGCCTTGGTTTTACAGAATATAATACCACGTTGTCCAGGTTTGCTATTTAAAAAATGAAGTAATACATCTAGTTTTTCAATAGGCTCTACCACCACAAACTGGTGATCAATGCCTTGATGACCAACAGTTGCCATATCAGCTTCAATATGCACCACGTTTTTGGACATGTAATTCTGTACCAATTGTTTTATGCTGCCTGGCATGGTTGCCGTGAATAACAGCGTACGTCGCTTTTTCGGAATTTCTTTAATAATAGCATCCAAGCCTTCTTTTAAAGCGCTCACCATTTCATCAGCTTCATCTAAAATGAAGTAGGTTATTTTTGAAATATCGATGGCATTTCGTTTTACCAAATCGGCTAAACGTCCTGGTGTTGCCACTACAATATGTGTGGTATTTTTTAAACGTTCGATCTGAGGTTTTATGGGAATACCTCCACAAACGGTTGCGATTGAAATACTTGGCATGTGTTTCGCAAAGGCTTCTAAATTAGTGCCAATTTGTTGTCCCAGTTCGCGCGTTGGTGTTAAGATTACGGCTTGTATTTCGGTATGGTCTGTATCTATTAATTGTAATAAAGGCAATCCGAAAGCGGCTGTTTTTCCTGTTCCTGTTTTAGCCAAAGCCACCACATCGTCTTTCTGATTCAATACCACAGGAATGGTTTTTTCCTGTATATCGGTTGGTACTGTAATTTGTAAATCGGCTAGGCCTTTTTGGAGCTGCTTATGAATTCCTAAATCCGAAAAAGAAGTTGGCATAAAAAATAATTTTGCCAAAGGTAACAATACTGTGTCTATAAAAATTTTATAAGTTCTAGTAAAACAGCTAATTTCGCTTTAATATGACATTAATTTTCGCAAACATTAAGCAATACCTTAAAGCACCTTATCCGTATTACTATGATAATAAAACACGATTATTAGTGTCTTTAGGGCTTATTAGTGTCTTGAGTTTTGGATTCTCATATTTTTTTGAACCTTTTGAAGTTAATGCATCAGAACACAAAATTCCATCCTTCTATATTTTGCTTATTCACGCATTTCTCCCTCTACCAATAGCGTTTTTCTACTTTAGCATGGTTAATTTAAGAAAACACCATATATCTAAATGGACTATCGGTAAAGAATTTTTAGTACTATCGATGCTACTTTTAAGCCTTGGTATTTGCAGTTTTTTAATTAGAGATGTTGTTTATACCAATCCAAACAATTGGTCGCTGCGTTATTTTTATGAAGAAATACGAAATACATTTTTAGTAGGTATACTGCTTATAACCGTTATTTTACCTTTAAATTTAGAACGTCTTACTTACAAGCATCAATCGCTTTTAAAACAGATTACTATTTCTCAGGATAAAAAGGAATATTTAGAAAAAGTGTTAATAAAAAACAGCACATCTCATGATAGTTTTGAGCTGATGATTACTAATTTCTTATACGCTAAAGTAGAAAGTAACTACACGGAAGTGTATACCTACTCCGATAAAAATGTATCTAAGATGCTTATCCGGATCACACTTAAAGATTTTGAAAAACAACTAGAGTCATATTCACAAATTTTAAGAACACATCGGTCGTATATTGTAAATCTAGATATGGTGACATCGATAGCTGGAAATGCGCAAGGTTACGAATTATCCTTAAAACACAGCACCGATATTATTCCTGTATCACGTTCTTTAGTAAAGCATTTTAATAGCGTTTACAGTAAATTATAATTTAACTTGCTTTGTATTTCGTCACTTAAGATTGTTAGCAGTCACAAATCGCGTGACGCTAAGCCCTTTATTATTAAGTTTACGTTTTCTACTAAACACCTTTTAAATTGAAGATAAAAAAAAGACGCTACGACATCGACTGGCTCAGAGTCATTGCCATTTTAGCCGTATTTCTGCACCATATTGGCATGCCTTTTAATGGTGATAAATTTCATATTATGAACTTAGAATCAAGTAAAGTGCTTGATGATATGATGGTCTTTTTTGAACAATTTCGATTGCCTTTATTATTTCTAATTTCAGGAATAGGTACCATGTTTGCTTTTTCAAAACGAACATCGTTTGAATTTATAAAAGAACGCAGTAAACGCTTATTAATTCCTCTTTTTTTCGGAATCCTAATAATCATACCTCCACAAACTTATTTTGAACACAAAGCAAATTTTACGTCCTATGCAGATGTTTATAGAAATTTCTCTTTTGATGTCAATCATCTGTGGTTTATAGAAAACCTATTTCTAATGTCTATCTTTTTTATTCCTTTAATACTAGTGCTAAAATCCTCAAAATCTGATAGCTTCATAAAACGTTTTGAAAGGTTATCTTCCAAAAAAATAGGCCTCTTTTTAGGTGTGTTACCCTTATTATTGATTAACGTATATCTTAAGAAACACTATGCGTCAGATTCAAAAGACATCACTAACTTGTCTTCAACATTTTATTACAGTTACTTTTTTGTTTCAGGAATGCTATTTGCTAGTTCGTCTCATATTTGGAATAACTTAAAAACGCATAGAAAATTTAATGCTAGTGTATTTTTAATAAGTAGCGCATTATTCTACAGTTACTACTTTATGCCTAACAGCATAATTGCGCCTTACCTTTCTGTTGAAACACGATGGAGTTTGTGGTATGCCCTTTGTGCACTTTTAGGATGGACCTTTGTCATTGCACTATTGGGTTATGGTCAACTGTGGTTCGATAAAAATAGTAACTTACTTCAACGTTGCAACGAAGCCATCTATCCATTCTATATCTTACACCAAACTCTTATAGTGGTTGTAGGTTATTATATAGTTCAGTTAGAACTCGGTATACCGATAAAACTCTTGTTGCTATTAAGTATAACATTTATCTTGACACTAACGATATACCGTGTGTTCATTTATCCTTTTAGAATCACAAGATTACTTTTCGGCATGAAAAAGAAAGACTAATGAGGGTTGAACCGTAAATTATATTCAAAATATGGTTGTCATGAGATATGATTAAAAAAATCAGCTCATTTCATTTATTTAACCCTCACGTCGTAAAACTTCTAAAGGAGAACTTTTTAATACGGTTTGAATATTACTCAATCCAATCGCTAAAACTAAAAGTGTAATACCTGGTAAAAACACTAAAAACGGTACTAAAGAAGGTACAAACGGAGCTTTAAACACAAATAAGGCCAAACATAAACTACTCAATAAAGCTAATAATATGCCTACCAAACTTCCTAAAAGTCCTAAACACAGATACTCTAAAGCCGAAATCTTTAATATTTGAGCATTCTTTGCACCTAAGGTTCGTAACAACACACTTTCTTTAATGCGTTGATATTTGCTAGTGCGCACGGAACCTATTAGCACAATAATACCTGTAAGAATACTAAAGAAAGCCATAAAATTAATTATCCAAGAGACTTTATCTAAAATGTCTTCCACAATCGTGTAAACCTGTCTTAAATCAATAATAGAAACATTTGGATATTTTGACACCAAATCGCGCTGTAAATCTGCCGAACTTTTTTCATCTGGTACCTTTGTGGTTATGACATTAAACTGTGGTGCTTTTTCTAACACACCTGCAGGAAAAACAATAGAAAAATTAAGTTGTAATTGTCCCCAATCTACCTTTCGGATGCTACCTACGGTAGTTTCCATCAACACGCCTTGTACATTAAAAACAATAGCATCACCAACTGCAACTTTGGCATCTCTTGCTAAGTTATCTGAAATGGAAATGACTATAGCATCGTCCTTGGATAATTCTGGTGTCCACTCTCCTTCTAATAGTGTTTCCGAATCAATTAAAGCATTACGATAGGTGGTTCTAAATTCGTGATTTAAAATCCAGCGTCTAATTTGGCGTGTAGAATCTTGTCGCAATGCATTAATCAATTGGCCTTTAATACTGTGCATACGCATGGTAACCAATGGAATATTGTTAAGTACAGGCAAGTCTTTCGCTTTGATTAACTCTCCAATCGCTTCGCGTTGTTGGGTTTGCACATCTAAAATTATCACATTGGCATTAGCCGACGTATCGCCAACCTCAGTTTTTGCCAATAAAATATCCTTTGTAAAATATAAAGTGCTAATTAAAAATGTGCCTAAACCAATAGCAACGACTAATACCACGGTTTGATTATTCGGTCTAAATAAGTTTAATAAACTTTGGCGTGCTGTAAAACTCCAACGTTTTGGAAAAAAACGGCGAATCGCTCTAATAAAAAGTGTAGCCACCACTGCTAAAACAGCAAATGTGACCAGTGTAGCCAACACAAAACCCAAAGCATAAACGGCATTTTGAAGCAACCAAAATGAAAATAAAAATAGAAAACCTAAAATAGCACTAAACACCAGAAGTCTGATTTTTAAAGGCTCTTGTGTGGCTTGTTCGTCAACCCGCAGTACTTCTAATGGAGACACATACCAAGTTCTTAATAATGGTAACAAGGCAAATAGTACTGACATAAATAAGCCGAGAAACACTCCGATAACAATAGGTTGTGCTGAAATACTGACTTCAACCGTAAACGGAAGAAATTCTTGCAAGATGTATGGAAATAATTCTTGTAATGCGATGCCAATAAGCGAACCAATCAACCCACCAACCACACCAATACCTGCAATTTGAATTAAAAAGATGAGGAAACTCTGTTTTCTTGAAGCTCCCATACATTTTAAAACGGCAATGGCTCTTAATTTCTCTTTAATGTAAATATGAACAGAACTAGCAATACCAATACAACCTAAGAGTAAGGCAATAAAAGCGGCTAAATTTAAAAACTTCCCAACATTATCATACCGCTGTCCCAAACGCTGACTCGTACTTGTATGTGTATCTAAATCTGCTTTTTCATCCTCGAGCATTGGCTGTAAGGCTTTTTCTAGGCGTTCTAAATTTAAAGTATCAGACGCTTTATAAAAGAATTGATATTCTTTACGACTTCCAAATTGAAGTAACTCAGTATCTTCAATAAAACGATAAGGAATAATAATTGGTGGTGCAACAGAGGTTGAAATCGCTGTACTTCCTGGAATCGCTTTTAAAGCTCCTACAATAGGTAACGTAAGTTCACCAACTTGTATAGAATCACCAGGTTTTATATTAAATTGTAGTAATAAAGTCGCATCAACTAAAGCTCCACCTAAATCTTGATATGTAGTTGCTGCTGAGGTGGGTTGCGTATCAATATCTCCGTAAAATGGAAAATCACCTTGCATACCGCGTACACGTACTAATTTGGTGCCACCATTTTTAGGAAAGGCGATCATGGAGACAAAATTTACTTCTGAAGCATCAGGTTGCAACGAATCTATAATAGTTTTAGCACGTGGAGTTGGTTGCTGTCTGGTATCAATAATATAGTCTGCACCCATTAAAGCTTTAGACTGCACGCGTATATTGTCTTTTAAATTGGTGCTAAATAATTGAATAGACACCACGGCTGCAATACCCAAAATAATAGAAGCCATGAACAATAGTAATCGTACACGACTCGCCTTAGCATCGCGCCATGCCATTTTAAATAACCATGTTGTATTTGAAGTCATAAATTGATTCACCTTAAATTAAGACACTGACGTCAGTTGGTTGGTTAAAATTTGTCCACCTTTAAGTCGTAAAATCTGTTGGGTACGGTTGGCTAAATCTAAATCGTGAGAAATAATGACCAACGTTGTGCCAGCTTCTTTATTCAAATCAAACAATAGTTTAATAACTTTTTCGCCTGTTTCTTCATCTAAATTGCCTGTTGGTTCATCGGCAAACAAAATAGATGGAGTGTTTGCAAAGGCTCTTGCTAAAGCCACTCGCTGCTGTTCTCCACCAGAAAGTTGTGATGGATAATGATGAAAACGGTCTGCCAAACCTACTTTTTCTAATAAGGCCATACTCTTTTTAACAGCACTTTTATGACCTTGAAGTTCTAAAGGCACACTCACATTTTCCAAAGCCGTTAATGTTGGTAATAATTGAAAGTTTTGAAAAATAAAACCCACCTCTTTATTGCGTAATTGTGCACGCTGATCTTCGTTTAAGTCACTTAAATTTTGTCCGCATAATTCTACAGTTCCAGCATTGGGTTCGTCTAAACCTGCACACAAGCCTAATAAGGTCGTTTTCCCACTTCCTGAAGGCCCAATTATAGAAAATGTTTGTCCCTTTTCAACTTCAAAAGAGATATTTTGCAAAACCGTTAATTGTTTGTTACCACTAGAATATGTCTTTTCTAGCCCAGTTATCTTTAATATCTTTGGCATATTAATTTTAATTTAATTGACACCTTATGTCGAAGGCTGAAAATAATCAATTGCGTTCAATTCTACCAGTAGCATTGGCTTCTAAAATCTTAAAGTTTTGTTATTTTATAAGCTGCTTTTTAGTCTTAGCCTGTGGAGATGCCAAAACCAAAGAAACGTCACCTATGGCTGAATCTGATTCAGTAACAAATGAAGCTGTAACAGCAAAAACGACGTCTAAAACGATTTTATGCTTTGGCGATAGTATTACCGCTGGTTATGGCTTAGAGGATAGTGATGATGCGTTTCCTGCGTTGCTACAAGAAAAAATAGATACATTGAACTTAAATTATACAGTTGTAAATTCTGGTTTAAGTGGAGAAACGACAGCTGGTGGTAAAAGTAGAATTGATTGGATTTTAAATCAAGATATTGCTGTTTTTTTACTAGAATTAGGCGCTAATGACGGTTTACGTGGTGTGCCATTATCTGAAACACGGACTAATTTACAAGCCATTATTGATGCTGTAAACGAAAAAAGTCCTGAAACCACCATTATATTAGCAGGTATGGAACTACCACCAAATATGGGACAAGATTACACGAGTGAGTTCAGACAATTATATTCAGACTTAGCAAAAGTGAACAATTTACCGTTTATTCCTTTTATTTTAAAAGATGTTGGTGGTATTGCTACTCTGAATCAAAGTGATGGTATTCATCCTACGGTTGAAGGTCATCAAATCGTAGCGCAAACCGTTTGGGATGTGCTAAAGCCAATTATAACCAAGTAATACCAAAATATACGTGCAACAAATAAAGGATTACTTAGATCAAATAGCAAGCATATCGACTTCAGATTGGGATTTTTTCACCTCAAAACTGCAACCTAGAGTGATTAAAAAGAAAGCCATTTTTCTGCAATTGAATGCGATTGAAAATCACATATCATTTATAGAATCTGGTGTGGTACGTTTGTTTATTCCTAAAGAAAATCCGGATAAAGAAATTACCTTTGGATTTAGTTTTAAAAATCAATTTATCAGTGCTTACGATTCGTTTTTAACACAAACACCTTCGGCTTATCAGCTACAAGCACTCACAGAAACCAGCCTATTAAGTATCACTTATGCGGATTTACAAGACGTTTATAACAACACGCAAATAGGGAATCTTATTGGCAGACTTACTGCTGAACGTTTGTTTTTATTGAAGTCTAAACGCGAACAAAACCTATTAAATTTATCGGCTGAAGAACGCTATCTCAAATTATTTAAAGAACGACCAGAATTATTAAAAGTAATTCCGTTAAAATACATCAGCTCTTATATCGGTGTCACAGCACAAGCCTTAAGTAGAATAAGAAAGCGCGTCTAACATTTCCCAACTCAAAACTCTGAACTCTGAACTATGAACTATAAACTCTGAACTCACAACTCAATTAATTGATTTGGGTTCATTGTTTAGCACACCACTGCCATTTATCTTTGTAAAAAAAGCTATGGCTATCATCATATTTGTACTCGTACTTTGGTACGGAGGTTTATTTTTTCAATCCTTCTTTTTACATCGTTATGCAGCGCATCAGGTGTTTACAATGTCTAAAACTATGGAGCGTATCACTTTTGTGCTGACTTGGATTTTCCAAGGTTCAAGTTACTTAAGTGCTTATGGTTACGGTATTATGCATCGCATGCACCATGCCTACACAGATACCGAAAAAGATCCGCATTCTCCATCACACGATGCCAATCTCTTCGCCATGATGTGGAAAACCAAAACCATCTATCAAGATATCAATCAAAATCGAATTGAAATAGATGAACGTTTTACTAAAAATGTACCACAATGGAAAGGTTTTGATCGTTTTGCAAGTTCCCGTTTATCGCGCGTTCTTTGGATTTCCTTCTATGTTTTATTCTTTGTGCTTTTTACCACAGCTACTTGGCAATGGTTTTTGTTACCAATTACGTTTTTAATGGCTCCTATTCATGGTGTAATTATCAATTGGTTTGGACATATTTATGGCTACGTGAATTTCAAAATGAAGAATACAAGTAAAAATTTATTTCGTTTCGATTTTCTTATGATGGGCGAAGGCTACCACAACAATCACCACAAGTATGCCAGTAGAGCTAATTTTGGCGTAAAATGGTACGAAATTGATCTCACGTACGTTATTATAAAGATTTTGGATACTGTCGGTTGCATTCAACTGAAGCCGATTAGAGTGAAATCGAAGTAAGCTATTTTAAATGTGATTTTTATTTCTCAGTAAAACCACTAAGGAACGGTTGTTGATGCATCATCTTCTATAATTTTAAATATAACAAAATCAGACGAAGAACGTATTAGTCTTAGTATTTATAGCCGTTGGACTCTTAAATGGATTTGGTCAATCTAAAAAAAATGATCTTAAACTTACCGTTTCAGCATTACCGCTTTTTGGGTCGTCAGATGGATTTGAATCTGGGATAAACGGACTTGTTATAAAACCTGCGATAGGTTATTTTATTTCCGATAAAACGTCTATTGATTTGAATTTTTCTTATGCCACGTTGAACGATTTAACCGTTGGTAATGTCGATTCATATTATAACTCTTATGCTTTTATTCCCACATTGCGAAATAATTTTGCTAATAAAGAAAAAATGCGAATTTTTGCTGAATTTGGTTTTGGCTTTGGTACTATTAAATACGAAGCCAATAATAACGATGCTACTAATGCTCAGCATCGAGAACTTAGCGGAGGCATTTCTGTGCTAAATATTGGACTTGGAGGAAATTATTTTTTTAATGAAAAATTTGGACTCGAAATTATCATTCCGTACATAAGTACCAAAAATATCACTTCAGATAACATAAACAATCTATATTCTGGTATTGGTCCAACACTTGGCTTAACTTATGTGTTGAATTAAGAGCATCTGCCATTTCAAAACAAGTAAAATAGGAACTACTTCGCTTTAGCTCATAAAAAAACCCATCATTACTGATGGGCTTTTCATTAAACTTTGTAGTATATGTATTAGATAACTTTTACGTTTACTGCGTTTAATCCTTTTTTACCTTCTTCAAGATCGAATTCAACTTCATCGCCTTCACGAATTTCGTCAACTAATCCAGAAATGTGTACGAAGTGATCTTTGTCTACTCCTTCTTCAGTGATAAAACCAAATCCTTTGGCATCGTTGAAAAACTTTACTGTTCCTTTACTCATAATGTAATTTAATTTATAATACTTATTGAATTGCAAAGATGGTGCCATTTTTTTAGATAAACTATTTTAATCTACTTATTTTCAATTTATTGTGCGTTTTAAAGTAAAATACCCAACTTTTATCGAGTTAAAATAACGGAAACCACTGATATTTAGAGCAAAAAGGTTAAACCTTGTCATTACTATTCTTCGCATTTAAAAATGAACGTTGTTTGTTATAAGCAAAGTCGTATTCACTCGAAATACCAAGAATAACTCATGGATAACACCTTCTAAAGTGTTAAATTTGTTATTGACTATTATACTTTAAAAACCAACGTTATTTCCATATAAAATGAACACCACACCTACCAATAAAGCCATCTATATTGCTACAACAGAACCACATAGTGGAAAGTCTATTATATCCTTAGGTCTTATGCAATTATTACTAGGTAAAGCTGCTAAAGTGGGCTACTTTAGACCTATTGTTGATGATTTTGAAACAGGAAAAGTTGATAACCACATTAATACAGTGACCACTCATTTTAATCTCGATCTAAAATTTGAAGATGCCTATGCATTTACAAGAAGTGACGTTATTAAAATGAAAAACGATAATAAAGATGAAGCTATTATTAGCACCATTATTGAAAAATATAAAGCAATTGAAGAACGGTTTGATTTTGTTTTAGTTGAAGGCAGTAGTTTTATTGGCGAAGGCGCTATTATTGAATTCGATATCAATATCTTAATTGCTAAAAACCTTGGTATTCCTGCTATTATTTTAGCTAGTGGTGTTGGCAAAACTTTAGAGGATCTTGTTGGTAATTTGCATATGGCTTTCGATTCTTTTAAAGATAAAGGGGTTGAAGTCTTATCGGTCATTGCCAATAAAGTAGAACCTCAAAATCAAGATTTAGTCATTACAGAGTTAAAAAAGGACTTGCCATCTAAGGTTATTGTAAATGCCATTCCGTTAAATTCCATTTTAGCCAATCCATCTATCAAAGAAATTGTAGAGGCACTTGATGCGGATGTTTTATTTGGCGAAGCTTATATTAATAATCAAGCTGGTAACTTTAGCGTCGGAGCCATGCAACTACGTAATTATTTAACCCATTTAAAAGAAAATGGTTTGGTGATTACACCAGGTGATCGTGCAGATATTATACTTGGTGCGTTGCAAGCTCATATTTCGGATAATTATCCATCACTTTCTGGCATTGTACTTACAGGAGGGCTTAGACCTGAAGCTTCTATTATAAAACTGATTAAAGGCCTTTCGGATATTGTTCCTATTATATCTGCTAAAGAAGGCACGTTTGCCGTAGCCAATTTAATTGGATCTATTAAATCTCAAATCTACGCTCAGAATACCGAAAAAATCAATACTTCTGTTAAAGAATTTGAAAAACATGTGCATACAGACGAACTCGTAGAACGCCTTATTACTTTCAAAACCAAAGGAATTACTCCACGCATGTTTCAATATAATTTATTGCAACGCGCCAAATTGAACAAAAAACATATTGTTTTACCCGAAGGCTTAGACGAACGTATTTTAAGAGCGACCAAACAATTAATCGATGTTGATGCCGTAAATATTACCTTACTTGGAGATAGAAAACAAATTGAAAATAAAATTGCACTGTTAGACCTTTCGCTTGATTTAAATCGTGTTACGATCATCAATCCTATTGAGTCAGTTCACTTTAAGGCCTATTCAGAAACGCTTTACGAATTGAGAAAACACAAAAATGTAAATTTAGCCATGGCTGAAGATTTAATGGAAGATGTCTCCTACTTCGGTACGATGATGGTGCATAAAGGAGATGCTGATGGTATGGTGTCTGGTGCTGTACATACCACGCAGCATACCATAAGACCAGCACTTCAATTTATAAAAACCAAACCTGAAACCTCTATCGTCTCATCCGTATTTTTTATGTGTTTAGAAGATCGGGTTTCGGTCTATGGCGATTGTGCTATTAATCCTAATCCTAATGCAGAACAATTATCTGAAATTGCTATATCCTCAGCAACCACAAGTTTAGCCTTTGGTATTGATCCTAAAATTGCCATGTTATCGTATTCTTCTGGTGCTTCTGGAGTTGGTGAAGATGTAGAACGTGTAAGACAAGCCACAGCACTTGTAAAAACCAAACGACCCGATTTAAAAGTAGAAGGGCCAATTCAATACGATGCTGCTGTAGATATTAAGGTTGGAAAAACAAAACTTCCAGATTCTGAAGTAGCAGGTCAAGCGAATGTGTTTATTTTTCCTGATCTTAATACCGGAAACAATACTTATAAAGCGGTACAACGTGAAACGAAGGCTTTAGCTATTGGCCCAATCATTCAAGGTTTGAATAAACCCGTTAATGATTTGAGTCGTGGTTGTACGACCGAAGATATTTTTAACACGGTCATTGTGACTGTAATTCAAGCACAAGGCATCTAAATCTTATATCACTATGCATATTTTAGTCATTAACTCAGGTAGTTCTTCTATAAAATTTCAACTCATAAAAATGCCTTCTGAAGCTTTAGTTTGCAGCGGACTTGTAGAACGTATTGGAGACAAGGATGCTGTTATTAATTATAAAACCGATGGGTTTGATATTCAGGAAACGACTGCTATAAAAAATCATAATGAAGGGTTAAAAAAGGTCGTCGGATTTTTATTAGATGCTGAAAAAGGTGTGATTAAAAATACCGATGCGATTTCAATTGTTGGGCATCGTGTAGTGCATGGTGGAAATTCGTTTTCTGATACCACACTTATCACAGATGCCGTCAAACAAAAAATTGATGATTATGCTAATTTAGCTCCTTTGCATAATCCTAATAATCTTGAAGGTATTCGTGTTGCTGAAGCCTTATTTCCTAATGCCAAACAAGCCGCTGTTTTTGATACAGCATTTTTTCAAACCTTACCAGAAAAAGCTAAAAAGTATCCCCTTCCGAATGAACTTTACACAAAACATGGCATTCAAGTCTATGGTTTTCATGGTACGAGTCATAAATATGTCACTGAAAAAGCATTGGATTATTTACAGCTAAACACTTCTAAAATTATTACCATTCATTTAGGTAATGGTTGCAGCATAACAGCCACAGTTGACGGTAAAAGTAAGGATCACAGCTTAGGCTTTACGCCTTCTAATGGTTTAATAATGGGTACCAGAAGTGGAGATATTGACCATGCGATTATTTATTATTTAGTAAATAGTTTGGGTTATAGTCTAGATAAAGTCACCACATTGCTCACCAAGGAAAGTGGTTTACTAGGCTTAACGGGATATAGCGATTTGCGCGACATACAAACACAAGCTGAATTAGGAAATGACGATTGTAAACTCGCTTTAGACATGACGGCTTACAGAATTAAAAAATACATTGGTGCTTATGTTGCTGCTATGAATGGTTTGGATGCCATTGTATTTACGGCTGGTATAGGCGAAAACTCGAAAGTGCTTCGTGAATTAGCGTGTAAGGATATGGATTATTTTGGTTTAGTTTTAGATGATGCAAAAAATAGAATCCGTTCTAAAGATTTAAGAGAAATCAATACCAGTACGTCGAAAACCAAAATTCTAGTCATTCCTACCAATGAAGAATTAGAAATTGCCAAACAAGCTTTTCAACTTTTGAATTAATGTTTATTATAAAACGGCTTAAGTTATAAGTCCCATTATTTTTCTTACAGGCTTAATTAATTGAATAGTCTACTATCCGTTAGAGCGCAGTCGAGAACTAAATGACTTATATGATGTTTACTTTCAAATCAAAATTAGATGATGTCCCACAGGAAGATAAATAGCTAAAATAAAATTCAATAAGAACAGCTACATTTTCCGAAGTTTAAAATCAGCTTCAACTTTCTGCATCACCAACCTTGTTATTTTAGAGGCGAAAATGCCTATTAAGGCTGAAATTACAGGTCGTAATAAAACACTTTTAATTCTGCCTTTAAGTTCGGCTTTCAAAATAGCTTTAATACGCTTTTTAATTGGTTTTTTTAAAGCTCTAAATGCTTCAACCTTAAATTTAGGAAACTCTTCAACTTCATACTTAGAAGGATTGGTATCACCAGTAAGCTTACTTACATCTGGTATAATTGGCATGTATATTTTCTCGCTACCATCGGCTTGTTCTATTTTTCTTTGAAAATCTTCAATAGCACTGTCGCTAACACCATAAAACAAATTATTTGGGTCTTCCCTATCGCATTCTAAAAATAGAAATCCTCGTAGAAAATTACGTGCGTTATCTCTACCTAGAAAAAAATCGTGCTTTCTAAATTCAATATCTAAAAATCCACCAAAACCTCCAATACCACCTGTTGCTAATGGAGGATGATCTCGCAGCGCTCTTGCACCTGGTTTTAACTTTCTTGGAAATGCCATTAATTTAAATAAACCAATGCCGTACGTATCCGTTTGTTTATTTCGAGCTTGGTTTAAAATGGTTGGTACCAAACTGCCAAGCACACTTAATAAATCGGTCTTGTTATAATTTGGTGCGGTGGTTTCGGCAGATTCAAAGAAATTAGGGAAAGGATCTATTAATATGGTTCCGTATTGCGGATGTTCTTCGTTAGGTTTGCCATGCTTTTGAACTAAATGCCGTAAAACTTCATCAAAAGGTTCGTTATTAATAGTACCACCATCAATTGCCGTGAATTGAAAATTAGGAGCATCAATGTCATCAAAATGTACAGCCATATCTTTGTCAAAGGCTTTTCTAACTCTGAGATTATTCTGTAAATAAGCGGTTTCAAAACTTGCATCAAAATAACGTGGTTGTAACCCAAAAGGAAAGGCTCCTGTGGCTTTAGTCACTTTGGCTAAAAAGTCGCGAGAGGATGATTTAAGTGGCTCAAAAGGTAAATAGTGTTCTCTGTCTTCTGTGTTATAATCTAATTTAAAATGTGCAACCACATCATGACTGCTAATACGATGGGCTGGTGTTTCGTCTAAAAACTTAGATTTCAGGCGACTTAATTTCACCTTATAATCTAAAGGTCTTAAACTGGTTAAGGTGATCAGTAATCTGAAATCTTTAGAAATGTAACTTGGAAATTTTGTTAAACTAGCGTCTTCAGGTAAATTATTAAAAACGCGTTCGGCAATATGATCGATGGGTTTAGAATTTAATAATGACGGAGCACGTTTATCTGAGACAATATCTTCAGTCGTTAGCATTTTGTCGAAGGTAGTTTTTCCTGATTTTTCTTTGGTATAAAGACTATCGTCATCATCTAAAAACACCCAACTATCGTAAAGGATATTACCTGTTTTAACGTGAGATACTTTTTTTACAGGTTTCCAATTCCCAGCATATAATGCTAAGGTGGTAATCATACCTACCATACCACCTGCCGAAGCTCCACCAATAGCATCAATAACAACCTCGTGCCTCGGAATATTGTGGTTAGCATCTGTTAGAGGTTCTTTTTTAGCTTTTTCCCATTCCGAAAGTGCTTCTAAAATATAATCCATAAAACCAGCCGTATACGCACCAGCAGAAACTGCACCTGCCATGGTTAATCCTAAATGGAATGTTTGTTTGCTCATAGATCGATAATTTTGAAATTGGTGTTATGCGTTCTAAAAATAGAGCTTTAATGCTTAACATTAAAAGCATACCAATACTTATCCCATAGAATTCTATAACAGATACGAGCTGAAACGTCATTATTCTAAAATTATCTTTAAAATAAAAGCATAAAAAAACGTCCTCAACATAATGTAGAGGACATTTTGTATATAATATCAGTAGCTTTTTATAATTCTGCTAAGTCAAGATCAGTCTTTAATGTAATATGACGTTCGGCAACCAAAATGCCATCTTTAAGAGTTGGTTTCAAAACACGTGTTGGATCACCTTTTTTAGCCATACGCTTTCTGCAGGTTCTAGTTAGTAAAGGATCCTCATCAAATAGAAAAGTTTCTAATGCGTAAGCTGGTTGAGTTGGTGCTTTTATTAAAGGAAATATTTGTTGCAACTGATTAAAACGCCTGTCGCCACCTGGTACAAAGGTGTAAAAGGTGTATCTACCATCAGCATCTGTTTTTACCCAACTTCTATGAAACACGTAACGGTTATCGTCGGCATGTCTTAAATCAAAATTTCCATTTTCATCTGGCTGTTCAATAAAAAGAATAACATCTTTAGCAGGAGTGACACCATCACTTTGGTAAACAATACCTGTTAATTTTAATTGATTGATTTTAGATCTAAAATCTGGAATTGTATCCGTGTTACTTAACTGCGCTTCTGCCCTATCAGTTATAGCACTATAATCGGCATTTGCTTTTTGAGCAACACTCGTTTGCGTGATTACAATAAAACATAAAGTACAAAAGAAAGTGATTATATTTTTCATAGCTATAAATATTTAGTTTACATTAAAATTAGGACTTTTAACTCGTAACACCTTAAAAATAATACCAATGCTAAATATTTACGATAAACCGAAAAACGTAACAGATATGTTCGACTAAATACGGTGTTTTCATTTAGAATAGAGACATTGTTATAAAAACGCATGTCTATTTATTAAGACATTAAGTTTCAACTTAAAGCTTCCAACTTCTAAGATAAATTTTAGTCAAAAAAAGAACACCTTTTAATGATAACAATAAGCCCTGTTTTAAAAAGTAAATGCATCCTTTTTTAGATTAAATCGAGGATTTCAAATTGAAAATACACTTAAAAACACAAAAAGTATTTTATCGATAAAATGTGCTTTTTATCAATAAAATAAGCACTTTAACGTATAAATATGCATTTCATATGTGAAAAAAATTATAAAAAATGATGAAATAAAGTTGTTTTATTTAATAAATTGTATAGATTTGTTGCTCTAAGAATAAATAAAAAGTATAAATATGACTACCAAATCTACTTTATTTTGTGTCTTTTTTTTCCTAGTGATTAGTATGGGTTTTGCTCAAAAAAAGGGCGAAACACAAAGTATCATTAGCGGTAAAGTAAACATATCGAAATACCACAGTCGTGAAGACTTAAAACAAA
This sequence comes from Winogradskyella sp., assembly GCF_045105575.1. Classification (GTDB taxonomy): domain Bacteria; phylum Bacteroidota; class Bacteroidia; order Flavobacteriales; family Flavobacteriaceae; genus Winogradskyella. Next base: position 32,949 of record NZ_JBGCDQ010000043.1, on the reverse strand, counting down.
TGAAAAAAGGAGATCTTCTAAACCTTTACATCGAGCGTATAGAGGTTATTGTAAATATTTTACCAAATATTGCATTTGCTACGAAGCCAGGTGTAACTATGGAATCTCTTGGAATACCAGAAACAAAAGATAACAAAAAAGCTTTAGAGGATAACATTAATGCATCTACCTCTTATTTTGATAGTACTATAGAATTTCAAAAAACCATTTTGCCTTACTCTGATACCACAGATTTAATTGCCGCAATTTTGTTTTATGAATCTACACTGAAAGCATTACATACTTACGACGATTTTAAGAAAGATTAGTTAGTTTATATATTTATGTGTTTTTAAAGAACCTTGACATTAGTTTGTCAGGGTTTTTTTAAAGACTATTGTCAAGGTTAAAAAAATTGACGTTAAAATCACCATTTTAGAAAGAATTATACTACATTCAATATTAAATTATGTATTTCATCGATATTATTTGTGTTTCATAGGTATTATTACTATGTTTGTCTTATATAGTTTAGAAGCCCCAAAAATCTAACGTATTAAATTAACCTACTATGAAAAGAATTACGCTTAATATCCTAATGCTGCTTGTGGTTGCTGGTAATGCTTTTGCCCAACAAGAAAAAGGCATTACGGGTTATAACAATTGGCTAGACACGTGGACCGACTTTAAGCCTAACCAAGCTAACTACGAGAAACCAACACAAATACTTACTGGAAATATTTCAGAAAACACGACACTCACCAAGCGCAACACATATTTGCTTTTAGGAGATGTTTTTGTAATAGACAGCACCACTCTAACCATAGAAGCTGGTACAGTAATCCTTGGAGATTATAAGACAAAAGGCTCTTTAACCATTAGCAAAAATTCTAAAATCGTTGCTGAAGGTACATCTACGGATCCTATTATTTTCACGTCTAGTCGAATGGATAAGAAGTCAGGAGATTGGGGAGGACTTTTTATTCTTGGAAGCGCACCCATTAATACGTTTGGTGAATTAACAGCACTTAACTACGGTTTAAAAGCAGCTTCCACAGAGCACATTAGCTATGGTGGCAAAGACACCTTTAGTGATTCAGGAATTCTACAATATGTTAGAATTGAGTATGCAGGAAAAAACACGAAAGAATTTGGATATTTCAGCGGACTTACACTTGCAGGCGTTGGTTTAATTACTCACATCAATCACGTTATGGTGAGCTACTGCCAAGGTAACTCGTTCACGGTTTTAGGTGGTTCGGTAGATTTAACACAAACGGTGTCCTTTAGAGCAAATAAAAATGATTATCATTTTGATAAAGGCACACAATGTAACATTACAAATGCTTTAGCCATAAGATCACCTTATATTTCTAGTGCTGATGGTTCGCGTTGTATGTCTATTAATTCTTATGACATCAAAGAAAATGCAGACGCTACTAAAAAAGACACCTTTGTAAATGCAGAAAATGTAACGTTAATCAATGTTAGTAATGATCTAAAATCAGATATTAGCGTTGGGCTGGTACAAGAAGCTATTTATATTGGACCAGATGCCGCTTTTACAATAGACAAAAGCGTGATCTCTGGGTTTAAACCAGCCGTTATATTGGATGCTAGAATTTCAATCAACAGCGAAAATTTAGAAAAAATAAACTTTACACGTACCTACTTTAATAACTGTAAAGGAAATATTTTTAGAAAAAATTACACTAATAATGACGATTTAGAAAGCTGGTATGGCAGCAGAGCTTTTGACAACGTGTACTCTAAAGCACCAGATGACGAAACGTTTATAGACGCGCATAATAGCAGATATCCAGATTTTAGATTACGAATTAATAAAATTATTGCTTCTAATGGAGAATTTGACGATGATGACAATTAAGATTTATACCAACCTTATTTTAAATAGTAATAAACTTTAAACCCAAAACAGCTTATAGATTAAACATCTACAATCCCAAAACTAATGCTTAAACCTACGAACCCCTCGAAAATCCTGTTTATATTTTGCTGCCTTTCTTTATTATGGCAAGCATCTGCAAACGCGCAGTTGGTTATAGGTGCGCCAAATTTAGGTTTTAGTCAAGCCTGCGCAAGTAATTCATTTAACAACTACAGTACAACCTTTATTTTTTCGCCAGATACGGTTTTAGATGCTTCAAATCAATTTAGCATAGAATTATCAGATGCAAATGGTGACTTTGAAAACTCAACCATCATATTTACTTCAACTGCAGGTGCAATAACCAGTTCACCAGCAACAGTACAATTTTCAATACCAGAAGATACAGCAGGAGAAAATTATCGAATAAAAATTAAAAGTAGTGCTCCAGTGGCAACAAGTGCAAGATCAGAGCCGTTTGCAGCCTATTTTAAATCTCAAGATGCTCCTTTTTCAATTAATAACTTAGTCTCTACAGGTGTATTTTGCACAGGAGGAAGTTATTTATTAACTATCGATAATCCTGGAACTGGCAATAACGAATCTCCTTTACTCTACCCAAACTTGAGTTTTAAGTGGTTTAGAGAAACGAGTCCTACCACATCGATTTTCGTAGCGGATGGTGCTACGCTATCCGTTAATACCGAAGGAACGTATTTTGCTAGAACAGATTATGGCACTTGTACGTCAGATTCTTTTTCTAACCGTGTCACCATTACTGAGGCTGTAGCTGGTGAAGCTAATGCCACTATTGTGTCTAGTTTAGGAAATCCATACTGTCCAGAACAAGGATTTACCATTTTAAATACAATCGCTGGTAACAGCTACCAATGGTTTAAGGATGGTAATATGATTGTAGATGCTACAGATCAAATGTACCAAACTAATGCATCTGGACTATTTTCAGTTCAAGTAGATTTAGGCGAATGTTCAGCCTCAGGCTCTATAGATTTGGTGAGCGAATTATTTGAAAGTTCTATCGATGTCCCAGAATTCAATGAAATGCTAGAAGAAGAATCGTTACTAGTTAACGTAACCACAACTGCTCAGAATCCGATCTTCCAATGGTATTTAAATGATACTTTAATTTCTAACGCTAATGCGGCAACATTTGAAGCTACTGAATTTGGTGATTACAGCGTTGTTATTACTGAAACAGAAGGCTGTAATGCATCAATAGAATATCTATTTACCATTGAAGAGGCTTTCGATTTATTTCCAGAGGTTGAAAAAATCCCGAATGTAATCAGTCCAAATGGAGATTTAATAAATGATACATGGATTATTCCAACTGCTTATGTCAGTGGTACTAATACTGAAATCATTATAATGACCAATCAAGGAAAAGTGGTTTTAAAAACTAATGATTATCAAAACAACTGGCCAGAAAATGATTTAAACTTAACTGCTATTAATCAGGTGTATTATTACGTCATCAAAACATCGGATAATCAAACTAAAAAAGGATCAATAACCGTCGTGAAATAATATGAAAAAATATCTTTCGATATTACTTATATGTCTCTGTTCTATACAGACATTCCATACCCAAGAAACGGATGGAGTGGTTTCGCTTGCAATTCCAAATCGGAATTCTTTGACGTTTAATAGATATACTATAAACCCAACCTTTAGTTTTGTTAGAGAACAAACCAAATACATCAGTATTTATAATAAAAGAGAATGGGTGCAATTTGAAAATCCACCACTCACCTACTTAGCTAGCTACTCTGGAAGATTTGGTGAAAATATTGGTGCAGGTTTAGGATTATTTCAACAAAATTTTGGAGTGCTTACGACCTTTGGTGGTATTTTAAATTTTGCATATAACGCCAGACTTGGCCAAGATAGTAACCTTACTTTTGGTATTAATGTTGGCGCTTACAAAAGTGGTATTAACACCGCAAATGTTGTGACCAATTTTGCCGATCCATCATTACAAAATGTACCAGAGAATTTTTTAATGACCATTAATCCTGGTATTAATTATGGTAATGAGTTTTTAGATTTCGGATTCTCTATAAATAATCTAGCCCTTTATAATTTTGAAGCATCAGCGCTAATTGAAGATAATATGGCGCAAAGCATTCAAGCGCATGTTATGTACACAGGTTATATGAATGCAAAAGGCTTTTTTGATGAAAGTAAATTTACTGGTTTAATAAGATATGAAATTCAAAATGACAGATCTATTTACTCTGCTCTAGCCATGATTTCTGTTCCTAAAGGTATTTGGTTTCAAGGTGGTTATAATTCTTTATACGGAGCTTCAGTTGGTGCTGGACTCAATATTACCACACAAATTGCTATGGAATATAATTTCGAAAGAACTTTTGGAGATTTCACTACGTTCGGACCATCTCATGAAATTACCTTAGCCTACCGTTTTAAAAATGATAAGTATTATAGCTATAGTCACGAAGATGAAGTCAGTAGTATTCTTTCTAAAAACAAGAAAAAACGTCGTGTGGTTAAAAGCTCTAAGTCAAGAGTTGCATCTCCAAAGTCAACGACGTCTCAAAAAGTTAAATCTAACACAGCATCAGAAGCCAAACGTGTGGCTGCCGAAAAAGCAAAAGCTAAAAAAGAAATTGAAGAAAATGCAAAACGTTTAGCTGAACAACAAAAACTTGAAAAAGAATCGCAAGCGAAAAAAGATGCAAAAGCTAATTCAGAAAACGCTAAACTAATAGCTGATGAACAAGCTAAAGCCGAAAAGATTAAAGCTGATAAGAAAGCTAAAGAAATAGCTGAAACAAGAGCTAGATTACAAGCAGAACAAAAAGCCAAAGAAGAAGCTGCTACAAAAGCGCAACAAATAGCAGAACAACAAGATAAAGAAGAAGCCGCTGCAAAAGCACAACAAATAGCAGAGCAAAAAGCTAAAGAAGAGGCTGCTGCAAAAGAACAACAAATAGCAGAACAACAAGCTAAAGAAGAAGCCGCTGCAAAAGCGCAACAAATAGCAGAGCAAAAAGCTAAAGAAGAAGCCGCTGCAAAAGCACAACAAATTGCAGAGCAAAAAGCTAAAGAAGAGGCTGTTGTAAAAGCACAACAAATAGCAGAACAAAAAGCTAAAGATGAAGCTGCTGCAAAAGAACAACAAATTGCAGAGCAAAAAGCCAAAGATGAAGCCGCTGCAAAAGCGCAACAAATGGCAGAGCAAAAAGCCAAAGATGAAGCCGCAGCAAAAGCGCAACAAATGGCAGACCAAAAGGCCAAAGAAGATACAGATGCACAAGAACAGCCAATTGACGAACAAGAAGCGAATGCAACCGTCATTTCAAATCCAACAGATGCTCTAGCAAAATCGATGCAAACCTTAACGAAGTCTACTGAGGAAAGTAAGATTATTCAAAACGAATTATTAAAACAATTCAATGACATTGTCGCCATTAAAGACCAAGATCTTAAGGATTTAAAAGAAGAAAATGATTTAAGCGATCAAGGTATTGTGGTTCAGCCTAAGGCTTTCAAGAGTGTTACGGCAGAAAATAATGCTCTAGCAGCTATTGTATCGGATTTAAATAATGTGATTAAGACAAGAGACGATAAAATTGAGGAATTAAAAACACTTTATGATGAACGTACTAAATTCAAAACATTCGAAATGGATGAAGTCACTTTATTCTATAAAAAAGAAATTGAACGTTTAAAGTCAGAACAAATTAAAGCAACTACGCTCAAAGCCAAATTAGATACTAAACTTCAAGCGATTAAAACTGCAACCGACTTTGAAAAAAGAAGACGTATTAAACGTGCTGCCTTTAGCAGTGAATCAGATCGCTACAGTCAAGATAGAGCGCTATTGAAAAACATTAAAGAAAATACTGTTTTAAGTGATACCCCTTTAACAGTGGAAGACTTTGATTTTGGTGAAGCACAAGGTAATAGCATCAAAATATTAAAGAATATTAAAAATGTTAAAAACGGTTATTATTTAATCATAGCGGTGCATAGTGACACCAAAAAGCGAAATGAATTTGTCACCAATGTAGTAGCTTCTGGAAGAACTGATGTCGACTTTTTCCACGATGTTACTACTAGTAAATATTATATATTTTATGACAAATTTGAAACTATTGAAAACGCAAATCAAGCATTAAAAACTAAAGGAAATAGACCTTATAACGAAAAAATGTCTATTGTAAAAATTGAAAATTAATAAGTGTTAAGCCACCCTTTACTTTGATCTCTGCCCTGAGGAAAAAAGTAAAGACATAAATTACATATCATGAAAAAACCTACTTTTTCAAGAATAGCTATACTAGCGTTCTTTCTCATTTTGGGACAACAACTATTTGCTCAAAATCTGGTGCCATTTTCGCCAAGATACAATCAAGCCATAAAGGGCGACATGCTTTTAATAGGAAACAGTAATGTGGGATTACATGTTTCAAACCCTTACAATGGAAATGCAACTAATGACCAAGCAGATGCTGCTGTATATGTAGATATTGATGGTGATGCATCTACGTTTAATTCTAGTAGTGCCAATTTAGATGTTCCTAGTGACGAAAGTTGTTATATTGTTGTGTATGCTGGTTTATATTGGAGTGCTGTTGTAGATGGAGATGAACCCATATCTGATGTAAAATTTAAAGTGCCTGGTGGAAATTATGTTGATATCTCTGGGACAGAAATATATTATCAAAATGCAGCTAACAATAATCAATCTAACACCTATGCTTATTATCACGATGTTACAGATTTAGTAACCGCTTTGCCAAATCCTGAAGGTACTTATACGGTCGGTAATATTTCAACTTTAGTGGGTCCAAAACCAAATTCAGAAGGTCTTTCTGCTGGTTGGTCTTTATTTGTCATTTATGAAGATCCTCTTTTACCAAGTAAATATATTACATCATTTGATGGATTTACAAAAATTACAAGTAGCATAAATGAAACATTCCCTGTTAGTGGTTTTAATACCATACCTACAGGTCCTGTACGTGCAAAATTTGCTTTTGGAACTATTGAAGGTGATCGTGGTTATACTGGTGATTATTTAAGATTAAACGGAACCACTATCAATGCTACAAATAATGCTGGTACTATTATTAGACCTGGTAATAACTTTTTTAACAGTTCTGTTTCGGATATTGATCCAGTAACAAACACTGCCGAATTATTTATAGACAGAACGCCTAGTAGTACCAATACCATGGGTTTTGATGCTGGTATTATAAATGTACCTAATCCCGGAAATTCACTTATTGCCAATAATGCAACCTCAGCAGATATTAGTTTAGGTAGTAATTTAGATATTTACTATTACTACTTTAGTGCGTTCTCCATTGAAATTATTGCTCCTAATATTGTACTAACAAAAATTGTGGAAGATGATTTAGGAAACAATATTGGAGGTCAGCTCGTTGGCTTGGGTGCTGATTTAAATTATGTCATTGGATTTCAAAACACAGGAAATGATGATGCTACCAACTTTCAAATTAGGGATATTCTTCCTGTTAATATTATTTATAATCATCCTACTGATTTAGTCTTACCTGCTGGAGTGACCGTTTCTAGTTACAATCCAACCACTAGAGAATTAGTCTTCAATATTGATAATTCGTTAGTAGAACAAAATGATCCTGTTTACGAAATACGCATCGAAGCTAGAGTTGTAGATGAATGTGGCCAACTTGCAGATGCCTGTTCAAACATTATAAATAATCAAGCTTTTGCATCTTATCAAGGCACCGTTAATCCTGATTTCACTATTACAGATGACCCAAGTTTAAGTACTAATACAGGTTGTTTAATTACTCCACAAGCCACTAATTTCTTAGCGGATCTTGATTGTACGTTTGATCAAGAAGAAATTCTTTGTGGTGATAGTTTAGAGTTAACGGCTGCTAATGGTTATGATACTTATGCGTGGTCTACAAGTCCTACAGGTGTGCCTGTAATTGGTACCAACCAAAGCATTACTGTTACAGCAACAGGTACTTATTATTCATATAACACTGCTATTGCTCCTTGCCAATCAATTGTACAGCAATTTAATGTTCAACTTTTTGGCTCTAACACCACTAATCCTGTTATTCCTTATGCAGATGAAGTAGTTACGTGTCCTAACGATGGTAAGTTATTACCAAATATATTTTTATGTGGTGCTAATGATTCAAGATTAATAGAAACCAATATTTCAGATTCAACATCTGTTATTTGGGAACGATTAGATGAATCGAGTTGTGCTGCCGTATCCGATCCAGATTGTGCTAATGAGAATAGCGCTTGTACTTGGAATGAAGTTGCGACTAGTGCTAATTTTTTAGCAGATACTTCGGGTCAATACCGAATGACTATCAATTATCCTGGTGGTTGTTTTGTGCAGTTTTATTTCAATATTTATGAAAATGAATTGAATCCAACCGTTAGTGCCACTGATATAATTTGTGATACAGATGGAAGCATCATTGTTAATGGAGTGCCTTCTGATTACGAATACAGTTTAGACAATACCAATTTTCAAAATAGTAACGTATTCACTGTAAATACTGCAGGAATATACACCGTATATGTAAGACAAATCGGAGTAGCTTCAAATCCATGTGTATTTACGATTCCAGATGTTCAGATTAGAGATCGTGAATTTACAGGCTCGACCATTGTAACACAACCACTCTGTAACGGTGAAAGAGGAAGTATTAATATTGCTGCTAATGATGCGGATCCACAATACACGTTCTCAATTTTAGAAAACGGTACGTTAGTTAATAGCGTAGGTCCTGTGGTAGATAATAATTATACGTTTCAAAATTTAAACACAGGCACTTATACAGTTACGATAACTTCAGAAAATGGATGTACATTCTCTGACGAAGTAACCATTATAGAGCCACCTTTATTAACAGCTACTGTAGCTTTAACGAGTCCATTAAGTTGTACTGATGGAGAAATTACAGTGTATCCGGTTGGAGGCACACCTCCTTACTTCTATTTTGTAAATAGCACTACTGATTTTCAGACAGTGCCTCAAATTGTTGTGACCTCAGCAGGAGTTTATAATATTACTGTTGTAGATGCAAACAATTGTGCTGCAGATGTCACTATTAATGTTGATGCTATTTTAGAACCAGACTTTAATGTTAGTATAACGGATATTGCTTGTGCTGATGCTGTAAATTCTGGCGCATTAACGATTAATGTCACTAATGCAAATGGAAGTAGTATTGCTTATAGTATTGATGGCGGAACAACATTTGTCAACTCAAACACCTTCACCAATTTAACAGTTGGTGATTATGAGGTGGTACTTCAATATACAACAGGTTCTGATGTTTGTGAAACTAACCCACAAACTGTTACTATTAATTCGGCAACAGCTATAACAGGAACAGCAGATTTAAGCGCACCTTTTACCTGTCTGTCTAACGGAACTATTACAGTAACCAATGTTACAGGTGGCGATGCACCTTACCAATATAGTATTGACGGTGTCACATTTCAAAATGGGAATTCATTTAGTAATTTAACTGCAGGAACCTATACCATTATTGTACAAGATGCGAGTGGTTGTTCTTCAGCAATGAATCAAATAACTGTTGAAGCTTTAAATCCTCCAACGGATTTAGAGTTTGATAGTTCTCCTGTAACCTGCCCTACAAACACCTCAACAGTTTCAATTACTGCAACGACAGGTGGTACAGGAACTTTACAATATCAAATTACAGCACCAGCTTCGGCTGTTACAGGTTTTCAAACTTCTGCATCCTTTTCAGGATTAGAGCCAGGAACGTACACGTTTCAAGTGACTGATGAAACAGATTGTGTTTATAGTGAATCCTTCACAATTGCTCCTATTCCTACTCCAACATTATCAGTAGTATTGGCAGAAAGCTTAGATTGTGATGCGTCTCCAGATGCGGTTCTAACAGGAAACATTACAGGACCAGCACCATATACCTATGCTGTGTCTATTAATGGTGCTGCTTATGCAGATTTAGGTGCAACGGCAACACCGTTTAATTATACGACACCAAATGCTGGGACGTATCAATTACAAATTACAGATGCTATCGGTTGTACAGCAGAATCTTCTGTAATTACAGTGAATCCTTTATCCTTACCAGCATTAAGTTTGGTAGCGCAATCGCAACCTATTTTGTGTAATGGAGATACTAATGGAGCTATCGATGTTACTATTGATACTTCAGTTGGCACACCTCCATTTGTAATTAATGTCACTAATGATACTACAGGTACAGATTTTGGGACACAAACTTCTGGTTTAACGGCTGGAGTTTACACTGTAACTGTTACAGATTCTAAATCATGTACAGCAACTGAAACAGTAACAATAGATCAACCAGATCCGATTGTTATTGATTATGATGCTATTGATATTACTTGTGATGCTTCGGGTATTTCTCAAGGTTCTGTAATTATAAATTCAGTAGTAGGCGGTACGTCTCCTTACAACTATTTTGTAACAGGAACTAATGGCTATTCAAATTCTGAACTCAATAATACAGGCTCTACATCTATCAGTTTTGATGTTGTTGATTTCGGATTGTACCAAATTAATGTGGTTGATGCTAATGGCTGTTCTCTTTTAGTTCAAGATGTACTAGTAGCTTCACCTCCAACCGATTTAGATATTGATATTACATCTACAGTAGATTGTTCTACTGGTGGTATTGCTGAAGTTAGTATTGGTTCAACATTAGCAAGTGCAGGCCCATTCTTCTTTGCAATTTATGAAGGTCCTGCAACAGTTTATCCTGCCGGAACTTGGTTAGCCGAAGATGCTGTTGGAAGTCAGTCCGCTACATTTACAGGTTTAACACCAGGTTTGGTCTATACATTCATTGTTTTTGACCAATCTACAAACTGTAGTTACTACGAACCGTCTTCAATTCCGATTCCTACCAATTCTACGTTAACAGCAACAGCGCTAAGTGCAAATAATATTACTTGTACAGGAAGTGCTGATGGAAATGTATCTTTTACCGTAAACAGCATCTATACAAGTAGCGTTAATGTTACTTATGAAATTTTTGATTCCTTATCATTAAACACCACTGGTATTTCTGGATCAGGTTCAGTGCCTGCAAATGGTTCCTTAAACGTCACTGATCTTGGACCACTGCCATTTGGTAACTATTTTGTTTCGGTAACTGAAACTTCGGGACCTAATGCTGGTTGTGGAGTAGTTACGATTCCTTTTAATATTACAGAGTCTACTTTTCTTTTAGAATTAGCCGTTTCTATTGACCAAAATGCAAATTGTAATGCCAATTCTGGAGTGATTAGTGCCATTGGTTCTAACGGAACACCTCCTTACCAATATCAAATTACAACCACAGCTGCTGCTCCACTAGCCACTGATGGAGCTTGGAATGCTGCTAGCACATTCAACCTAGATGCTGGTAGCTATTATGTCCATGTTATTGATGCATATAATTGTATTGTTACCAGTCCTGTTCAAGTTTTAGACATGGACGATACGCCTGTAATTTCAGGAACTTTAACCAACCAATGTACAGTTACTGAAGGTAAGTATGAAATTGATATCACTTTAGATACACCAGGAATTCCTCCGTATAGCGTGAGTATTAATGGTGGAGCATTTCAAACTCAAACATTTCCTTTTACCCTTTCAAATTTATTTTCAGGGACACATACTATTGCTATTCAAGATCTTAATGGTTGTGGAAATACCATTTCTATAGATATTGTTGCACCTATTGAAATTATTCCAGAAGTTACTGCTTTACCATCGTGTAATAATGATGATGGAGAAATTACCGTAACAGGTTCGGGCGGATCTGGTGCTTATGCTTATAGCATATTACCAAGCCCTGCTTCTGTGAACTTAACTGGCAATATATTTTCTGGTCTACCGTCAGGAACCTATACGATTACAATAACAGATACCGTAACATTATGTACCGAAGAGGTTTCAGTAACTATAGCAGAAGCCACGTTACCATCATTTACTTTAGCACCAAGCAATGTGACTTGTTTTGGTGATAACTCTGGATCATTTGAACTCAACGTAGCCAATTATTCAGGAGCTTATACTTATGAGGTTTTTAATAGTTCTAATACGTCTGTAACAGGATTAGTTGCTGCAAATACAACAATAAATCCAATGACTGTAACAGGAATGGAAGCTGGTACATTTTCAGTTGTAATTACCGAAACTGACTTTCCATTCTGTTCTGCTGAAGCAAGTGTTGTTATTGTATCACCTTTAGCTCCTCTTACGCTTAGTCTTTCTGAAACATCTGACGTTACCTGTACCAATAGCGAAGGCACTATTACAGCAATTGCAACTGGTGGCTGGGGAGATTTAGAATATGAACTTACAGGAGCTGCTTCTGTAGCTTATTCTTCTAACAATTCGTTTACAGGATTATCCGCTGGAAACTACACAGTGAACGTAAGAGATTCTCAAGGTTGTATCGCATCAGAAAATATTTTACTCGAAGAGCCTACACCAATAAATGCCACCTTTACTCCAAGTACAACAGTATTATCTTGCTTTGGAGATCAAAACGCAAGTATTACGATTAGCAATGTTACTGGTGGACAAGGCACAAATTACACCTATACTTTAAATACCGTGTTACCTACACCAAGTGTTTCAGGTCCACAAACATCTAATGTATTTGAAAACTTAGGTCCTGGGACGTATTTTGTAAGAATTACAGATGGATTTGAATGTGAATTTACATCAATCAATATTGTTATAACGGAACCAGACCCAATTGCGGCAAGTTTAGTGAGAACGACAACGCAAACCTGTTTAACAGAATCGACGTTAACATTGAGCGCTACTGGTGGAACAGGAATTTATTCCTATAGTGACAATCCATCATTCACGCCAATTATCGGAACATTTACAACAGCCACGACATTTTCTGTTCCTGACGGCACTTATGCCTATTATGTAAGAGATGCTAATGGTTGTGTTAATAACGTATCAAACGAAATTACAGTAGATCCTTTATTAGATCTTGAAGTGACGTTAGAATCTATTAACCCAACTATTAATTGTGCTGGTGATAATAATGGTGCCATTATAGCAACAGCGACTGGTGGATTAGGAAATTATACTTATACTTTGCAAGATAATTTAGGGAATACGATTACAGCAACTCAAAACACTCCAGGTTATTTTACAGAGCTTTTTGCTGGTAACTACAGTGTTCTTGTAGAAAGTGGAGATTGTGTAGCAACCTTTGCTCCAATCAGTATTACAGAACCAGATGCACCTGTTGACGCCACTTTTAATGTGAATAATGTAAGTTGTGCAGGAAACAATAATGGCTCTATCGAAATTTTAGCCTCAGGTGGAACAGGTGTTATTAAATATGCCATTTCACCACAGCTTAATCAATTTTTTGAAACCAATACTTTTGAAAACCTTGCACCAGGAACTTATGATATTGTGGTACAAGATGAGTTGGGTTGTTTCTTAATGTTTAGTGTCGCTATTTCTGAACCGAATCCAGTGGTTCTAAGCATTGTTGCAGATTCATTCTTCCCAGAAGTTTGTACAAATGATGCTGATGGCGAATTTAGCATCGCTATTACTGGAGGTACCTTACCATATAGCGTGAGTCTTGATGATTATGACGGAGTTTATGCCACAGGAGCTGCAACGCAAAGCCAATTTGATTTTACAAATTTAGCTGGTGGAGATCACATCGTATTTGTTAGAGATGCTGAAGGTTGTGAATCTGAATGGAATATCACGTTCCCTGAATCTGTAAGTATTCTACCAGAAATTTTAATTGAAAATATCTGTGAAAATAATACACAAGGGAATGTTGTCACCGTAACGGTTGATGCTTCAATTGAAGATTTAACACAACTTGATTATTCTCTGAATGGAGGTCCTTATCAAGTTGAAAATAAATTTATAAACGTCCCTGTTGGAACCGATAATTACATTGAAGTAAGACATACCAATGGCTGTATCCAATCTACAGAATTCTTTGATATTCAGCCTACTGCACCTGTTACCTTAACCTTAACGGAAGGTGACTTAAATGAATTTATTGCTACTGCTACAGGTGGTGAAGGCGATTATCAATTTACCATGAATGGTGAAGATTATGGAAACGAAAACACTTACATCATCACTGAATCTGGTTTATATACAGTTGTAGTAACAGACAGTGCTGGTTGTTTTGCTACAGCACAAATACAATTGGAATTCACAGACATCTGTATTCCTAATTGGTTTACACCAAATGGTGATGGTCAATCTGATACTTGGGCACCCGGTTGTACAGAAAATTACCCAAACCTCACCTTTGATATTTTTGATCGCTACGGACGAAAAGTCGCTACATACAATGTGGGCGAAGTTTGGGACGGTAGATATAATGGTACCGAATTACCAATGGGAGATTATTGGTATGTGGTTCAAACCAATGACTCAGAATACGATAAAGAATTTGTTGGACACTTTACACTTTACAGATAAAAGCGAAGTACTTTAAAAGATAGCATTATGAAAAAACTCACACTTTACATTCTTTTCTTGGTCTTTGCACATAGCTCTGCACAAGAATTAAATCTACCAGTATTTACCCAATACTTAGCCGATAATAACTTTGTTATTTCACCAACCTATGCTGGTATTGGTGATAATTTAAAAATAAGAGCCAACGGATTAACCCAGTGGGTCGGTATTAAAAATGCTCCCGATAATCAATCGATTTATGGCGATTTTAGAATTGGCGACCGTTCTGGAATTGGTGTTTCTGCTTACAATGATAGAAACGGAAATACACGACAAAAAGGAGTAAAGTTTTCGTTTGCGCATCATTTGACTTTAGATTACAAATCGAAACAGTTTCTATCTTTCGGACTATCCTATAATCTAAATAGTTTTAGAGTAGCTATTGAAGATTTTGATAATGCTAACCAAGGTCCAATTTTAGACCCAACGATTACAGATGACAGATCTATCAATAACAACAACTTTGATGCAGGGTTTTTATACCGTTGGAAAGCCTTTTACTTTAGCTTTAATGCTAATAATATTATGAAAAAAGATTTAGATGCTTTTACTGGCATTGAACCTATTCAACTTTTAAATTATCAAATTTATACAGGTTTGGTTATTAAAAATAAACAAAATAAAGATGTAGAATTTGAACCTTCTATATTTTACCAAATGTTTGATAGTGATAGACGTTCTAGTACTGACATTAACTTTAAATACCGAAAGTTTAACAGATTGGGAGATTATTATTTTATTGGTGGGTCTTACCGTTTTTTAAACGATCAATTCTTTACGCCTTTAAATGTTGGCCCAATGGCAGGCATCACTTACGACAAGTTGTTTTTTGCATATTCATATCAGCTCACCTTAAACGATTTATCTGGTTTTAATAGTGGTACGCATATGGTAACTATCGGTTTAGATTTCTTACAAGGCATCAGTAATTGTGCCTGTACAAGAGGGACAAGTCAGAGTTATTATAGATAATAAGCGCTAAAAATTGATCATAATTAAATGATATTTGAATTATTAATAATTGTCTGTTCGAGCGCAGTCGAGAACTATTGATGTGTTTCTTGTAGGTTTCGACTGCGCTCAACCAGACAGCAGCTAATTAATTATCAATTCCGATAGGTAACTATCTTCTAATCTCGGAAAAATAATATACGCTTAGTTAAGAATTTTAAACAACATTAGAGAAAATTCTATCAAATAGCATAACACCAAAAAAGCACACTTATTTATAAGCTGTGCTTTTTTTATTTTTAATAAGCCTGTTTTATCTGCTATTAATTCTATTTTTATCAAAATCTAAAAAGTTTCATTGAAAGATCATATCAATTTTCAAGACTTATTTGAAGGCTTTCAGAACACAGCTTTACTTTGGGAACGCTCTGCAGTCTATAATTTTGAGCAATTTCAACCAAAATCTACAAGTCATCATTTTACGCAAAGTGCAGAACCAAAACAACTCCGTTTAGGAAAATGGGTTGAAAAATTTATAGCATTTCAATTACAAAAGGATGCCACTATTAAAATTCTAGAAGAAAATCTACAAATTAAAGACCATAAGATTACAATTGGAGAATTAGATCTCGTCATTCTAAAAAAGCAACAACCCATTCATTTAGAAATAGTCTATAAATTCTATTTATATAATCCAAAACAAGACAGCACCAATGCTTTAGATCCTTGGGTTGGGCCGAATAAAAATGATGCTTTAATTTACAAACTCAATAAGCTTAAAGAAAAACAATTACCTCTACTCTACCATCCAAAAACAACGTTAGCTTTAGAGCGTCATTCGTTAGATGTGGATACTATTAAACAGAAGGTTTGCTTCAAAGCACAGCTTTTTCTGCCTTATAAAAAGCAGCATATAGATGTTTTTCCTTTGAATTCTGATTGTGTTAGTGGTTGGTATTTAAATTTTGAAAGCATTGATGAATTACGAAAATTTCAATTTTATATTCCTGAAAAGTTAGAATGGCTTTGTACACCAAAACCTAAAGTGACTTGGTTTCATTTTGATGACGCTTTCGATTTGATTAAAACCCAAATTCAAAACAAACGTTCTCCGCTTTGTTGGATAAAAAACGATATCAACGCACTTCAAAAATGTTTTATAACTTGGTGGTAATGATACAGCACTACTATAAAATATATAAGCCTTATGGCTATCTCAGTCAATTTGTAAATCATCAAAACAAAAGACGTAACAAAAAACTTTTAAATGAATTGATAGATACTGCTAAAAACCTAATGGCTGTTGGGCGTTTAGATGAAAAATCTGAAGGCTTACTACTCTTAACCACAGACGGTAAATTCAGTAATTACATTACAAGTTCTAAAATTGAAAAAGAATATCATGTTATGGTAGATGGTCTCATTACACCTGAAGCGATCTTAAAATTGCAACACGGCATTGAAATTTCAGTAGAAGGCAAATCCTATATTACAAAACCTTGTAAAGCCGAAATTTTAAATGATACTTCTCATATTGTAGAGCGCTTTGTAAGGGACGACAGACATGGATCAACCTCATGGTTGTCCATTACTTTAAAGGAAGGTAAGTTTAGACAAGTCCGAAAAATGACTGCCAAAGTTGGGTTTCCAACACTAAGATTGGTAAGAGTTCGGATTGGAGCTTATCAATTAGACCAACTAAAACCTGGTGAACTTTTAAAAATTGAACCCAAATTTTAGATGTAGGTCTTATTTGAATTTATAAAGACTAAACAGTTTTAAACAAACGACTAAGCGATTTGAGCATGTTTTGCTCCGTAATATCAAAGTCTCCATCAACAAAAAATAAGGTTTTTATGTCTTCCATTAAAAGGTCAATATCATCCTTATCGTAATTATGCTGTTCTAAGCTTATTGTTATTTTTTTGAGACCTTGATAATCGTTGTCTCTTTTAAATTCGTCATGAATTTCTTGAAACGTTTTCAAATCTACTTTAGAGATAATTAAATCTCGTTCTTCTACCGATTCCTTAAAATCAGCATTTGCAGCAAATAATAAAATATAAGCGACAAGTTCGTCTTTGGTCCAGTCGATTGTGTTCATAGTTTAATCCGTTAAGCTTCCATATTCTGTCCATGAGCCATCATAGACAATTAAATTTGTTTTAAAATTACAAAGTGTCGCTGCTAAAGCTAAAATGCAAGCCGTAATGCCTGAGCCACAACTAAACACCAACGTCTTTTTTTCTTCTACTAAGTTACTAAAGATTCTGGATAATTCAACTACCGATTTTAATGTATGTCCTTCAAACAAATCCGGATAAGGTAAATTTTTTGAATTCGGAATCGTCCCACGTCGCAAACCCGCTTTAGGTTCATCTACTAAACATTGAAAACGCGCTTGAGAACGTGCGTCTATTATTAGGGTGTTTTCGTCTTTTAAAAATTGATTCACACCTTCAAAATTAGTCATTAAGTTGGTATGAAAATCGGCTTCAAAATCACCTTTAGTATAACTTTCATTCGTATAATTTTCAACTGGTAAATTATGCTGTTGCCACTCCGGTAAGCCACCATCTAAAACAGCTACATTCTTAAATCCAAACACTTTAAATAACCACCAAACTCTAGTACTAGAATAGATGCCTTTATCATCATATACAACAATCCACGATGCTTTATTGATGCCAAGGTTTTGAGCTTCTGTTTCAAATTGCGCTTTTGAAGGCAACGTGCTAGGAAAAGGTGCAGAAATATCACTGAATTTTTTCTTAATATCGAAAAATCTGGCGTTTGGTATTCTTATTGAAGCCTTATCAATTACCTTATTTATTGTGGCATCTAGAATAATTAAATTCGGATCATTCTGATTTTTATGCAGTTGATTTGCGGATATTATGTTATGGTGATTTTTCATTTTTGTTTATTCATCTGTTGGGACAAGTCGCGACTTGTCCGTACTAGGGATTTGTCCGTACATGCGTGGAGGTATCAATGCTTGCGAATTATTCCTATTTCACAGCATCATAATTATCATCCCATTCTTTTGCTTTAGGATGGTCATGTAGTTTCCCCAAAGATTTGGCTACAATCATGGATACTGTGGCATCACCAGTAACATTAACGACTGTTCTACACATGTCTAAAGGTCTATCTACTGCGAAAATCAAGGCCAATCCTATTGGTAATAATTCCTCTGGAAATCCTATAGATTCCAATACAATTACCAACATTACCATGCCTGCACTTGGTACTGCAGCACTACCTATAGATGCTAATAATGCCGTTAAAACTATCACTAATTGATTGGTAAATGTTAAGCCTTCTGGCCAAATCACTTGCATTATAAAAACTGCTGCAATACCTTGGTATAAACTTGTACCATCCATATTTACCGTTGCACCAACAGGAAGCACAAAACCTGAAACTTCTTTATCAACTCCAAGGTGTTCTTCTACCCTTTCCATAGTAACTGGTAACGTTGCAGCACTCGAACTTGTGGAAAACGCTAATAATTGAGCAGGACTCATTTTACTTAGAAACCATAATGGTGATTTTTTAGTAATGACCTTAACAAGTAACATATAAAACCCGATCATTAAAATTAAACCAGCAACAACGCACAATGCATATTGCACTAATTTGAGTAATATCTCAGTATCATCGAAAGCGATAATTACATTAGCCATTAATGCAAATACAGCATACGGAGCAAATAGCATAATTAAATCGACCATTTTCATAATCACTTCATTTAGCGAGTCGAAAATATCGATCATTGGTTTGGCTTTCCGTTCAGGAATTAGCAGCAAACAAATACCAACTAAAAGCGCAAAACAGATGACTTGAAGCATTTTAGCTTCACCCATTGCTTGAAAAATATTACTTGGAAAAATATCAACTAAAGCTTGTAACGGTCCTGCGTCCTTTTGAGCACTAGCCTTTGTTAGCTTATCGGTAACTCCTGCATCATTTTCGTATTTAAGCTTGATTTTTTCGATGGTTTCAGCTGGCATTCCAGCACCAGGTTTTACAATATTAACTATTGAAAGTCCAATAACGATAGCAATAACCGTAGTACCAATATAGATCGCTATAGTACGCAAACCCATACTTTTAATCTTCGAAATATCTTTTAAGTCTGAAATCCCTTTAATTAGGGACGCTAAAATTAAAGGCACCGCAATTAACTTAAGCAAATTGATAAAAATAGTACCAAAAGGAGCAATCCAATCGGTGACAAATTGTTGACCATTAAATGAATTCATGATAAATCCGAAAATAATTCCAAGAACCATTCCTATAATAATCTTCCAGTGTAATGCTAGTTTTTTCATGTTATGCTGAATTTATTTCCGTATCGATCCTTAATAAAACGGGATTTTTTTTAGTTAATATCTGGTATTAGTGATTAATAAATGACTTAACACTAAGGTTTTTAATTAAAACATAACTCAGTTTTAATAGTGTAATAATTTTCATAAAAGTAAGACCTTTCAGGTTTTAAAAACCTGAAAGGTCTGAAACATTCTAAATTACTAATTCTTTTAAAATTAGAACTTGTATTTTGATTACTTTCATTTATAAAACCTTTTACGAACTTCTTATTTCAATATCTAGTGTTAGTCTTTTTATGTTTTCGAATCTAATACTGCCAATTCTTTATTTTTTTAAAACATGATTTTTTTTAATCATTGTTATAAACATAAGCTTTGCAAGACCTCAAAGGTTTTAAAAACCTTTGAGGTCTTATTTAATAATATACATTTATTTTCCTGAGATTCCTGCCTGCGCAGGAATTATGCTACCACTCACGAGACTCCTGCCTGCGCAGCAGTGTGAAATCCGCAATTACCAAAGCAGCCATAGCCTCAACAATCGGCACAGCTCTTGGCACCACACAAGGATCATGTCTGCCTTTGCCTTGCATTTCCACAATATCTCCCGAACTATTTAAGGCATCTTGTTTTTGTATTACGGTCGCCACAGGTTTAAACGCCACTCTAAAATAAATATCCATACCGTTTGAAATGCCACCTTGAACTCCACCAGATAAATTGGTTTTTGTACTACCATCTTCGTTAAACAAATCATTATGCTCACTGCCTTTCATTCTGGCACCACAGAATCCGCTGCCATATTCAAAACCTTTTACAGCGTTTATAGAAAGCATGGCTTTTCCGAGTTCGGCATGTAGCTTATCGAAAACCGGTTCGCCTAATCCGACAGGCACATTTTGAATCACACAAGTAATCGTACCACCAATGGTGTCTCCCTGCTTTTTTATCTCCTGTATTTTAGTAATCATTTTTTCGGCAGTGGCTTCATCTGGACAACGAATTACGTTAGATTCGATTTTACTAAAATCTAAATCTTGATACGGTTTGTCTATAAAAATATCACCAACTGAAGACGTAAATGCATTAATTTTAATTGCATTCAACATCTGTTTTGCAATAGCACCAGCCACAACTCGCGAAGCAGTTTCACGCGCTGAACTACGACCTCCACCTCTATAATCTCTGACTCCGTATTTTTTATCGTAGGTGTAATCGGCATGACTTGGACGATACACATCTTTAATATGCGAGTAGTCTTTAGATTTTTGGTTGGTATTATGAATCACAAAACCAATCGGAGTTCCTGTCGTCAATCCTTCAAAAATACCAGAATAAAATTCAACCGTATCTGGCTCTTTACGCTGGGTTACAATTTTAGATTGTCCTGGTTTTCTGCGATTTAATTCATTTTGAATGGCGTCAAAATCGAGTTGTATTCCAGACGGACAACCATCAATTATACCACCAATTGCCGCTCCATGCGATTCACCAAACGTAGTTAGTTTAAATAATTTACCAAACGAATTTCCTGCCATCAACCTAATTTTATGCTAATGTAAATGTATTCTAAGAGAAACAAAAATTGTAATTCCATTTTATAAGCCTAAAATGAACGTTCTTCGAGATTATGGAATTTAAAATAGGGTTTTTATGACTATTGTTTACTTTTGTTTTCACACACATAATTAGTTTACGGTATGAAATCTTATATGTTACTTTTAATTTGTAGTCTTTTGATGGTTAGCTGTAGTTCGGATGATTCAGAAACTGACAATGGCATCATTTCTGGCGACTATTTTCCATCTAGCCTTGATGATTCTTGGACGTATAATGTAGAAAACAATAGCACCACTAATCCTGAATTCAACTTTATGGCAACAGATGTGGTTACTATCAATTCAGCAACAGGTAACACGTTTACACTTCAAGTTAATGATGATACTGCGCCTGCAAACGGCACCATGAATTCTATTTTTAGCACAGGCATATTCACAAAAACCAATTCAACATTAAATTATACTGGTGATTTATCAGCACTCGGAGCTTTAGATATCTTACCAGAGTCAGATATTGCCTTAACTGATTTTGTACTTTATGATCTCAATGCTGCTGCAAATACTGAGCTCTACAGCACTGAGGATAGTTTTACACAAGATTTAGATTTTGACGGACAAACACTTCCCATTACTACAGCTTACGACATCACTAATACACACGTCGCCAATTTAAATGAACTGACCGTAAACGATGTCACTTACACAAATGTAATACATACAGAAATTAGAGCTAATCTTGAAATAAGTACTGTAATTACCATCATAATCCCAATAACACAAGCTATCTTAGAATCGCAAGACGTCTTAATCTTAAATAATTATTACGCAGAAAATGTTGGTCTTATTAAATCGGATGCCAATCAAAGCTTTACGATAAGTCCTACCTTTCTCCCGTTTTTAAATGCTTCTGGTGCTGGAGGGGAATTTCCAACAAGTGCCTCTGTTGATAATATACAAGAGCTCGAAAGCTATATCGTTAGCGAAGATTAAGGTGTTCTAAATTTTATTTGAAGCGCAAAATATTACTATTTAAATAAGTGCATCTCTTAAAATAGAAATTGGGTGTTGTGCAATTCTGCCTGTACCATCTTTAATTTGATGTCTGCAGCTTGTTCCATTCGCTGAGATTATAGTATCGTTTGAAGCTTTTCTAACGGCAGGAAACAAGGTTTGCTCACCAATTTGCATACTAACTTCGTAGTGTTCTTTTTCATAACCAAAACTGCCTGCCATACCACAGCAGCCACTTGGAATAAGGGTCACTTTATAATTTTTTGGCAAATTGAGTAGGTTAAAACTCGATTTCTGATTAGACAAGGCTTTTTGATGGCAATGCCCATGAAATTTGATGGTTTTTGTTTCTTTCGTGAATTGTTCGGATGTAATATGGCCTAATTCAATTTCTTGTTGTAGAAATTCTTCAATTAAAAAGGTATGTTTAGCGATAGATTTTGCCGATGCTTTATCATCTGCTAACCGAATATATTCATCTTTAAAAGTTAATATTGCCGATGGTTCAATACCAATCAGAGGTGTGTTTTTAGTGACTAGATTTTTGAATTTTGAAACATTCTCATTCGCAACTTTTTTAGCAGGTTCAAGCAATCCTTTAGACAACATCGCTCGTCCAGATTCTGAATGCGCAATGAGATTTACTTTATAATTAAGTGCAGTTAAAAGCACAATAGCATCTACACCAATTTGCGTATCTAGATGATTGGTGAATTCGTCATTAAACACGCATACCTCCTTAATATAATTTTTTGTCACTAATTTATTTTCAATATTTTGAAATTCATCATATAAAGTCTTATTCGATATTAAAGGTAAGCTCCGTTCTTTAGCAATACCACCAATAGATTTTATAACTGAACTCGTGAATCCATTAGAAAACAAAAAATTGGTAAGCCTTGAAACACGACTCGCATATCCATTAATTTTATTGTTGTAAGCGAATAGTTTGGTTCTGAACGAAGTGCCATTTGCTTTCTGATATTGGTATTGAAATTCAGCTTTTAAGCTTGCCACATCGACACTGCTTGGACATTCACTTGCACAGGCTTTGCAACTGAGACATAAATCGAAAACATCTTTTAATTCTTTATGATTAAATTTATTGGCTTTGTCGCTTTTCGTTAAAAATTCACGCAGTGCATTTGCTCTTGCTCGTGTGGTATCTTTTTCATTTCTGGTGGCTCTGTAACTTGGACACATGGTACCACCAAACTCTGGTAATTTTCTACAATCACCAGAACCGTTGCACTTTTCAGCTTCTCGTAAAATACCCTCAGAACTAGAAAAATCGAGTAAAGTTTTAATTTTTGGTTCATCTCTATTCGCTTCGTAGCGCAAATTTTTATCCATCGGATAAGCATCTACTATCTTACCTGGATTAAAAATATGATGCGGATCAAAAGCTGATTTAATGCGTTTTAAGATTTGATAATTGGCATCACCAATCATCAGTGGTATAAACTCAGCTCGTACTATACCATCTCCATGCTCACCAGACATTGAACCGTTGTATGTCTTTACCAATTTAGCCACAGCTGTCGTGATTTCTCTAAAAAGTTGAACGTCTTCGGCTTGTTTTAAATCTAAAATTGGCCTAAGGTGCAACTCGCCTGCTCCTGCGTGTGCATAATAGACTGCGTTTTGGTTATAGGATTTCATCAAGGCTGTAAACTCAGCAATGTAGGCTTCTAAATCCTCTAGAGCTACGGCTGTATCTTCTATGCAAGCCACGGCTTTTTTATCTCCAATGATATTTCCGAGCAGTCCTAATCCGGCTTTTCTCAACTCTAAAGCTTTATGGATGTCGACGCCTTTTAAAACAGGATGTGCATAACTCAACGCTAATGTTTTTACCGTTTCTAAAAACGCATCAATTTGAGTTTGAAGTGCGTCTTGTGTATCGCCTTTAAGTTCACACATTAAAATGGCCACAGGATTACCTTCAATAAAAAATCGATTGGCTTGCTGTGTTTTGTTATGCTTCGTGAGGTTTAAAATGGAATCGTCCATCATTTCGCAGGTGTGCAAATTGTGTTGCATCAAAGGTAAAACGGACTTTAAACAGGTTTCAATACTTTCATAATGAAGCGCAACCATGGCACTTTCTGTAGCTGGTAAATCGTCTAATTGTAGCGTGATTTCTGTAGTGAATGCTAAGGTGCCTTCGCTTCCTGTTAGCAATTTGCAGATGTTTAGTTTTGAAGAGGATGAAGAAGAAGATGAAGTTGAAGATGAAGTTGAAAGTTCGTTTTTAGTCACTTCGACTTCGCTCAGTGACCGACGTTCAGTGACTGAGTATGAAGATGAAGGTGAAGGTGAAAAAACTTCGGATTTAATCAATTCATCAATCGCGTAACCTGTATTTCTTCTGTGAATGCTTGGTTTTGGAAAATTATCTTGTATTTGCTTTTGAACTTCTTCTGGTTTTAGTTCCTCTAATAAGGTTTTGTAAATAGTACCTTCAAGCGTGCATAATTCTAATTTATCTTGAAATTCATCAGCCGTTAAATTTGAAAACTCGACGTCACTTCCGTCGCTCAAAATGGTTTTCAGACTTAACACTTTATCTCGTGTCACACCATACTGAATGGATGTGGTGCCTGATGAATTATTACCAACCATACCTCCAATCATGCAACGATTAGATGTTGACGTATTGGGTCCAAAAAATAAACCGAAAGGTTTGAGGTAATTATTGAGTTCATCTCTCACCACACCAGGCTGAACCGTTACCGTTTTTTTAGTTTCATTGATGTCTAAAATTCGCGTAAAATATTTAGACACATCCACCACAATACCGTCACCTACGCATTGACCAGCCAAGGATGTTCCTGCTGTTCTGGGAATTAAAGAGGTTTGGTGGGTTGTTGCAAATTCAATTAATTGCTTAATATCATTTTTAGTTTTAGGCAAAGCGACAGCCAAAGGCAATTTTCGATAGACTGAAGCATCAGTCGCATAAATTTTTCGCATTAAATCATCAAAATGCAGCTCTCCTTCTAATTTAGATTTTAGAATTTCTAAGTCCTTAACATTTACATTTTGCATAAGTAAAAATCGAATTGCACTCAGTTACTGCCTTTAAGAAACAGAACTTATTTGCTAAAAGTAATATTTTAACCAAAGGTAATTTATCGAAATTTAAATTTCAGAATATATTAGAGTAAATTGTACTGCGAATTTTTCTGTAATTGAAACTAATGCTTTTCCTAACATCAATTACTACATATCTATGAAGATTTTAAAGGTCATTTCAAGACTAGAAAACCATTAAAATAAACACCTGCCATCAAACCTGCTTCTCACTCAAATATTTCCAATAGCGTTTTGGGATGTGCTGTGTATGAAGTTTCATGTTTTTACGTGATTTAATATTCGTTGCCTTAAAATAATCTTGCCACAACTTTTGAAACTCAAATTCTTGCGTAGCAAAAAATGAATCATCTGTTTTTGTAAAATCGAAATGTGTTGGAAAATCCATCTGCATCAATTCTACTTTTTCTAAATCGTAAAACAAGCCATATTTGCGTTTCATATCGTAAATCACCCATTTTTGGTCGGCATAACGTCTTTTAAAATGTTTTTCAATTAAAGGCAGTACATTAAAATCGGGTTCAATACTGGCAAAATAAATTCCGTCTTTTGTCAATCGAAACCTTACAAAAGCTTCCATTCTGTGTTTTTCTCGGCTTACAGACTTCGCAATTTGTGCTATTTTCAAAACAGAAGGATGTGTATAATCTTTATCTGCATTTTTAGCTTTTGAAAACGCATAGGTGATATAATCTAAAAGTAAGGCTTCTACTCCAACCTGTTCACTCAAAAACGCAAAATACAATTGGTAACTGCCTTTGGAAGATAATTTCGATTTTAAACCTGTCCAAACCCGATTCGCTTTTACATGATCTGTTATAACAGTTTCCGTTTCAGCGAATAAACCTTGTTGCACTACAAATTCATTTTGAATATTAACAACCTTCAACTTTTGTTCAAAAACATGGAATACTGCGGTAAGAAAACCATCAAAAGTCCCATCGTATATCAGTGTTTTGTTTTGCATTTAAACAAATAAGCTTAATTGGTTACTGAGCATTTTTTGATATTTACTCGTTGAATTCTGAAGGATTAAACCCTTTATCTTTTCAGGTGTTAAATCGCGCTTTTCGAACTGATTGCTATCGCAAACCATAAAATATTTGGCTCTGTTGAGTGCCACACCTATTTTTTTAAGATGTTCCCAATTCAATTTTCTAAAACGTCTGGCATTCAAAATTTTGTAAACCGATTTCATCCCTAAACCTGGAATTCTGGCTAACATGCGTTTATCTGCAACATTAACGTCTACAGGAAATTGGTGCAGATTTCGCAATGCCCAACTTAGTTTTGGGTCGATGTCTAAATCTAAATTCTGATGCTGTTGGTTCACAATTTCACTAACATCAAAACCATAAAAGCGCATGAGCCAGTCGGTTTGGTACAATCTATTTTCGCGCAGCATTGGCACTGCACTTCCTATTTGTGGCAAACGATTATCGTAGCTAATAGGCACATAACCTGAGTAATATACACGCTTTAGATTATAATTTTTGTAGAACTGATTAGAGGTTTGCATGATTTGAAAATCATTTTCACCACTGGCACCAATTATCATTTGTGTACTCTGGCCAGCAGGAGCAAATTTTGGTGTGCTTTTAATAATTTTCTTTTCAGCATTGTACTGAATGATCTCATTTTTCACCTTAAGCATCGGTTTTATAAAATCTTCACGCTTTTTGTCTGGTGCCAGTTTTTTGAGTCCGGCTTCGGTCGGAATTTCAATATTAACGCTTAATCGGTCTGCGTACAATCCGGCTTCACGCATGAGTTCATCTGAAGCTCCAGGAATGGATTTCAAATGAATATACCCATTAAAATTTTCTTCTAAGCGCAATTTTTTCGCGACAGCTACTAAACGTTCCATGGTATAATCAGCACTTTTAAAAATACCTGAACTGAGAAATAAGCCTTCAATATAATTTCTACGGTAAAAATTAATGGTTAAGTCCACCACTTCTTGCACTTTAAAAGCCGCACGTTTGACATCGTTACTTTTTCGGGTGACGCAATAGGCACAATCAAAAATGCAATGATTGGTCAGTAAAATTTTGAGTAGCGACACACAGCGACCATCTTCGGTATACGAATGGCAAATTCCCATGCCTGTAGCATCACCCAAACCTTTATTAGTGTTGGCACGTTTGCTTCCGCTAGACGAACAAGACACATCGTATTTGGCTGCGTCTGCAAGTATTTTCAGTTTTTCTTGGGTGCGTAAAAAGGACAAATGCTTGGGTCTATTTTTAGTTTGAATCTTAGGATTCAAAAATACTACATATAAAGGCTTTTTATTGCTTCTATTTGTAGTAATAAGGTTATTTCATGCTAATTCCGACAAAAATTCAATCTCATAAAATTTTGATAAAACTTAAGAGGGATGTTCATTTTGATAAAGCCAAGCTGATAAAATTTACTTAAATTTGTGATTCAAAAATTGACTATTAACTAAAAAAGATATCTGCTTTCGCAGGTGATAATACATGAAAGACACAGCCTTATCCTCAACACACATAGCACTTGGAGCTAAAATGGTTCCTTTTGCTGGTTTCAATATGCCTGTTCAATACGAAGGCGTCAATGCAGAACATGACACAGTGCGCAAAGCTGTTGGTGTTTTTGATGTCTCTCATATGGGTGAATTTTTAATTGAAGGGCCAAATGCTTTAGATTTAATTCAGAAAGTTTCTAGTAATGATGCGTCTAAGTTAGAAGTTGGAAAAGCGCAGTACAGCTGCTTACCGAATGATGATGGTGGTATTGTGGATGATTTAATTACCTATAAAATTAAGGACGATGCATATTTAATGGTGGTGAATGCCAGTAATATTGAAAAAGATTGGAATTGGATTACGTCTAAAAACGACGTTGGTGCTACGATGCGCGATTTAAGCGACGATTATTCCTTATTAGCCATACAAGGTCCCAAAGCTATTGAAGCGATGCAGTCGCTGTCTAGTCATGATTTGGCAGACATAAAATTCTACAATTTTGTGGTTGGAGATTTCGCAGGAATAGACAATGTAATTATCTCTGCAACTGGCTATACAGGTAGTGGAGGTTTTGAAATTTATTGTAAAAATTCTGAAGTGAAACAAATTTGGGATAAAGTATTTGAAGCTGGTGCCGATTTTGGCATTAAACCTATCGGCTTGGCTGCAAGAGATACCTTGCGTTTAGAAATGGGTTACTGTTTATATGGTAATGATATTGATGATACCACATCACCAATTGAAGCAGGTTTAGGTTGGGTTTGTAAATTCAATAAAGAATTCACAAATAGCGAAGCCTTAAAAGCTGAAAAAGAACGCACACCTGAGCGTAAATTAGTTGCTTTTAAATTAGACGAACGTGGTATTCCTCGCCATGGTTACGATATTGTAGATGGTAACGGCAAAACGATTGGTAATGTAACCTCCGGAACTATGAGCCCTAGTTTGGGTATTGGTATTGGCATGGGTTATGTTCCAACCCTATTTTCTAAAGTCGATAGCAACATACATATTCAGGTTAGGAAAAAAGCAATACCTGCAACCGTTATAAAACCACCATTTTATAAAGGGTAATTTTTTTGAATGCTGAAGATGGATTAATGAAGAAGAATTTAGAGTACAAACATCGCATCCTTATACTTGGTGCCAGCGGTTATATTGGTAATGCCATTTATAAAGAATTAGGACCTTATTTTAGAACATTTGGAACTTATCGTACTCCCAAAAAAGAATTTGAAAAAAACAAACAATTTTTTCATTATACGGTTGAAGAAGATGATGTTTACGAGATTTTAGAAGCCTGTAAACCAACAGTAATTATTTCTGCACTTCGTGGAGATTTTAACGCTCAGGTGATTGCGCATCAACATATTGCGGAATATGTAATGGCTTCGGGTTGTAAAATTATCTTTTTATCCTCTGCCAATGTTTTTGATGCCTACAGTAAATATCCAAGCTATGAGTTAGACAAAACGTTGAGCCATAGTATTTATGGTCATTTCAAAATTAAAATTGAAAACTTGTTGTTACGCTTACCCAAAAAACAAGTGGCCATTGTGAGATTACCTATGATTTTTGGTGCTGGTTGTCCAAGAATTCACGAAATAAAAGAGACGATAAAAGTGGCTGCGTCGGTTGAAGTTTTTCCGAATTTAATTATGAATGTCACGCTCGATAAAAAACTCACACAACAAATCCATTACATCGTCAACCGCAATAAACATGGAGTGTTTCACTTAGGAAGTACCGATTTGGTACATCATGATGAATTTGTAGAACGCATATTAACACTCATCACACAGAAAAAAGTGATTATTAAACAGGTGTTTACCACAAACGAAGATCGGTATTTAGCCGTATTGCCTAAGTTTAATAAATTGCCGAAACATCTTGAAATTACTAGTGAGATGGTTTTGGATGAGCTTTCGAAGTAATGAAGACGAAGATGAAGGTGAAGACGATTTGAAGATGAAGACGAAGGTGAAGACGAAGGTGATGTTGAAGACGAAGACGAAGATGATGTTGAAGATGAAGGTGACGACGTTCCTTTAGCTTTTGGGATTAAAATTGAAAAATGAAAAAAGACATCCTTTTTGGTTGTTGTAGCCATTGAATTTTTATAATTTTAAATGCATAAAATCACATATTATGAAATTAGATAAAGACACGATAGAAAAAAAATTGGTACAATTTCCAGATTGGGATTATTTTGATGATGCCATTCATGCGGAATTTGAATTTGATAATTTTAAAGATTGCTTTAGTGCAATGAGCCGTATTGCTTTTGAATGTGAAGCGCAACATCATCATCCTAATTGGAGTAACGTTTATAATGTGCTAAAAATTTCGCTATCCACACATGATGCTGGTGGAGTTACTGAAAAAGATTTTAAATTGGCTAATGCTATAGAAGCTATTGTGGAGGTTGAGGAGTAGAAAAGCCCCTTTGTCCTGCGGACACTTCCCCAAAAGGGAAAGTTGTTAGTACTCATAATAATTAATTGGATAAATTTTACAGCATTATAAATCACTTTTGAATCATTCTACATCTGTCATAAATCAAACCACTTTAGTATTAATACACAAATTCATTAATAATTTGCTTCAAGGGTACTTCAACCCTTTCAATAATTTATTAAATTTGTTCAGCCTAAAAAGCGATACACTTTAAACACTTTAAGTATTACATAATTACAAACAACTCTAAACTATGGGAAGAGCTTTCGAATTTAGAAAAGCAAGAAAAATGAAACGTTGGTCTGCTATGAGCAAAGCCTTTACTCGTATTGGTAAGGATATTGTTATGGCTGTTAAGGAAGGTGGTCCAGATCCTGATAGTAATTCGCGTTTAAGAGCTGTTATTCAAAATGCGAAGGCTGTAAACATGCCTAAAGATAATGTAGAGCGTGCCATTAAAAAAGCGACTAACAAAAATCAAGGAGATTACAAAGAAGTGATTTTTGAAGGTTATGCGCAACACGGTATTGCGGTTTTGGTAGAAACAGCGACTGATAACAACACACGTACGGTTGCCAATGTGCGCAGTTATTTTAATAAAACGGATGGTAGTTTAGGCACATCTGGTTCGGTGGTTTTTATGTTTGATCATACCTGTAATTTTAAGATTAAAGGTGATGATTTGGATCCTGAAGAGTTAGAATTAGAGTTTATCGATTTTGGTGCTGAAGAAGTATTTGAAGATACAGACGAAGATGAAGACGGCAATGCACAAAATTGTATTATGATTTATGCACCATTTGAGAGTTTTGGTGCCATACAAGCCGAATTAGAACAGCGAGGTATTGAAATTTTATCCTCTGGTTTTGAACGCATTCCGCAAGTGACCAAAAAGATTTCCGCAGAACAAGCTGAGGATGTAGAAAAGCTTTTAGAAAAGTTAGAAGAGGATGATGATGTGCAGAATGTGTACCATACAATGGAAGAACTTTCGGAATAATCCTTAGCATGCATTCATATAAATGACATGTTAATTTTTAACTACAAAATGTAGTAACTGATAAAAATCTTATGTTTTTTTATGTTTTTGATATAATTTAGAGTTATTAATCCATAAATAAATGTCTGGTACAGCTATCATTACATTGTCTCATCTCTTTCATAAAAGTACAAATCAAATAGCAATTGGTTTTACATATTCTGAAAACACAAAAAGAGTTGTCTTAGCTATTGAAGGAGTCAAATGGTCTAAAACCAAAAGCACTTTTTATATACTTTATACAAAAGATTCGGTTAATACACTGTTTAATTATTTTAAAGACCTTGGCTTTTATGTTGATTACAGTAAGCTTTCAAACCGAACAAAAAAGAAATACCAACCTGTAAAAAAGTTAAAATCAGGTTTAAGCATGGCACAAATGTATGCTGCCCTACCATTAAACGCTAAAGAATATTTAAAAGCCTATACTGGTTTTTTAAAAGGTAAACGCCTTAGCACAAGTACCATAAGATCTTATGGCTACTTTGTGTTACGATTTTTGGATTTTCACAAACCAAAATCTACAGAAACGATGACTAAGAAAGACCTAGATCACTTTTTTGAAGTTGTTTTAGCTGGTGAAAATTTCAGTATTAGCAGCCACAGGCAGAGTGTTAGCGCCTTAAAATATTTTATTTCCTTTTTACAATTACCAGAATTTAATACAGAAAGTTTAACACGACCAAAAAAGAGTAAGAAACTACCTGTTGTACTGTCGCGAGAAGAAGTCATTGCACTTCTTCAGGTTACTAAAAACCTTAAACATAGAACGATTATCGGACTCTTATATTCTTGTGGTCTCAGAATAGGTGAATTATTACAACTACAGATAAGTGCGTTAGATTTTGACAGAAACGCTTTAAGGGTACACCAAAGTAAAGGTCGTAAAGATCGCAGTGTTGTAATGAGCGAAGTATTAAAACCTTTAATGTTAAACTACCTAAACACCTACAAACCAGAGCGTTTTGTAATAGAAGGTCGCGATGGTGGTCCTTATTCCGCCACTGGTATCAGGCAATTTCTAAAAAAGAGCTGTGGATTAGCAGGAATCAAAAAGCAAGTCACACCTCATGTATTGCGACATAGTTATGCTACTCATTTAATGGAAAACGGTGTTGATTTACGACATATACAATTATTATTAGGACACGCCAAACCTGAGACAACGATGATTTACACGCATGTGGCACATAAAGATCTTATGCAAATTATTAGTCCGTTAGACACTACAGTTGAGGCGTTAACAAAATCCAAAAAACAACAAGAAGAAGTTTTGTTATCCCGAAATTATTACCCGTAAACTGTTATATTTGTTTTTATATAACCAGTTGTAGCCAATTGCCGAAAAAAGCCTAATATGGAACATAAAATATTACCAGTAGAAGCAATTCAAGAAAGAGATGTTGATTTGATACTTTTGGAAGAATTAACAACTGATAATACTTTTTGTGAATGGTTAATTAATGAAATGGAGTTTCCAAAACTAACGGAAAACAATGGGACTTGGAGAAGTGTTACAGATTTCGGATTAGGAGAAACGGATATTTTATTTTGTTACACATCTGAGAACAAAAAAATCTATATTTTAATAGA
>NZ_JBGCDQ010000042.1:0-119933 GCF_045105575.1 Winogradskyella sp. | reverse complement strand
GACTTAAAAGAGTTTACGAAATGTTTTACGAGTTAAGATTTAATCAAGAATGGAAATAAAAATACTACAGCCAACAATGTGTATAATTAATTGCTTTGGCAAGTGCTTATTTGGAAAATTCCTTCGGAATTTTCTCGCGTTAGTTTTTGTTCATTAAATTAGTTGCTTAAACACGCAACTAACCATACACAAAACCGTTAGCATTCATTGATGAGCAAGTTTGTGGAACAAAAAATAAAATGAAATGAAAAAGACGAAAACAATAATATTCCTGACTTTATTGGTTTTTAGTACATCAATTTATGCACAATCGAAAGATTCGTTATTGACTAAAACTAATTTTTTTAAAAGTTTCAATTTGGATTTAAATACTAACGATTACACTTTAGATTTTAAAAATATAGACTTTTCAAAAAACAATCTACTATTTTCGTCATATAATGAAACTACAAAATTGAACGACATTTATTTATTAAATAATGATAGTTTCATTTACAGCAAATCAAGTTTAATATTTGAAAATAATTTTAGAGGAAATAAAATCGATTCATTTAACCCATATGGAACCTCTAATCTTGGTTCTGCTTTAATTTTTGGTTTAGTAAGTTCATTTCTAAAATAGAATCGGATTTATTAATTAAATCGGAATTGAAAGGCAAAATCGGAATTTAGCTAGTTTCGGAATTGTTCACTCAATCGGAATTGAAAAAATTTGCTAATTAAATCGCTAAACGAATTCACTCAGACTCTAGAAAAACGGAATTAAGCCGAATAGTTAGAAATAAAAATAACAACGAAATGCTAACACCGTGTATAATTCATTGCTATTTACAGTCTACTTTCTATCTGTGTTTTATTTGCTAATTTTAATGCTTAAACCACGCAACGAAATCATACATAAAACCGTTGTGCATAAGCTTATGAAAAAACTACTTAAAAACATAATTACTCTTTTTATACCAACCAATAAAAGTGATTCTGAACTATATAAAGAAACATTCTACACTTATTCAAATGGTAAGCTGGTAAAGCAAAAAATGAATAAAGAAGAATTGTTCTTATACAATTTGGGACAGAATAAAATGATTGAACCAGATGAAGATTATACTAACAAAAACGTAAAAGATTATAAGGATTTGATTATAAATGAAAATATTAATCATTGGGACTTGAAAAAAATTTGTGCCTTAAATGGAATTAGACTTGAAATTCGTGAAGGCTGGAGTACATTACTGATTAACTACCTTAATGAAATTAATAAATTAGGTTGGAACAAACGTTTAGGTGTTGTGAAAGAAAAATGGGCTGAGTTAAGAGTTGGGTTAATTTTTGATGATAAATTTAAAGATTCAGAGTATTTAGAATATTTAGATGAAAAGTTTGTTGTAGCAAGCAGATATACTTGTGAAACTTGTGGAAAATTTGGTAAGATAAGAACAGGCAGTTGGAATTTTGTAGCTTGCAGAGAGCATTATCATTTAGGTCAAACTTCTATCGATTGTGATGACCAATTTCTAATAACTGCTAATGGAAAACATTTATGGGAAGATTTACAAAATGTCGCAACTGAATTTGATTATTAGAAACAGCCTAGTTTTATGACATTAAATTTCAAAAACTACAAGCAAGATTATCTATCAACTTCATTCTATGGCTTTGGAAAACTTGTATCAAAAATTCCTCATAGATATCGGAAATTGTTCCACCCGATAATTTTTGAAAAACACTTAAATTCTGAATATTGTAAAGTTTGTGGTATTAATTCTTTTTATAATCACAGATATGAATCTTGTGGTTTTTCAGGATATTATCATTTGTCAGATAATAACGAATTTGAATATACGAATGAAACTATTAAAAAAAAACAAATGGGATGGTTTAAAGATGGAGCAGAGCTTTTTTATTCAAATTTCAAAGTCTATGAATTAAACCCAAATTACTGTAAGTTATTTAGTCAAGAAGAAATAATCAACTATATTATTGATTCATTTGATGAATTAGATATTGAAGATGTAGATATTGAAGATGTAGATATTGAAAAAATATATAAGGAATGCAATAGAAAGCCTATGCACAACAACGTATAAAAATAATAGGGCAATAGTCGCTTAACTCAATGCCCAGGAACTTTTGCGAAGTCGACAAATTTTTAAGTTTGGCTTACTGAGAAAAAAAGTAATAAGAAAAATTTAAAAATTCGGCTTGTGTTTAACCGAATAGTAACAGCCTTTTTTCCGTTCTACTATTCTTATACAATTCCGTTAGCACCAACTTAAAAAACCGATATGGGACAAAATATTTCAATGATAGTAACTAAACAAAAAACTGATAATATTTCAAAAGATATTATTCACTTTATTGATTATAATTATCTTGTTTTACCTCTGGATTTAGATGGATTTGAAGTAGAAAGAATAATCGAAGAATTAGTTCAATTTGATACTTTAGAAAATATTATTAACGCCAAAAACAAGCTGTCCAGTGAATCAAAAAAGGTAATTAACCTAATTGATAATTTAAACATAAACACTTTTGTTTTAAGCCATTATTCAGAACACGGAGATATGCCTATCGATGTTTTTGACTTTATAGTAAAGGAAAGTAAAGTAATAAAAAATAAAACAAATGACGTTGAAGACATATTAAATTATTTTACGGATTTCACTAATGACATCGATTTTGAAAAATATTGGAACTTTAAGAGATGTCTGCATCATTTTAACAAAGAGAAAGAAAAAACATACTTTGTTGTAGAAGTTAAGGCAAGTGGACCAATACCTAGCGATTATTCTATGATAGCATTCGGAGCTGTGATAGTTGACAATTCTCTGAAAAGAACTTTTTACGGCAAACTCAAACCAATTTCTAATAAAAGCATTTACGGACATCACGGACTTTCTGAAATAGAAATTCAAAAATTTGCTGAACCTGAAAAAGTGATGAATGAATTTTATGAATGGATTTCTATAAACTCAATTGGAAAACCAATATTTGTAAGTCCTAACAATGGTTTTGACTATAGATTTATTAGCTGGTATTTTCATAAATATTCTATTGAAAATCCATTTATAGAGAATAATAATGAATACAATAATAATTCTATTAATATAAACGACATTTATAAAGGGAGAAAATCGAATTTAGATTTGAATTGGAAAAATTTAAGAGGTAAGGAATATACTAATGCAGTTGATGACGCAATTCAAAGTGCGAAAATATTTAAACAAATAACTGAATAAAAACTAGTGCTAACAACGTATAAAAACAATAGGACAATTGGTACTTAACCCAATGTTTCAAGCACTATTTCGAGGTCGCCAAATCTTTAAATTTGGCTTACTGAGAAAAAAAAAGATAATAAGAAAAATTTAAAAATTCGGCTTGTGTTTAACCGAATGGTTCGTGCGTTTTTTCCGCCCTACTGTTCTTAAACAAATCCGTTACCACACATTTAAAAAAACATCGTGAATGATTCATCTCATAGTTGGAAATAAAGGTTCTGGAAAGACAACCTATTCGGCAAAATTAAAAAAACAATAACGGAATAATCTTTTCTATTGACAAGTGGAACAAAACATTATTTCTTACCGATAAAAAACCTGATGACGGATTGGAATGGTTTTTAGAAAGAATTGAAAGAGCATAAAAAATGATAATAGAATTGGTTACGCAATTAGAAAATTCAAAAATTAACTCAATCCTAGACTTAGGATTATGAAAATTTGAGCACAGAGAAAAATTTAGAAAATTTGCCAATACAAATGGATATAAACTGAAAACTCATTTTTTGGACATTTCAAAAGAAACTCGATTAGAAAGAGTAATGAAACGGAATAGCGAAAAAGGAGAAACTTTTGAATTTGATGTTAGTAAAGAAAATTTTGACTTTATGGAAAATTGGGTCGAAAAACCAACTCATAGCGAAATGACTAACGGAATAATTATTTCTGAATAAAACGTTTGACTTTTAATAATTATAAAATAGATGTTCCTTACTATATTAAACTTGAGTTATTTTAATTTCTTTCACATTTAAAAATTAATCTCAATAAAAGTAAAATCCACAGAAAAACATAAAACTATTGGAATACAAATTAGAAATCATTGAGACCATTGGAAAAATTGTTGTTTTTATTCTAACACTTCTTTCCTTCTTTCTTTTTACAGTTAAAACTACAAACAAAATATCTAATAGAATTTTTGGTATTTACCTATTATTAATAGCATTTGACTTAATAGGTTTTTTCACAAATAGAACAATAGAATATCCCATTATTCATAATTTAAAACTAGCTTCCAGCTTACTTCAACTGCCTTTATTTTATCTCTACGTCCTATCGGCTTGTTATTCAAATTTTAAGATAATCATTAATCATTTAGGTCATTTTTTATTATTTCTAATATTCTTTATTTTTCTTTACAAAACAAACTCTTCAAGCCAAGCTATACTAGCTTATGAAATTATTTTGGAAATACAATTCTTAATATACATACTTGCCATATTTATAACATTAAAGAAATATAAAGTGGTGTACCTAGAGAATTACTCAAATGCTAATTACGCCATTTATAAGTGGTTATTTCAGATTACAGCATTTACTTGTTTAGCACATTCCTTTGTACTACTGAGATGGTATTTGTCTAATTCTTTATTTCAAAAATATGTTCTAAATATAAATATCTTAATAAGTTTTTCGGTTTTATCAATAACCATATTTTTTGTTCTAAAGGCACTATATCAACCAAAACTTTTTACAGGTGTAAACATAAATTTGAACCCTGTAAAATCACTTTTGGTAAACGAAGAAACTAAAACAGATGTAAGCACAGAAAATACATATATTCAAAAACTCACTTCCTTCATGGAAAAAGAAAAACCTTATTTGGATTTTGAATTAACATTGCAAAAATTAGCCAGTCAAACTGATATACCAGAAAAGGAATTATCTATATTAATCAATCATCATTTAAATAAACATTTCTTTGATTTTATAAATGAGTATAGAATAAATGATGCAAGAAAATTGCTAACAGACCCTACCAAAAAAGAACTAACTGTTTTAGAAATATTGTACCAGGTTGGTTTTAATTCTAAATCTTCATTTTATACTGCTTTTAAAAAAGCTACAAACCAAACACCTTTAGAATTTAGAAAATCAAAAAGTTAGATACAGTCCGATTTTAATTCGAACTCATTAAATAATATAAAATGAGTTCGACTTTCTTTAATCGGACATTTAAGGTTATAAAATTCTTCAAATTTGTTAAACATCTAAACAACAAAACACATCTTAAAATGAAATACACTTTAAAGACAATAACCATTGTTATGTTTTTCTTATGTCAGTCTATATTTGGACAAACCTCAACTTTGGATAAACAAACAATAAAAGAATTAGATTCTTTATTTGAAGCTCATCATCAAAACGACAAAAGAGGTTCTATTGTGTCTATTATTAAAGACGAAGAGGTCATTTATACTAATGCTAGTGGCTTGGCAAATATAGAGCACCAGATTCCAATAAATAATTCAACAACTTTTAATATCGCTTCAAACTCGAAACAGTTTACAATATTTCTCGCACTACTTCTAGAAGAGGAAGGCAAACTCTCTCTCGAAGATGACATTAGCTTATATTTGCCAGAACTTAAAGATTTACCTTACAGAATTACTATCAAACAACTTGCTAATCATACTCATGGATTGTCTAATCCAGACGAAATAGCAAAATTAAAAGGTGAAAAATTTATGCACCATGGGCAGGTAGTAACAATGCTTTTAGGTAACAAATTAGTGGATTTTGAGCCAGGTGAAAAACTTATATACAATAATACTGGGTTTATAATATTATCAGAAATTATAGAACGTGTTGAAAATAAACCATTTACTGAACAGTTACAGGAAAGAATATTTAAACCTTTAGGAATGAATAGTACAAAAGCAGTTGCTTATACTGATGATGTTGTAATAAATAAAGCTTACGCTTATGACAAATTGAGTAATACATACATAAATTTTCCAGTAGAATTATCTACTATTGGTTCATCTGGCATCTATACAACAATAAATGATTTGACATTATGGGCAAAAAATTACCAAAATGTAAAATTAGGAAAACCTGAATTTTATAAAAAAATGCAAGAATTAACCATTCTTAATTCTGGTAGAGCTACAAACTATGGTTTAGGGTTACAGGTAGACCGTTATAAAGGTATTGATATTGTGTTTCACGGAGGCGGAACTGAGAGTTATCGGTCTTATATACTACATGCACCTAAACATCAATTATCGTTACTATATCTTTCGAACAAAGGCGGTTTAACAGGTTTAGATATTATGTATAAATCATTAGAGCTATTATTAAAAAAAAATGTTCAAGAAAAAGAAACCTTTAAAGTTTTAAATAATGACGAATTGAAAAACTTTGAAGGAACTTACCAAATGTTCCCAGGTGTTTATTACAATATAATTGCAGAGAACGGTAAACTTTATTTTCAAGATTTTGGCGCAACAGAAAAATTATATTTACCTCAAACTGGTGAGAACGAATTTGATTATCCAATTCCATATTTCAAATTTGTTTTTTATGAAAATGAGTTTTATTATCACATGGCAGATATGACCTACGCTTGTAAAAAAGTAAAACCTTTAGAAATACCAAATGCCATAGATTTAAATAAATATGTTGGATTCTACAAAAGCGCTATTCTTGATACTATTTATGAGCTATATATAAAAGACGATAAACTTTTTACGAAACATCCAACATTCAATGAAATTGCATTATTCCCGCTTTCAACAATTAGTTTTTATTCTAAACAATCATTCTTTGCTAAAATAGATTTTAATACTAAAGCGAACGGAACTGTCGAATCTTTAAAGGTTTCAGGACAGAATTTAAAAGATATAGTTTTTGAAAAAATTATAAAATAGCAGAGAAAAACAATTAAAATCGTTACAATGAAATAATTCATTGTTTATCAAAAAGTGACTAAATTGAAACTTATTAAAACTAAATAATATGAAAATTTTATTCAATATTTTAACTATAATATTTGCCTCTCAACTCGTATTGGGCCAATCCAAAACTGAGACTAGTTCGATAAAATTTAATGTAGTCGAATTAGATTCTAAGTATTTCCCCAACCAAAAAAGAACAATCAAAATATATGTTCCAAAAAAGTACGACAGTTCAAAAAAAATATCCAGTAATTTATACATTAGATGGAGGCATGTTATTTAATTTAACTTCAAATTATGTTTCTCATTTAAGTAAACTTACCATAGACGACGATGGTTATGATTATGCGTCAGATGTTATACCACAGGCTATAGTTGTAGGCATCTTTCATAACGATAGAGGTTATGAAACTACACCTAATGTTAGTCAATATCCAAATATTGATGAAACAAGATATTCCGAAGGCTCTGAAAAACTAAAGAACTTTATTTTTAATGAAGTTATTCCATACATAGAAACAAATTATAGCAATTCTGGTTATAATTCTATAATTGGGCACTCTAACACAGCTCATTTTGTGATGTGTTTACCTTTTCAAGAATCTAACCCATTTAAAGGCATAATTTCCCTTTCGTTAGGCGGTTATTCTGATACGTTTAAAAATAAAATAACATCATACTTAAAAACCAATTCAAATACCAATATATTTATTGGTTATGGAGTTAAAGATTACGGATTTAACGAACTAGCTAAATATATTAATAAAAATGTCGAAAAGAATAATTTAAAGGTGTCTCAATTTAATGCCAATCATAATGAAATGCCTGCAATTTCTCTAACTCAAGGTTTGAAATTTTTATTTAAAAAATATCGAAATATTGATGATTTCAATAGGATGTCTAAGGCTAAAGATTTTGACGTTAATCAATACCTAAAACACTATAGAGAAAAGAATAAACAAACCTATGGAATAAACACAACGATAAAAGAAGATGATTTTTATTCTTTAATTGATATGAGTATTAATTCGAAAAATAAAAAGGCTTTCAATCAGCTACTGGATTATGATTATAAAGTAAATGGTAATCTACAACAAACACACATGCTTTTTATTTATAATCAGCAGTTAAAAGATTTTAAAGCAGCAGAAGGCTATTTGAATAAATTAATGGCTAGTGAAGATAAATTGGATATTAGAATATTAAAAGCAAACCTTGATAAATACTACGAGTTTTATGTCAATGATGTAAAAGATGTTAATAAAGCAATCGATTTTTTTGAAAAAGGCAAAAAGCAATTTAAGGATACAAAACTTGAATTTAGTTATTTCTTAGCAAAAGCCTGTCTAAAAAACGATGTTAAAAAAAACTTAGGTGCACGTAATTTAAAATATTGTTTAAACCATTTTGAAAAAAATAGATATTTTAGAAAGGTTGATTTAAAAAATTGGAAAACTAATGGCTAAAAAAGTTTTACTCTTATTTGCAATTATGTTCACGTTTAATCTTGGCTTTGCTCAAGACACTTACGATAAACTATACCGTTTTAAACAAAATAATTTGTATGGTTTTATAGATAATAAAGGAAATGTGATTGTTCAACCACAATATACTTCTACTGGTATTTTCAGTGAAGGTTTATGCGCAGTAACGAAGCGACAAGTTAATAAAACTTTACTCGGTTACATAGACGCAAAAGGCAATTTAGTAATTCCTTTACGATTTCAACAATATTTACACGAAGCAAGTGATTTTAAGGAAGGTATGGCGGTTGTTCGCTTAAATAATAAATCAGGTTATATCGACAAAAATGGCAAAATAATAGTTGAACCAACTCTCTACAAAGGTTATCCTTTTAACAGTGGTTACGCAGTTATTGAAAAAGATAATCACGCAGTTAGGTCTGTAATTAATAAAAAAGGAGAAATTTTATTCGACCCAGTAAAAGCATTTAAAAGTCAGAAAAGGTATGTATCTAAAGGCATAGAATTACTCTATTTAAATGATAAAGTTTGCGATGGTGTAATAACCTTTCATGTTTCTTATCATTCAGATGAACCTACAATGATGAAATTAGGTTATTTTGACATGCAAGGCAAGATGAAATTTCCAATAGACTACTTAGCTGGTAACTACCATGAAGGTCTTGTTGTTGCAAGAGATAAAGCATCTAATACAATTGGCTATTTAGATAAAAATGGCAAATTGATTATTCCTTTTAATAAATTTAAAAATGTTTCAGATTTTAAAAATAACCGTGCAATCGTTCAAGATATTAAAAGTAAAATGTATGGTATAATTAACAAAGACGGAGATTATATTGTAGCACCAAAATACCGACAAATTTCTAAGAAAAGTTATTTTTCAGATGTTATAATGGCTTATGATGAATCTGGAAAAGCTGGCTACCTCTCAAGTAAAGGAAGACTTATCACTGGCTCTAAATATAAATACGGTTACGATTTCGCAGAAGGTTTGGCTCTTGTGTATTCTAACGAAAACGGATATCAGTATATAGATAAACAGGGTAATCCAGCCTTTGAGCTTTCTTTTAAAAAGTCTCATCCTAATTTTAAAGGCGATTTAGCAAAAGTTTTAGTTAACGATAAGCTAGTTTATATAAATAAAAAAGGAGAAATTGTATTTAGATTTCCGTAAAACAAACCTCTAATACAAAACACGTCAATTAGTTGACACTTTTATTAGAAATCCATAGTATATTAATTCACAAGAATAAAGAAATAAAAAAATTACACCCTAAAAGTAAATATAATAGCGGTTTATGGGCTTTCATTAAACCCTAATCCAATAAAACGAAATACCACACACAAAATGAAAATCTATTACAACATCCTAATTTTAGCTTTTTTATTTAATCTGTCATCTTGTAAAAGCAAAAAAACAAATATAAATTTACTTAAAATAAATGAAGAAATTTCAACAGATTTACAAGTTGACCATTTTAATATTTG
This sequence comes from Winogradskyella sp., assembly GCF_045105575.1. Classification (GTDB taxonomy): domain Bacteria; phylum Bacteroidota; class Bacteroidia; order Flavobacteriales; family Flavobacteriaceae; genus Winogradskyella. The sequence continues at coordinate 110,000 of NZ_JBGCDQ010000042.1, read as the reverse complement.
GGTTCAAAACCCAAAACTGGCAAAGCAACGATTAACAGCTATTGGATTTACCTCTCTACCTGATTCACTATCACCAATACACAAAGGACAAGGCACAGCAGGACGTTATTTCTATTTTTTAAACAGCTACTTGGAATTGATTTTTGCTTATGACCACAGCCAGTTAGAGCAAAATAATACAATACATAAAGACTTAGATTTTACCAAAAGAGCTAATTTTAATAAAAATGGAGCCTCACCTTATAGTATAGCTTTAAAAATGCAAACGTATCATGTCGACAAAATTCCATTTGAAAAGGTAAAATATCATCAAGAATGGATGAATAAAGATGAAAACATATATGCTGCTAAAAATTCAAAAACGAATCTTAAAGAACCTTCTGTTTTTGTGGTACACCCAAACATGCAAAATGGAACATTTGAATCCATAACAGAATTAGAAAATTTCCCTACAGATGACACAAGTTGGAAACCGCTATTTAAGCACCCAAATGGAGCACAGAAAGTAACAGAAATTATAATTACTTCAAGTAATTTGAACTTAAAAACAAAAACGATTAAAGCAGTAAATGAAATTGAAAATTTGACAGTTAAAAATGGTAAAGAACATTTAATGGAACTTCACTTTGACAATGACATTCAAGGAAAATCGTTTGATTTAAGACCTGATTTGCCCTTGATTATATATTTGTAAAAAAAACGTATAGTAACATCCGAATATAACAAATAGAATTTTAGAATTCAAACTACTAAATCAGACCATTTACTGTTAAATAAAAACGAAAACCATCTAAACTAAAAAACCAAACGTATTTCTATTGTAGTTAATCTATAATAAAAACACATGGCCTCAAAAAAAATACCTCAGAATACGATTCTTTCCAACATCAAAAGCAGAACACAAAAACTCTCAAATACGGTTAATCTATTTTTAACAAGTAAGTCTAAAATAGAAAGTCCGTATAATAAAATTGTATTAGTCAGTACGTTTTTAATGCTTCTTATGGGTATTTATTTGTTTACTGTTTTTAGTGGTGACTTTGAACAATTCAATGCTGACCGAATGACATCTACCATCGGTTACATCTTTATACTTTTAGCAATTACGCTATTTGCCTTTAAAGCCTTATTTTTTATATATAAAGCGTACAACTACTATAAATATAAACCTGTAGATTCTGTTTCAGACAAAGATTTACCGACCGTTACAGTGATTGTGCCTGCCTATAATGAAGGGAAACAAGTTTGGGATACCTTAGTTAGTTTAGACAACAGTAATTACCCAAAACACAAAATTCAAATTATTTCTATTGATGATGGCAGTATGGATGATACTTGGAGTTGGATGCAAGATGCTAAAAAGACACTAGGCGACCGTCTAGAAATCTATCAACAAGCTAAAAATCTTGGTAAGCGACATGCCCTTTACCGTGGTTTCAATTTAGGCACTGGTGAGATTTATGTTACCGTAGATAGCGATTCTATTGTTACCGAAGACACGCTAAGAAACTTAGTGAGCCCTTTTGTAAAAGATGACAACTGTGGCGCAGTTGCTGGTAATATTAGAGTTTTAAATAATAAAAAAGAAATCCTTCCTAAAATGTTGGATGTTAGTTTTGTACTGAGTTTTGAATTTGTCCGTTCAGCAGAAAGTAACTTAAATTCAGTATTGTGTACACCAGGCGCTTTAGCTGCTTATAAGAGTACTGCTGTACACGCCTGTTTACCAAAATGGATCAACCAAACCTTTATGGGAAAAGCTTCAGATATTGGTGAAGATAGAGCCATGACCAATATGATATTAAAACAAGGGAAGCACGTATTGTTTCAAAAAAATGCTGTGGCATATACCAATGTACCTATTCAATACATGGGTTTATACAAAATGTTTATACGCTGGGGAAGAAGTAATGTGCGTGAAAATTTAGAAATGGCAAAATACGTTTTCAGTAATTTTAGAACTAAAGGAAAAGCTGGAACTCGCGTTTTATTTATAAGTCAGTTCTTAAAAATACTTATGTGTTATCCACTTTTAATCTCTATGTTGTTTTTTGTTTGTATTCACCCACTTTTGTTTTTTGGTTCTACACTCGTTAGTATTTTAATTGCTTCTACTTTTTCAGTATTATTTTTCACAAGTAAATATAAAACGTCAGAAGGATTGTGGGCTTATGCTTATAGCATTTTATTCACCTTTGGCTTATTCTGGATTGCTCCTTATGCCATTATCACCGCTAACAAAAGTGGATGGCTAACACGTGGACTCATAGCGAAAAATTAACTGAGTTCATTTTGAACTGTAATTAAGAAGAAATAAACACTAAAACACCGACGATATTAATCTTTTTTCCGATTAAATACATAAAATTATTTTTTTTTAGTATTATTGTGTAACATTTAAATGCGTTTCTACGTATAATAAAAGCAACATGTTGTTATAATTAAATGGCACAAATCTTAATATTAAATGAGACAACTTAAAATCACCAAACAGGTTACCAACAGGGAAACCGCATCCTTAGATAAGTACTTACAAGAAATTGGAAAAGTAGATCTTATAACGGCAGATGAGGAGGTAGAATTGGCGCAACGCATTAAAGCTGGCGATCAATTAGCTTTAGAACAACTAACAAAAGCCAACCTACGTTTTGTGGTATCTGTAGCTAAGCAATACCAAAATCAAGGTTTAACTTTACCTGATTTAATTAATGAAGGAAACTTAGGATTAATAAAAGCGGCACAACGTTTTGATGAAACGCGTGGTTTTAAATTTATTTCTTATGCCGTTTGGTGGATTAGACAATCTATATTACAAGCTTTAGCGGAGCAATCACGTATTGTGCGCTTGCCACTAAACAAAATTGGATCGATTAATAAGATCAATAAAACATTTGCATTTTTAGAGCAAAGTCACGAGAGACCGCCTTCGGCAGAAGAAATTGCGAAAGAATTAGACATGACGATTAATGACGTTAAGGAGTCGATGAAAAATTCTGGTCGTCACGTTAGTATGGATGCACCTTTGGTAGAAGGAGAAGATTCTAACTTATATGATGTATTGCGAAGTGGTGAATCACCAAATCCTGATAAAGATTTATTACACGAATCGTTACGCACTGAGATTGAACGTGCACTTGAAACCTTAACTCCGCGTGAAGCTGATGTGGTACGTTTATACTTTGGCTTAGCGAGTCAGCACCCAATGACACTAGAAGAAATTGGAGAAACGTTCGATTTAACACGTGAGCGAGTAAGACAAATTAAAGAAAAAGCGATTAGACGATTAAAACACACATCGCGTAGCAGAATTTTAAAAACTTATCTAGGCTAGTTTCGACTGCGCTCAACTACCGAAATAAATAAGGTCCACAGGATTCTTTGATTCATGCAACGGCTGCAAAAGAACATATTATGATATTTTAAAATAAATCTTAAGGCGATGCGATTTTCAAACCACAATAAAAATTGTTTATCTTTGTAAAAGAACATATTTTGAAATATAGATTACAATATAATTAGGTAGATTATTTTATATAAAACAACAAACCTAATAATGGTAACAACAGTTACAAAACATAACTGTTCGTTTTTTGATTGATGAAAGAACCCACGGCTGATTACCGTGGGTTCACTTTTTTAGCATTTACGCTGAGCTTGTTTTGATCTCTAACATAATTCAAATTGAAAACACCTTTCCACCTGCTCAATACAACATAGTATTAGATTTTAATTACATTTGTAAAAAACTAATAAACTCTTTAAATGGCCTCAAAACTTATTGCTCCATCCATGCTAGCTGCAGATTTTGGTAATCTTCAACGCGATACAGAACTTGTGAACAATAGCGAGGCAGATTGGTTTCATATTGATGTTATGGATGGTCATTTTGTACCGAATATATCTTATGGTATGCCTGTAATTGCAGCCATTAAAAAGCATGCTACTAAGCCACTTGATGTACATTTAATGATTGAAAAGCCAGAGCGTTATATTGAAGAGTTTGCTAAAGTTGGTGCAGATATCATTACAGTACATTACGAGTCTACAGTACATTTACATCGTACGTTAAGACAGATTAAAGACACTGGTTGCAAAGCTGGCATTGTCCTTAATATCACTACTCCACTGACCGTTTTAGAAGATATTTTACCAGAATGCTATATGATTTTATTGATGTCTATAAACCCTGGATTTGGCGGTCAAAAATTTGAAGACATTACCTATAAGCGCGTAAAAAACCTGCGTAAAATGATTGACGATCAAGGCTTAGATATCCGAATTGAAATTGACGGAGGTGTTACAGACAAAAACATTCAACAATTAGTAGCAGCAGGAGCCGATACCTTTGTTGCTGGTAGCCATGTCTTTAAAAATGACAATCCAACTTCAGCCATAAAAACCTTAAAAGATCTGGCTAACTCTTAATTCTGAAAGTTATCAAAACAAAGTCTCCAACAACCAATTTAGATCGTTAGTCTTATAACTGTTTTAACAAATAGTTGATTAAATCTGTGGTTGTAACCATACCAACCAAACAGCCATTGTCTACTACAGGTAATGCATGAAACTCCTCTGTTGCCAATATTCTTGCAACCTCCTTTATTGAAGTATCAGAAGTTACAGTAACTACATTTTTTACCATTACTTGCTCGATACTAAACATATTATAAACTAAAGTATCTACTTCAGTTTCGGTATCATCAACAGCATCAGCAAAACTAATTCTTAACAAATCAGTGTAACTGAGCATCCCAATAACGACCTCTTCCTTCACTACAGGAATATGTCTAATTTTATGGCGCTTAAATAACAGTTCTGCCTTTTCCAAGTCATCATCTCTATTGAGTGCAATGATATTGGTAGACATTATTTCGGAAATTGGTGTGATCGTTCTCATAACTTCTAGTTTTTATAATTCACTAATAAAAGTAATTTATAAATTCTTTAAAAAGTATGACAATTGTCACGTTACTAAGAACTGACAAACAAAAGTATAGCTATGTTATTCTGAACTACCGTAACCATAATTATAACCATAATTATAGCTGTAACCATAAGACTTGCTGGCTCCAACACTATTTAGGACATAAGCTACGTTTTTAAGCTTCCCTGTTTCAGATAAGTCTTTAGAGAATTTTAAAAGATTTTTTTCTGTATAATCTGCTCGTGCTAAATAAATGGTAGCATCTGCTAATTGTGAAATTAACATGGTATCAGTGACTAAAATAGTTGGTGCCGTATCAACCACAATATAATCGTAATGCTCCTTAGCTTCTTCTATCAGCTTCTTAAAACGACCATTAGTTAGTAAATGTGCAGGGTTTGGAGGAATACTACCCGACAAAATGATATGATGGTTAGGGTGCTTCTCAAAACCACTGATTAATGCATCTTTCCAGTCATAATTAATATCATGTAAGTAATTTGAAAGCCCTGGTTTATGTTTCTCTTGTTGTATGTGCGTATGTATTTGCGGATTTCTTAAATCGGCACCAATTAGTAGTACTTTCTTATTAATACTCGATAAGGCTAAAGACAAATTAATACTTATATAGGTTTTCCCTTCACCTTTAATTGTAGATGTACAATAAATCACTTTGCCTTTATTATCGTCGTTAGGGGGAAGGATATAATCTACATTAGAACTTAAAATTCTAAAAGATTCCGCTAAAGCCGTACGGTCATTTGGATCTTTAAAAATAATATCCTTTTGCTTTTTAACATCTGGAATTTCACCAATAACAGGTATTTTAGAATTTACTCTTGTAATATCTTCTTTACTATGCAATTTGGTATCTAGCATAAAGATGAGATACAAAACACCGAATGGAATTAACAACCCTCCTAAAATAGCTCCTGCGTAAACAATATTTGGTTTTGGCGAAATTGGTCCTGAACCAGAAAGTGCATAATCAACAATCTTAATCGATGGCTCAGTTATTGCCAAATTAATGGCGGCTTCTTCTCGCTTGGTCAATAGTAGCAAATATAAACTTTGCTTAATCAGCTGCTGACGCTCTATAGCTTTTAACAACTTTTCCTTTTGTGGTATTTGAGACACTTGTCCAACAAACTTTCTTTTACGTTTTTGAAGTTGATTTTGAGATACTATTAATTGTTGATGATACGATTTGAGTGAACCACTAATGTTCGATTTCAAATCCTCTATTTGACTTTGAACAATTTGAACTGCTGGATTATTTTCACCAGCACTAGTTATCAACTTATCACGTTCAAGTATAATACGGTTATATTCATCGATAAGTGCACTAATATTACCACTTTGAAGACCAATATTATTAGGTAGTAGTTTACTTTCTGAATTTGATTTCAATTCTTTACTAAGCATTCCTTCTATAGCCAACTGCTTTTCAATTTGAAAAACCTCCTCATCAGACCTTGACCGTTCTTGCAAACCTATTTCAGCATCAGTTTCAATATCTACAACATTATTTTTTTGCTTAAAATCACGATAACTGACTTCAATTGAATCTAATTCGTAAGCTAAAAACTCAAAACGCGCATCTATAAAATCGATGGTACGTTGCGAAACAGACTGCCTATCATTTATACCATCTTGATTAAAAACGCCCATTAAGGTATTCAGAATCGCTTCTGAATTTTCCTTACTTTCACCTTTAATAGACATTTTAAGCAAATCACTTTGTTCTCCAATAGCTTCAACGCCTATTCTTGATTTTAAACCTAAAGCAGCACTCTTCAACAATCCGAATTTTATTACAAATCGTTTTCCTACCAAATTTGTCAACTCCTCTTTATTGTCCAACCTTAACTGAAATGGCAATTTATGGCTTGTATCAAAGCTATTATGATTAGAGAAGGTAAACGTTTTTTCAGATGTAAGATTTTTTACTTCAAAAGTTTTATCCGTAACTTCAACCGCATAAGACATATTTCTAGTAATACTATCAGTGGCAATAATTTGTTCAAAATAAAAAGGAAGATCGGCAATTTGAGCAGTTTGAATTGTTCCGTCTTCAAAAAAACGTGTATTTAATTTTAATTCTTTAGCAACTTTTTCTAATATCAGATATGAGGTTAATATTTCTATCTCATTTTCTAAATTAATATTAGATCGCTTAAAAACAAAGGCATTTGTAGGCAATTCTAGACCGTCAGACTCATCTAAAATCTTCATTGTTGCTGTAGTTTGATATATCCTTGGTGCATATCTTAAATAAATATAAGATACTGCTAAAACAACAACTAAAGTTATAGCGAACCAAGGCCAATATCTTAAATACCGTTTAAATTCTTGTTTTAAATCTAAGTTATCCTCAGAATCGAACGTGTTTAATGTATTAAAAGGATTATCCATACTGCTATCTTGACAATAAAATAGTTATACTCAATGCTAAAGAAGCTATAGTTAAAACGGTACCAATATCACCAATAAAACCTGCATTCTTAACTCGTGGATTATTAGGATGTACTACTATTACATCATTTGGCTTTATAAAATAAAACTCACTATTCATAAAAGCGGCTGATGTTAAATCTATATGTGTCACTTTACGAACTCCATCTACATCTCTGGTCATTAAAATATCGTCGCGTTTGCCATTAATGGTTAAATCACCTGCATAACCTAAGGCTTGTAGCAGCGTTATATTTTGTTCGGTAAAATTGTAAGTCCCAGGCTGATTCACTTCTCCAAGAACAGAAAATTTTGCATTTAGCAAACGTACCACAACAGAAGGATTGATTAAATGCCCTCCAGATATCAATTTGTTTTTAATCCTCTCGGCTAACTCGTGAGTTGTTAAGTTCGCGGTGGAAAATTCTCCTAAGACGGGAAAATCTATAGTCTGAACAGCAGATACCACGTAGCCGTCTAACTGTATTAATTCTATGTTTTGAGCTTGCATTGCCTGACCTGAGCCGCGATTGTATGGTAAGGCTGCTTCAGGCACCATAGTCTCAACAGTTATTTTTAAAATATCATTGGGCTGAATTTTTGCATCTACGTAATCTATTATACCCGTTGCCTCAGTATCTGCATTTTGTAAATAAAAAATATCTTTTTTTGAGGCACAAGACACAAATAAAAGTAAAACTAAAGCTCCTATTAAATTTAATTTCATCAATTTATTTTTTCAGAATGGACAAATATAACTGCATTTGGAAGACTGACAAAGGCTTAAACATAATTAAGTTATGCCTTAAACATTTTTAAGCAAACCATTTCTTTAGTAAAAAAGGAATAGCATACAAAAGTGACCCATAAAGCAAGAGCAAAATAATCTGAACATTAAGACTTAGAGAAATTAGATTAAAAGCAATAACAACAATTATAATATTAATGCCTGAAATTAAGATGGTTGTCATTAAAGGAGAATATCCATAAGTTATAAAACGATGATGTATGTGGTTTTTATCGGCCTTAAAGGGACTCGTTTTATGTATAAAGATTCGAATAAAAAATATTCTAAAGGTATCTACCAAGGGGTAAAACAATATCGCTAATGCTAAGGCTGGTGGTGAATATTGATATTCAACAAGCACTTGACTCTGAGCTTTGTGAATAAAGCTTATGGTAAAAAAGGCTAATAAAAAACCCACAATCATGGAGCCTGTATCGCCCATAAATAACTTTTTTTCATTAGAAAAATTATATCTTAAAAAAGCTAATAATGCTCCCGCCAATGCCACCGCGATAGTCGCTAAACTTAATTCGTCTGCTTTAATAAATAGAAAAACAAAAACTAAACTTGCCACTAAGGCAATCATTCCAGCTAATCCATCTATACCATCGATAAGATTGTATGCGTTTATAATTAAAAGATATACAAATACTGTGAACCCTATGGAAACCCAATACGGAAGCGTGTGAATATCTAATATATCTGAAAAACTAATAATACGTGTATCCGTAAAAAAAATCAACAACAAAGCTGTTACAAATTGACCTGAAAACTTTCTACTTGGTGCTAATACCGTTAAATCATCTTTTAACCCGAGGAAAAATAGAATAGTTAAGCCTCCCATAGTGAGGAGTAATATTTTAGTATTTAGGTAAGCACCGCATATAGTCATTACTACAATTAAACTAATAAAAATACCAACTCCACCCAATGTTGGTGTTTTAGTCGTATGCATACTGCGACTCCCAGGTTCATCCATTAACTGTTTAGCATTAGACACATATAATATAGTAGGAAACGTTTTATAGGCAATGTAAAACGCTAATAAAAATGCAGCTATCAACCACGCTACTATATTATCACTAGGCGAAAAATTATCAAGTAAGGTCTTAATCATGAAACTTTCTATAAGTGTTTAGGTCATATAGAATTAGGGTAAATATATAAAATTATTAAGTGAGAAGATAAACTAATAATAGAATTCGTGTAGAAGTGTTCTAAATCAACTGAGAATTTTTCTACTAAACACTTCTAATATAAAAGATGGTGTAGATATTAAGTTCCGCCGAGCTAACCGTATTGGTTCTCTCGCAAACCTTGGCAACCATTCTAAACCAAGATTTACCCAAAATGGGCTGCTTCGTTTTATATTACCAGCATAAAAATCAAAAACAGCACCTATTGAACAAACAAGATCTGCACTAATTCTGTGTTTATTGAGATGCACCCATTTTTCTTGTTTCGGCGCTGTCATTCCCACAAACAGTACATTTGGTTTAAAAGCATTTACGCGCGCGCACATTCTCTTAGAATCTTCTTCCGAAAACTCTGATTTATAGGGTGGTGAATAGCTCTCCACTTTCACATTAGGAAAATCAATGTTAATTTTAATTTTAATTTTTGTTAAGGTCGCTTCTGATGCTCCCAAAAAGAAACAGCTTCCAGATTCTTTATTTATTTTTTCCATCAAAAAAGTAAACAACTGATAACCTGCTATTTTTTTTATGCGATTACCATTCAACACACGTTCCGCCATTACAATACCTATGCCATCTGGTAAGAGAATATCTGAATCCTTAAGAGCCTCCATAAAAAGTGCATCTTTCTTGGCCATGCAATAGCTGTGAGGATTAATAGTATTGATAATTTTAATCGATTTATAATCAATTGACGCTAAGGGTTGATTCAGTATGTTATAACCTAATAATAGTGACATCTAATTATTTAATTTTAAAAATGTAATTAATTCTTTTGTAATTTGTTTTTGACCTTCAGGGTTAAGGTGGATTGGGTCATAAAATAGATCATACCGATTACTCCATGGTTCTTGAAAATTAACAAATGTAACTTTGTCATCTGTCTGATTTTCAAAAATCTCAATCGTTTTATTAAAATCATCTAGCTGTATGTCTTGAAGTTTATCTATTGTAGGAACGTACAATAATATGATATTAATATTGTTTTGCTTTAGTAAGGTTATAGTTTCTTTAAATAATTTTATATTAACACTATTCGAATTTATTTTTCTGTAACTCTCATTTTTAATAGTCTTAACTAATTTTAACGTATCTACTTTACCATATTTTAGATTATCCCATTTTTTAAAATATCCTCTAAGAGCACCTCCAATAAGTTGTTCATTGTATCGGCTCGAATGAATATATTTTTTAGTCATATAATCTAATCTATCCGTATGCTCACGCACGTAAAAATCAATGTTCGCATTATCTAAAAAAGGATAAAACAATTTATACGAATTTTCACTTAAGCCTTCACCAGTAAAGGTCCAAGCATCTACTCCATATATTACTGTTTTTAGGTTTTTATTATTATTGAGCAACTGCTTAATCATTATTAAACGATCATTAACATTCACACCTTCGCGCGTGTATTTAGAAACCCCTTTTTTTAAAGCAACTTCTAATTGAACTTTGTCAATACCAAGCATAAGGTGCGAATGACCAACCAAAGCTATTTCATTTGATTCGCCAATACCATAATATTTATTCAATCCATTTTCTAAAAATGATCCTAATGCACTGTCTGCTATTACAAATAGAAAAACAAAAAGAATTATATTTAATATGAATGGCTTTTTAGACATAAGCATTTAAAATTGAAAATATATAAAAGAATTAGAACTAATACCAATTGTAGTAATGGCTAATAAAAGCATAACATACCAAATTAATTGCCATATTGGATGTGCCTGTGATTTTGAAAAATACAAGGAAGCCACGCCTCTAGATTGTAAAATTTGAACTACAAAAAGCAATATTATTAATATCACAGAAAGAAAAAAGGTCACCGTTGATGCCCCTAGATAAAGAGATCCGTTCCAATCTGAAACAAATTTAGAACTTATAATAAACGCATCCGTTATATTAGAAGCTCTAAAAAACACCCAAGCATAACAAGCTAATAGAAAAACTAAAACGATTTTAAAGAGTTTATAAACACGAAGATTTTTTAAATTCAATTGATTGACACGCTTTAAAAACAGATCTCCCCAACTTTCAAAGAAATAATAAAGTGCATGCAAGAAGCCCCAAGCAATAAATGTCCAGTTTGCCCCATGCCAAAAACCACTCACCAAAAAAACAATTAATATATTGTATAACCATCTCTGGTATTTAACTCTGCTGCCACCTAAAGGTTTATATAGATAATCCGAAAACCAAGTGGACAATGAAATGTGCCAACGCCTCCAAAATTCTGCAATTGATTTAGACAGGTATGGTAGATTAAAATTCTGCATTAAATCAAAACCTAGAATTTTTGCTGTACCAATAGCCATGTCTGAATACCCACTAAAATCGCAATAAATCTGAATCGCAAAAAATACCGTTGCAACCGCAAGTGTTGGAGCATTATATAAATCTGGATTTTCATAAATCCGATCCACGTATAGGGCTAGTCTATCTGCAATTACCACTTTTTTAAATAAACCCCAAATGAATAATTTACAACCATCAATAAAGTTTAACCTATTGAAACTATGTTGTACTCTAAACTGTTTTAAAAGATTAGAAGAACGCTCAATAGGGCCTGCGACAAGCTGTGGAAAAAAAGCAACGAAAACGCTAAAATTAATAACATTCCGTTCCACTTTTGTTTTATTATAAAATACATCAAGCGAATAACTCAACGCTTGAAAAGTAAAAAACGAAATACCAACTGGTAAAATAACATCTAGAGAAGAGAAAGAACTATTAGAACCAAATACTTGCGAGAGATTATTTACATTAGCGATAAAGAAATTAGCATACTTTAAATAGAGTAATGGTATTAAAGAGCTAATGAGCGCAAACCACAAGTAATACTGTTTTTTTCTGATCGGTTCTGATTGCTCAATTTTTAGCCCACTGTAATAGTTAATTAAAGTGACCGCTAACATTACTAATGCAAAATCCCATCTCCAAGAGATGTAAAACACATACGAGCTAATGAGGAGTAATAATGCCCTAAATTTGTGAGATATATTAAAGTACAATATACTAGTTATTGTAAATAAACCGATAAACTCCCAAGAATTGAATAACATAATTACTGCATTGCAAATTTATAGGTTGTAATCAAATTTTCATATACCGTGGTTTCGGTATATAATCGTTCTGCCTTTTGTTGTGCAGCCAAACCAAAGTCATGGCATAGTTTCTCGTTACCATGTAAATCTTTAATAGCTTCTGCAAGTGCTAATGCATCACCAGCTGGTACTAAAAGTCCATTTTTTTGATGATCTATAATAGAAGCCATCGCGCCCAAATCACTAGTGATAACAGGCCTCCCATGTTTCATAGCTCTTGTAATTACATTAGGGAAACCTTCGTACCATTTCCCTGGAACTACAATAATTTGCGATTCACAAAATAAATCATCTAGTGCTTTACCTTTTACAAACCCTGTCCAAGTGACATTTTCTGAGGAGGCTGCTTTTAGCAATTCATAATCCTGAGAATAACTTCCTATCACTTTAAATTCTATTTGCGGTAACTGGGCTGCAGCATCAATAAACTCTCTAATTCCTTTTTCTTCACTTACTCTCCCAATAAATGAAACCGTGCCATTGGCTTTATGCTCTATACTTTTAGAAATATCTGGTGTTAACCCTGGCACTACAAATAGTTTATCTGAGGAGATACCATTGTTTATAAATTTTTTCTTTTGAAACTCCGTTTGCACAATATAAGCATCAACACGTTTGGTTATGCCCCAAAATGTTCTCGCGATAAAGTTTCTTAACGCATATCCTAAACTTTTTAGCCAACTGTTCTCACAATTTTTAGTCACACAGTTTAACTCTCTTAAACCAGATAAGCATTGTTCACACACCGTACCTTGCCCATCTAAATGAAGCCCAGTTGGACAGAACAATCTGTAATTTGGGCAACGCATTACTAATGGAATATTTAAGCTATTAATCTGCTTTATTATAGCTGGCGAAATAAAAGGATATAGGTTTTGAATTTGAATAACGTCTGGTTTAAACTCTAAAATTTTAGCCTTTAATTCTCTAACGGCTTTTGGGTTATAAATACCAAGAAAAAAAGCTGCTACTTTCATTTTTAGAGAATCACTAATGATATCAGAACTTTTACGATACCATTCTACTGTATGACTATTTTTGGTCAACAGATCTGCCAAGCCTTGCGAAGCATGTTCTTCACCGCTATTATTACTGCCGTAATTATTATGTACAAATAGGATTTTCAACTAAGGAAATATTTTTTTTAAAAATTGAAAGCCAAGTTTTCTTGATGCAGTTCTCATAGCTAATGGCCCATAAATACCTGCGAAAACCATAAATGGAAGATAAAAACCAAAATTACCTAAAAAATCGGCATCTATGGATTTAAATAAAAAACTTAATACAAATATAAACACACTATTCCATATGTAAATGACGAAAGTGCTTTGTCCTATATATTCAAGAATCTTATTATTTTTTATTCTTGTTGATAAGTATGTAAAAACAGGAATGGATATTAAACCCATAACTAGCGTTGGTACCTGAATAACAATTGACAAATCTAAAATTATCAATAATATAAAAACTAACACAGCTAAAAAACCATTGTTTTTTATAAATATTTTAAAATTAGAATGATAATTAACTGTGACAAAGCCAATTGAAAAAAATAAAAAATACTTACAAAATAAATTTAAGACAAATATATTCGAAACAGATTCAAAAAGATATAATACGAGTCCTATACCTATTAATAAGAATTGGTGTTTTTTGATAAGTGATATTAAATGTAACAAAGTAAATACAACGTAAAACTGAAATAGAACATATATGTACCATAAAAAAATGGATGGACCTGAAGTAGGTTCTATAAATATAGCTAAGACCTGTGCAAAAATTGAATTTTCAGAGCTGTACTCTTTTAAACCTATTTTAACAATTAAAAATAAAAATGACATAAACAGGTATGGAATACCAAACCTAATTACTTTACTAAATATAAATTGCTTAATTGATTGGAAATCTTTATAATTTTCGCCTGTGTAAGATAGAAGAAATCCAGAAATAAACATAAAGAACGGCATATGAAACTTATAAAGAGTGTTTTTACAAATCCCATACCACGAAGGGTCATAGTCTGATAAATGACCAAAGACAACTAACGATATAGCGATACCTGAAGCAATATCAATTTCTATTAATCTTTTTCTCCTCATAGTAAAAATCTAAGGTATTACTTTATAATACTTTTTTAGACCAATAATCAATGAAATTAAATAAACAGATGGTATCCATGACCCATAAACTCTTCCTCCAATCCCAGGAGCGGACATTGATACTACAAATATTAATATCACAGTACCAATAAAGGCTGCTTTAGTCTTTTTTGATTTTACTTTTAAATCAAGAACAAATTTAAAAATAGATATAAAAAATAAACCAAGGACAACTAATCCTAAATAACCAACACTCACTAAAGCAGATATTATTGAATTATGAGCATTAATTGCTCCTTTAAATACTGAATTACTTAACAATTGAAGCTCCCCAGAAACGAAACCATAGCCAATAATTGGCTTTTCTTTTGATTTTGAAATCAAGTAAGTCCAAACTTGATTTCTACCCGAAGAATCTTCTATACCAACACTATCTCTACCATAAAATAATGTATTTAACAATAAATCATTTATACCTATATAGCTAATTAAAAAGCCAAGCACCACTAAAGCAAAAACTACTAAAATCTTACCACGAAGACTCCCTTTCACTAATCCAAGTAATCCAAGAGAAACACCAATATATATCTTATTTGAAAAGCCCAATAATACTATGAAAAACGAAAGAACTTTTGGAAGCATTTTTTTCCCTAAAATAATAATAACAAAAAAGAATAATGGAAAAAATAATCTAGAAGGCATAAAAGGTAGGGTTAAAGAGCTAAATCCTGCAACTTTAATTCTGAACAGTACTCCAATAAATAAATTCCAAAAAGCAAACCAAATCGTCCATTTAATAACTGTTGAGTAATCGAAAGTTTCAATTAGTTTTTTTATAGTCATTGTAATCAATAATAGAAAAATTAAAGACTCAAATGACCGATAAAATGTTAAAAACAAATTTGAACTCCATAGAGTACTAAAAAAACAAATAAAGATGTAAATAATTAAAAACACAAATGGACTTCTAAATAGTATTTTTTTGAGAAAATACTGAGGCCTAGACGTATATTCTCTAAATAATATTAACGTACATAAACCTAAATATACTATTTGAATCACAGAAGACCCATCGACACTAGATGCATTTTTTAATACTCTACCCCTTGTTACTAAAATAATAAGTACCGGATAAAATAACAGCAGCGCACCAGGCAAACCAGCAGCAAATATAAATGATTTCAATTTTCTTATTAACCTCATACTTCTATTTACTCGCTATATTCACGGCCTCCAATATCCCATTGACAGCGTAATCTTTATCATACTTGGTAATAAGATTCTTTGAAATAAGCCCCATCTCTTTTAAATTATTTTCAAAAAAACTTAATTCTAATTTATCCAAAAAATCATGAGGTTTTAACGCGTCAAAAACCCATCCATTGGATGCCGTAACAAGTTCTGGCCAACATCCGTTATAATTTGAGCACAAAATAGGTAGTGAGGAAGCCATAGCTTCTGGAACAACTAACGACCAATTATCTTCAAGTGTTGGAATAACGAAAACATCTGCTGACTGATAATACTTAGGTAAAAAATCATAATTTACTTTTCCTAAGAAATGAACATTGTATAAACCTAAATCTTTTGACATAACTTCATATTTCTGTTTATCTGGTCCATCACCTACTAAGAACAAACTTACCTTTTTTTCGTTTTGAAAATTCTTCCATGCTATTAACAATTCGTTTATACCTTTAGCTTCAACTATACGACCTACATATAAGTATTTTAATGTTTGCTCAGTACCATTTTGCTTGAGTATATCCGGCTTTGGCTCAATTTTGTCATAAAATTTTTCAACATCAGCAACCATATGTCCATAGCTAACCTTGTTCATATTGAAACCTAAAGATTTCACATATTCACCGCACAAGGCTCCAGTACAACATATTGAATCTATCCATTTAGATACTAATTTCCTGTAGGCAGTTCTATACCATTGGGCGCTTCTTTCGGTATGCATGGTTCTTTCATAGCACATCACATGCTTGGTTTTATAAAAAAAGCGCATCCATAAAGCGGCATAAGTCCATTGAAAAAAACCATCTGAGATTATAACATCGGGCTTTTGTGCTTTTATGGTTTTAATAAGTTTAGGTTGAAACGGAATTCTTAAACCTTTATTGGCCCATTTGTTAGTTGTGTTTTTATTACCCAACGTAAACTCACCTTTTAACCCTATACAACTATCCCCTAATTCGCTTTTTACTTTTTTAACAACAGAATCAGGCACATAATCTTCATTAAATATAAGTGTAAACTCACCATAGTTTAAGTTTTTTAAAGCTTTAAAAACAGGAATCCTATAATCTAAAAACGAACGTGTTACCCAAAGAATCTTCATTATATATCTTTTAATCGTTCTTTAATTCTTATCACTTTGATACTTATAGTCCAAAACAGAGCGTTTAAACTACCAAACTTTAACAAACTTGTCATTATTTGACCTTTTGGAAATGATGATTGGTATTTATGTACTATATGCTTTCCTTCTTTTGCATGACCTCCTAGTATTTTATTATGAGCATAACCTAGTGCAACTCGCCCTCTAACAAGGCTAAAAGCATCAAAATCGTCTTCCGCTATTCTAGGTAATATGCGTTTCTCCCATTCTTCAACATCTGGGCACAGTTTTCTTCTAATTTTGTACTTCTCAGTCCATCCGGTTTTCATGGCATGCATTCTAGAATTACCAACCCATAAGGGCTCTGGTATAAAACCCCATTTGCCATAGGTTGCTATTAAACCCCAATATTCTAAATCTTGACTTACGCGTAAGTTAGGGTTTTGCAAGCCTGCTTGTTTCACCGTTTCCATTCTTATCATGGCAGTGCCAGTTCTAATATGATCGTGCTCTGCCCAGACTTTAAAAAAATCCTCAATAACTACTGGGTTTTTGTCTATTAGTGCTTTAGGGTGAATTACAGATTTCTGTTTATCATAAATCGTTCTTTGTGCGGTATTAACGGCAACCAAATCGGAATGCTCTTCAAGAAAATCATAACAACTTTGTAAAAATGTAGGCTCCCAATAATCATCAGCATCTAAAAACACTATGTAACGGCCAGTAGCAGCTTGGATACCAGTATTTCTGGCCGCCCCTTGTCCTTGATTGTCTTGGTGTAAATAAATAATGTCATTAGAATACGCTTGAACGACTTCGGCCGTACGATCTGTTGACCCATCATCAATAACCAAGACTTCAAAGTCATTAAACGTTTGACAAAACACGCTATCTAAAGTCTCAAGAATAGCTTCTTGTTTGTTATAGGCTGGGATAATGATAGAAACTTTATTCATAATGGATACTCCTTATAATTAAGATTTGTAATTTTTTGAAGCTTCTATAAATTCATTAAAATCTTTATACTTTGATATATGACTCTGTTTGTATGTTTCAAAAGCAGAACCTAATTGTCTTTTAATTGGTAATTTGTTATTGGTTTCATTACCATCCATGAAAAACTGAAACTCCTCCCAAAAATCTTCTGGAACTGGCTCTCTTTTAAACCGCTCTCTAATACTATTCGCATAAACAAATGTATCCTCTAAAGCTCGATCTTTACATTTTTCGTAGTACTCATCTAACGTACTAACCACCTTTGCTGGTTGACCCACGGCGACAGAGTTTGATGGTATGTCTTTTGTAACAACAGACCCAAAGCCAATAATACAGTTATCACCTATTGTAACACCTTTTAAAACTGTTACGTACTGCGCACAATAAACATTATTACCAATTTTTACTTGGCCTGATGAACTTACAAAATCATTATATACCTTACGAAAAACCCAAGTTGGATAATCGTGAGTTAAAATGGTCATTCCAGTATCGATTCTTACATTATCTCCTATTTCAACCAATGATGGTCTAGTTGTATCAATATTTATTGTTCTTACATTTCCCCAAAATGTGTTTTTACCAATTTTAACACCACGTTTTCTTAAAAACTTCTCATAAGTTTTCTCATTCCATCGGTAATACTCAAACCCTATTTTTTGTTTTAATGTTTTTATAAAACTCATATTCTTAAAGGTGTTTTAACAATTGGTCTTCATCAAGTTTAGTTATCAACAAGTTTGCAACAAACTTATCTGCACCCACCATATAAGGCTCTAAAAGAGGAGCTGAAGAACATACCTTATAATTAAAAACCTTATCTAATATAACTAAACTTGTACTCGTTGCTGCTAAATAAAGTTGCACATCTAAATTACTCACAATTAATTCTATTGGAATTGCATCATCATAATAGTCATTGAGATTTTGTATTGAACTTATCTCTTCCTTTAAGTCTTTATAAAATGGCTTTGAATTTTTAGGGTGCTCTTTCCATATAATAGCATAACCTCTAGATTCTAAGTTCTTACAAAGCTTAATATAATGTTGCAATTCTTGCGTTCTATTTATATATCCAAATAACGAAAAATATTGACCTAAAATTAAACATGTTTTTTTGTTTTTTAATTGTAGATGAGTATTAATATCAACTTTACATTTAACCAGTTGTATTTTTAAATAATACCAATCTACAATTACTCGTTTTGAAGGTAAGACTTCATTTTTTGAAAACTCTGAAAAAAGCATATAACGCTGATAATAGCTAAATGAAGGCATCTTAAATGTCTTATCTTTAAAAACATCTTTCAACGCTTGAGTAGTTCTCTTAAAGTAAAGACTGAACTTCTTTTTGAGAAAAGAAGGCTTTTTTAAATATCCTTTTAGTGTATTGGGAATGGCATAAGACCCCAAGCCATCATCAAAGTAAACTATTTTTGCGCTTGGGAACAATACTGATAAACTTAACTCTTCCAAACCATAAGGCATACAAACCCATATTTCATCTACGCTATCAAATTGTTTTTTTACTGACTTCTTTTGACTAGAGTTATTATAAAAGTTAATCTCTTTTAGCCAAAGTATATTATGCCAATTCCATACTTTATGAGCTATTTGTAGATTGATTGATCTTTTATGGCTGTCAATATCTTTACCTTTAAATAGTATTACATCTTTAAAATCTTCTGTCTCAAGTTCTTTATTTTTCAGAAGTGCTGCACTTAGGAAAAGTAGCTGTGAAGGACCTGATACGATAAACAATCTCGATTTCATCTTACTTTCCATTCATAAATGATCTTGTAATTCCTATAATTTTTTCACTATGCAGGTAATTATCACCAGTATGTATTATGATATCGTAAATATAGTTTTCAATTTTTGATTTGTACTTGGTTCTAATATGTTCTTTTAATTTTTCACCCGTTTTAGAAATAAGGATTTGGTTACTGCTTTTCTTTCTGTAATCTGGTAGGAGAAAATCAATAAAAATAACACTAATTTTATTTTGCTCTGAGGTCATTGCTTTAAGCTTTTTGTCCACTTTCCAATCTGCAATATCATCTATTTTATAAATCTCCCGTACAAATGTCGTAAATTCTTCTGCATTTAAATCGAGTTCAAATTTAAATTTAGTTTCAAAACCAAAATCATTTTCTATCTCATTTTTTAAATGCTGTGCCGTTGGCCAAATAATAACAGGAAAATATATGCCCAAGTTTAAAAACAGTTCTTCTTCTGTTTTTTGAATTTCAGCTAGTTCTTCTTCTTCAAACTTATAACGCTTTAATAATTGCGTTGTAAATGGAACTTTATGCCAAGTTGGTAATACCGTAATTGGCACTTCTTGAATGCCATTAATAATGGCAGCCGCTAATCTGTGCGAGCCATCTAATAATTTAAATTTTGAATTTACAGGAATAGGAAAATCGTTATTGTACCCGTTGGCCTTCATATTTCTGTAAACCCCATCCAAAGACTCTTCTATCTTATTATGAAATGGTTTTTCTTTATAGCGCTCAGACATTAACTTTGCATATAACGGCAATCCTTTGGAGTCCTTATCAATAAATTTATCTTTTAGTGCCAAATAACGTATAATAACATCTTTTCTGCCAAACTCATTTTTCTCATATTGAAAGGCCAACAATAAAGCAGGGCTCATTCTTGAATGTGTGTTGTTAGTTAATTGCTTTCCTATAGTAAAGTAATTAACCACCTCTCTTGGAAAAAGCAAAATTCCTATTATCTGAAGAAGTATTTTATATATAAATTTTTTCAACTATTCTTTATTTTTTGAAGGGTATCGGAATTCACACCATTATCCGTTAAAAAGTCAAAATCAATCTGATTTTTATGTTTTATTAGGTATTTTAAATGATGTTTTTTATAAGATTTACTATCTAACTCTTTCGCTCTTAACAGTAATTCGTATTTTATATTTGGAACATTAAGATTTTTCATACTGTCTTTATAAAATAAACAATCATTAAATAATTTACTAGTGGTATTTGCTGATAAATCAAATTGAAAATTTAAAAATCCACCTAATTCATACCTAATCTTAACATTTTTATTAGAATCTATTACTTGACATTGTAATTTTTTATTTTCATTTAAATCTAAAATTACAGACTTAATACGACCTAAATCTTTATCTAAAACAATAATGTCCACATCAGTACCTATGATATACTCATCAGGAAAATTATGATGAATTTTAGGTGAATCTAATTTTACAATCACATAATCCTTGTCCTCCATAAATTCAAAAAAAGCAACGAGATTTATTCTATACTTCTGAGAAACTTTAGATAATACCTTTTGTAAAAAAAATTGCCCATAATAAATTATGGGATATAGACTAAACTTCATTAATTCTTCAACTTACTTTGAATGATTTTAATAACATCTAACATTTGTTTTTTATCTTGTTCTAACCCGAAGATATATATGCCAAGTACGAGCATTATTATTCCTGGCAAAATTAACAAAGTTAAATGAACATAGGACGTAACTTCAAAAGTATATTGTATAAAATACCAATACACCGAAGCTAATAGACCTGGTATTAAACCAGGCAAAAGTCCTTTATTAAATATATTTGTATAAGTAATTTTTAAATTTTTTTTAGCAAATACCGTTATTACAAATAACTCTCCTACAATATTAACAAGAGCAATAGACCAGGCCATTTCTACAACGGTTAACTCCATAACTACAAGAATATAATACATAACGGCTAAATTCACTATCTGTATCATCATCATTCGTATAGCCAAATCCTTCTGATTATCCATGGCAGCAGAAATTTGAGGCAACATGGCATTAAGCATTTGAAAGGGTATTATAGAGAGTAATGCCATAATAATATAAGCCGCATTAATATATACATCTCCTACATAAAGTTTAATAAAAGCTTCTGAAAAAATAATAGCAGGAAACACTACAAAACTTGTTAACCAAATAGCCAATCGAGAACCTTTTAAGTAAGTATCATTTAACCTTTGAAATTGATGCTTACTATACATGGCTATTAAAGGGGTGCCAATACTTGCTCTAATAGGCTCCCATACTTGAAGGGTTTGGCGACTTACAAACCTACCTATATTAAAACTTGCAACATCTGTGCTATTACCAAATCGATTTAAAAGAAATAAGGCTGCAAAATTCCTTAAATATCTTGATAATAAAATAATACTGTTCCAACTGCCAAAAGATAGGAACTTCATTACAAAGGTCTTATCATACCCAGAGATTAAAAATTGCATTTCGGGTATGATTTTTTTACTTAGTATTATCCTTATTATTAAAGCCAATAATAAGGCTACGGAATTTGCCACAACTAGCCAAAGGGCTTTTGTACTCACCCCAAATAATAGTAAAAACAACAACGTTATTTTTAAAACCTCTACAGATAAATCTATTATATTTTTAATAACTAACTTCTGAGTGATATGTAAACCCAGTCCTAAAGGGGTTAAAACAAAATTGATCAAAAAAGTACCTATGATAATTAGGAACATTAATTTGGCATCTAACAAATATTCTGATTCTATCGTCAGTAAATTATCAAGGTAATATACCGCGATTAGAGAAACTACCATTATCAAGAAACCTATAATTGCATTTAGTATAACGGACGTCGATAAGATTCTGTTCATTCTTTCGAATTCGCGCTGCGTATATTCATGTATCATATAACGCACACCCGCACTCACAAGGGCTGAAGTTATAAACGGTAATAAAAATACCAATGAACTTATAATGGCATAAATGGCATACTCGTCTGGCGAAATTCTTTTTAATAAATATTGTTGAACCCAAATAAATACAGTAATACTAAGCAATTTGGTAATTGCCATACTCACCGAGTTAGCAAAAACAAGTTTCTTACTAATTGGATTGTCTGAATTTGTATTTAACCTAAAAAAACTCAATATATAATTATTAAGCGTACCGGAATTAGTACCCTAAAAAAGAAACAAATTCTCTCACAACACCATTACCTCCGTCTTTTTCTAACTTAATGATGTGTGGTATGCTTTTAATCTTTTCGACTGCGTTTGCAGGACAAGCGGCATAACCTACGGCTGATAATAACTCAAAACAATTGATATCATCACCAATATACGCAACTTCATCTAAAGAAATTCCTTCTTTTTTACAAATATCCTTTACTACGGATAATTTACCATTGTGCTTTTTACCTTGATAAAGATAATCTACTTTAAGTTTTGCGGCTCTTTTACTAACTATATTAGTATCTTCTGAGGTTACTATACCTGTTTTAATATTGTTTTCTCTTAAAATTTGGAAAGCCATTCCGTCATGAGTATTAAACTTTTTAAGTTCATCACCAGTTTCGGAATAATACATCCCTGCATCTGTTAAAACACCATCTACATCTGAGACAAATAGTTTTATTATAGGTTTAGCTTGATTTTGTTTAAAGACATGTTTCCGCATTAAAGATTCAGCTACAATCCAGTCTTCTTCTTCATCAATTTCTACAGC
Source organism: Winogradskyella sp. (assembly GCF_045105575.1). Taxonomy (GTDB): domain Bacteria; phylum Bacteroidota; class Bacteroidia; order Flavobacteriales; family Flavobacteriaceae; genus Winogradskyella. Next base: position 86,573 of record NZ_JBGCDQ010000042.1, on the reverse strand, counting down.
AGTATATTCTGGCATTTGATATATACCAATCTTACCCGAAAGTCTATTTTGGTGCTCAATAATATTTCCTACTGTATTGATATATAAGGCACCATTTTCTAACAAGGCACCTTTAAAATCTTGTCGTCTAGGTCGTGATTTATAATCATAATTTTCGGGTTGTCCGGATGCATTCCAAAAAAAACGTTTTACTAAAGCACAAGATAATACTGAATCAAATTCATTTGCTTGAAACAACTCCATAGCTTCAGAGAAATGGACATTTGTAGTTAAAGGCGACGTGGCCTGAACTAACATAAAGCAATCACTTTTTTGATAATTTGAAGCGTTTATATACTCTAACATCACGCTTTCAGTGGAGGAATGATCCTGAGAATTTTTGAAGTTTCTATCGTAAACCTGGAGCTTATTAAACCCAAAAGAATTTGCTACTTTTTTTATATCATCAGCATCTGTTGCTAAAATAATTTTATCAATTAAATCTGTTTTTTGCAACTCAGATATAACCCAATATATGAGTGGTTTACCAAAAAAAGACTTAATGTTTTTTCCTGGTATACCTTTACTTCCGCCTCTTACTGGGATAAAAGCAATATTCATATTAATTTACTTTTTATTTTTAAGCTTCTCTCTTTGAACTTTTTCGATATCGAGAATTTCCGTCTTTTTGTAAGACAAAGCCTCATGAGTTGCTTTTAAATCTCTTACTAATTTTCTCATACCATCTGGTTCTAAAGAAGCAGAATGATCAGTTCCTTTCCATGTTCTATCCAATGTGTAATGTCTTTCAACATAAGACGCACCAAGTGTGAAAGCTGCAACATCTATCGCAATCCCTAAATGGTGTCCAGAAAAACCAATAGCCTTAACTCTGTTTTCGTACTTTTCTTTAAGTTTCAATATTTCTAATAAACATACATCTTTGAAAGGAACTGGGTAGCCAGAAGTACAGTTATAAATGATAACGTCTTTTGCTCTGTTGTGCTTTTCAAAAAGTGACACTATTTCTTCTATTTCATCCAAATACGTCATCCCAGTAGAGACGTGTATTTCGCCTTTATAATTGAGTGCCAACCATTCTAGCATTGTATAATTATTGTTACAAGCTGAAGGAATCTTTAAGAAGTCAAGGTTTAAGCTAGTCATTTCTTTTGCAGAGGTCAAATCCCAAACGGAGGTAGAAAACGTAATACCCAATTCAACACAATAATCTCTTAATTCTCTATTTTGATCAACATCGAATTCTAAAAACTCTCGATGTGCTCCATATGTATCGCCATAAGAATTAACAGGGTTTGGGTGCGGTGCGTTATACTGCTCTTCAGTTAACAACTCCTTGTTGTTTCTTTTCTGTAGCTTAACTGCATCTACATTACAAAATATTTTTGCCATTTTAATTAATTCTTTTGCAATATTGATATCGCCTTTGTGGTTGCATCCTATTTCAGCAATTACGTATGGTGCTTTATATTTATTCATAATAAATTATTATTAATTTTAAACCAATTATAAGTCTTTTCTATTCCTTTATTTAACGTTATAGTGTGTTTCCAACCTAATTTCCCTAACTTAGAACTATCCATTAATTTACGTGGTGTACCATCTGGTTTCGAGCTATCCCAAACCAGTTCTCCATTATGTCCAATAATATCTTGTATGGTTTCAGCCAATTCCCTTATTGTCACATCTGCACCAGTACCTACGTTATATAAGTGTTCTGGTAATACGTTTTCAACTGTAAACAAAACGGCTTGTGCTAAATCATCTACATACAGAAACTCGCGCATTGGAGTGCCACTTCCCCATAAATTCACTGGCTTATGCCCATTTTCTTTTGCTTCATGAAATTTGCGTAACATGGCTGGTAATACATGTGAACTTTGCAAATCAAAATTATCATTTGGACCGTATAAATTAGTAGGCATTAGGCTCACAAAATCTTTACCGTATTGTTTTCTAATAGCTTCACAAGCTTTCACACCTGCAATTTTAGCGATAGCATACCACTCATTAGTAGGCTCTAAACTATCCGTTAATAGATATTCTTCTTTAAGGGGCTGAGGCGCAAATTTTGGATAGATACATGAGCTTCCTAAAAATACAAATTTTTGAATCTCAGCTTTATGAGCCGAATCAATCAAATTATTCTGAATCTGTAAGTTTTCCATTAAAAATGGATATGGATGATTGTTATTGGCTAAAATCCCACCTACTTTGGCGGCTGCGTTTATGACCATATCTGGCTTTTCTGCATCAAAAAATTCAGCGACTTCTTTTTGATTTCGCAAATCGAGTGCGCTACTGGTTTTACCAACAAGGTTTTTATAACCTTTGGCTTCAAGGGCTCTCCAAACCGCAGAACCGACCATACCACGATGCCCAGCAATGTATATTTTTGAATCTTTCGCTATACTACTCAAAATAATTCATGGTATTATATCCACCTTCTTCAAGGTATTGTTGTTCTTTCATCAGTTTTATATCGCTTTGCATCATGTCTTTAACTAGATCGTTGAGATCGTATTTACATTCCCAACCCAATTTGTTTTTGGCTTTTGAAGCATCTCCAATAAGCAACTCCACCTCTGTTGGTCTAAAATAACGTGCATCAACAGCTAAGACTTCTTTTCCTATGTCTAGTTGATATTTAGGATCATTACATTTTATCACATAAGCCTTTTCTTCCTCACCTTCACCTTTAAATTCTAATTCTATTCCCACTTCAGCAAAACTCATATGGACAAAATCTCGAATTCGAGTAGTTTTTCCTGTAGCTATAACCCAATCTTCAGCCGCATCAGCTTGCAGAATCATCCACATCATACGCACATAATCCTTGGCGTGTCCCCAATCTCTCTGCGCGTCAAGATTTCCTAAGTAAAATTTATCTTGTAATCCAAGTGCTATTCTTGAAACTGCCCTTGTAATTTTTCGTGTTACAAAGGTCTCACCTCTAATGGGTGATTCATGATTAAATAAAATACCGTTACAGGCATACATATTGTAGGCCTCTCTGTAATTTACTGTTATCCAATACGCGTACATTTTAGCCACAGCGTATGGCGACCTCGGATAAAATGGTGTCGTTTCAGATTGTGGCACTTCTTGCACTTTACCATACAACTCTGAGGTTGAAGCTTGGTAAATTCTTGTTTTCTTTTCTAAACCCAATAAGCGTACGGCATCTAAAATACGTAAGGTACCTAGACCATCTGCATTACCAGTATATTCTGGAATCTCGAAAGACACAGCTACGTGGCTCATTGCCGCTAAGTTGTAAATCTCGTCTGGTTGAATTTCTTTAATTAGTCGTATCAGGTTGGTACTATCAGTCATATCACCATAATGCAAGTAAAAATTACGATGATCTACATGTGGATCTTGATACAAGTGGTCTATTCTATCGGTATTAAATAATGAGGAACGACGCTTTAACCCATGGACTTCATAGCCTTTTTTTAACAAAAACTCACTGAGGTAAGCGCCGTCTTGACCTGTAACACCAGTAATAAATGCAATTTTATTCATTGATATGCAAAAAAAACGTTAAAGAATAGATATTATTTCAATTTGCAAAGCTAATAAAATATACGGCTAATTAAATATTTTCTAAAATTTAAAATAAAAATAAAAGATTGAAATGCGTTTGTATGTCAAAACTTTACGCCTTAAATTATGGTTTCTTTTTTAATAAGACTAATCTATAACGATCAACTATTACTATCTCTATCATCTACTCTTCTGATAAAATCTTTAGTAAACGCTCCGTAGATTTTCCGTCCCAAAATTTAGGAACTCGCCCTTTTTTATAATTACCACTTTGAATTTTCCCGACATATTCTAAAATAATTGATATATCAAAATCTAATAACGTATTAGAACCGACCTCTAAAGTTATCGGGCGCTCAGTATTAGGCCTCAGCGTTAAACATGGCTTTTGCTTAAAAGTAGTCTCTTCTTGAATACCACCACTATCAGTAATTACTATTTTTGCATTATGAATTAAGTTTTGAAAACCAAAATAATCTAATGGGCCGATTTTGATTAAATTATTTATACTTTCAAACTCTTTTTTTAGATCAAACTTCTCAATATTCTTGATTGTTCTCGGATGCATTGGGAATACAATTTTGTCAGTAGTAGATAATTTTTTGAGCAAATTATATAACCTTAACAAGCCATGTTTATCATCCACTGTAGATGGTCTGTGAATTGTAATTAAAATAAAGCCATCCTTTTTTAAACCATAAGTACTCATGTGGTTTTGACACTGAATATCTGCTTCAAATGCAACAAGGGTATCAATCATAGTATTACCAATAAAAAAAATTTTATTCTTATGCTTACCTTCTTTAATTAGATTATCCATCCCACTTTGCTCTGTTACAAAAAAATAATCAGTGATTTCATCGACTAGAAGCCTATTTATTTCTTCGGGCATGGTTCTATCAAAACTGCGCAAACCACTTTCTAAATGCCCAAGTGGAATTCCCATTTTATTAGCTGTAATAGCTGCCGCAAGGGTTGAATTAACATCACCCGGAACAATTATTAAGTTAGGCTTAAATTCGTTTATTACATCTTCTAAACGAATCATAATTTCACCAATTTGATTATTTGCACTTTTTTGAGGAATATTCAAAGTAAAATCAGGCCATATATCAAGCTGTTCAAAAAAAATATCTGCCATAGCTTTATCAAAATGCTGACCAGTATGTACAATTTTAATATCGAATTGGTTTTCAAATTTTTTTTCGGCTACTTTTTTGAATTGAGTAATTTTTATATAGTTGGGCCTAGTACCAACTACCAGTAAAATACGCTTCATTTATTTTTCTGTTTTTAACTTTTATATATTACACTAAAAATGATAAACTCCTTAATCACTTTCAAAACCTTATTTTAAGATGAATCATCAATATATTGAAAACAAGATTTGTCTCGCTGCACTTTATCGCTTTTTATTAAGAAGTTCTGCTTAACTAAAAACTATTAAAAAAATTTAAGAGATCATTTTAAAATAGCTATCGGTTTACAATTTGTTTCAAATAATCATAATAATCACCCTTTAAGTCTTTAATTTGTTCTGCAACTTGCGTTTTAGTAATCCATTTATAATAAACCGCTATTTCTTCCAAGCACGCAATTTTAAGACCTGTTCGTTTTTCAACCGCTTTAACAAATTCGGTTGCTTCTGTTAGCGCTTCATGCGTACCTGTATCTAACCACGCAAATCCTCTGCCTAGAATTTGAAGTTTTAAATTCTTTTGATCGAGATAAGCTTGATTAACCGATGTGATCTCTAGTTCACCACGATGAGACGGTTTTACATTTTTAGCAACCTCTACCACTGAATTTGGATAAAAATACAAGCCAACGACTGCATAATTAGATTTAGGTTGTTTTGGCTTTTCTTCTATGCTAATGACATTTTTGTCAGTATCAAATTCCGCAACACCATAACGCTCTGGATCTTTTACGTAATTCCCAAAAACGATAGCGCTTCCATCTTTCTCAACACTTTCAACAGATTGTTTCAATATATTTTGCAATCCTGCTCCATAAAAAATATTATCACCCAAAACTAAGCAAACACTATCGTCTCCTATAAATTTTTCACCTAAAATAAAGGCTTGTGCTAATCCATCTGGACTTGGTTGTTCTATATAACTTAATTCAATACCTAGTTGGCTTCCATCACCTAAGAGTTGTTTAAAATTTGGAAGATCGTGTGGTGTAGATATAATTAGAATTTCCTTTATACCAGCCAACATTAAAACCGACAATGGATAATAAATCATAGGCTTATCATAAATCGGTAATAACTGCTTACTTACTGCTAATGTTAAGGGATGAAGTCTGGTTCCTGATCCTCCTGCTAAAATAATTCCTTTCATCTTTTTCGTTAATTTATTCGAATTATTTCGAATTACTGATATTGCTCTTTATAGTATTTTAAGTAATCACCACTTGTCACTTTTTCCATCCAGGCTTCATTGTTCAAATACCAATCAATGGTTTTACTTAAGCCTTCTTCAAATGTTACGGACGGACTCCAATCGAGTTCAGAATTAATTTTTGAGGCATCTATGGCATATCTTAAATCGTGCCCAGGTCTATCTTTTACGTAAGTTATTAATTGTTCACTTGTCCCTGTTGGTTTCCCAAGTTTAAAGTCCATCTGCTTGCATAGTAACTTTACCAAGTCAATATTTTTCCATTCATTAAAACCACCAATATTATAAGTTTGTTTGAGTTTACCTTCGGATAAAATTAAGTCTATGGCAATAGCATGATCGATAACATATAACCAATCTCTTGTATAATTACCATCACCATACACAGGAAGCGGTTTTTCTAAAATAATATTATTAATAAAAAGTGGTATTAATTTCTCAGGAAACTGGTTAGGTCCATAATTATTGGAACAATTTGAAATTATAAACGGCAAGCCGTAAGTCTCACCATAAGCGCGAACAAAGTGATCACTACTGGCTTTAGAAGCTGAGTAAGGCGAGTTAGGATCATAAGCCGTAGTTTCTGTAAATAATCCTGTTTCTCCTAAAGTACCATAAACCTCATCGGTACTAATATGGTAAAATAATTTATCTTTAAAATCCGCTTTCCAAAGTTTTGCGGCTGCTTGCAAAAGATTTAAAGTTCCCATGATGTTGGTTCTGGCAAATGCTAGCGGATCTGTTATGGACCGATCTACATGAGATTCTGCTGCTAAATGTACAACAGTATCAAATTTATAAGTTTCAAAGGCTTCCGAAATAGCCTCCGCTTCTGTGATGTCTAATTTTAGAAACTTGTAGTTATTTTTAGATTCTATATCGCTTAAATTCTCCAGATTACCAGCGTATGTTAAACTGTCCAAGTTATAGATTTGGCAACTAGAATATTTTTTAACCAAAAGACGTACCACATGAGAACCAATGAAGCCTGCGCCACCTGTAACTAATATATTTTTTTTATTTTTCATGCTTAATTACTATTCAAAATTCAATCTTAAGAAAACCAAAACTACCGAATACTATCGCTTTACCAAAAACCAATTGTTCAATAATTCCTCTCTATTGTAGAGCATAGGTTCTTTTGTACTCCAATCGACAACCTCAAAACCTGCGTGCTCGCAAATGGCTTGGCCTGCTGCTGTATCCCACTCCATAGTTGGTGCAAATCTCGGATAACAGTCCGCTTGCCCTTCTGCGACCATGCACAATTTTAATGAACTCCCTTTAGATATTAAATTTACAGATCCATGCTTCACACGCATCTCCCTAACATAAGCTTCTGTTTCTGGCGACATATGCGAACGGCTTGCGACAACAGTAAACGTTTTATCTTCTCTTTCCAATGGTAATTTTTCACCATCCTCTAATATCGAATCAATATTATAATCTTGCAGGCTTATTGCTATTTTATAAGACCCTAATTTGTTAGTCGAGAAATAGAGTTCTCCCAAAGCTGGCACATAAATAACACCAAGGACTGTTTTTTGATCCTCTATTAGCGCAATATTGACTGTAAACTCGCCATTACGTTTAATAAATTCTTTTGTACCATCTATTGGATCCACAATCCACAACTGTTTCCAATCTTTTCTATTAGCATATGGTATAGATTTCCCTTCTTCTGAAAGCACTGGAATATCCGTCTTCTTTAAATAAGACAAAATAACATTATGAGAAGCGATATCTGCTTTTGTAAGTGGAGAATTATCACCTTTTAATTCCACTTCAAAATCTTCAGATTTATAAATATCTAAAATTACTTTTCCTGCTTCTAGGGCAGCTATTATAGCTGTTTTTAAATTTTTATCCATACTTAAATAATCATACCTGCTCCAATTGTTTCATTGGTTTGCTCATCAATGATAATAATACTTCCAGTTTGGCGATTTCGTTTGTAAGCATCGTAAAACATTGGCTTCGCTGTTCTAATAGACAAACGTGCAATATCATTCATTTCTACCTGATTTATACTTTCAACACGATGCAAGGTATTAATATCGATTTTATATTTTAACTCTTTTACCATGCCTACAGACTCATTTGTAGTATGCTTAATCACTAATTTAGTTCTTGCCTGAATAGGCTTAGCACTCATCCAAGTGACTAAAACCTCTAAATCTTGTCCTATTTCTGGCACGTTATTTTCACGTACAATCATATCACCACGACTGTTATCTATTTCATCTTCTAATGTCATAGTCACCGACATAGGAGCAAAAGCTTCTGCTATTTGTTCACCGTTAAGCTCAATGGTTTTTATGGTTGACACAAAGCCTGAAGGTAAGGATTTTACTTTATCACCTGGTTTAAAAATTCCACCATCAATACGACCTGCAAAACCTCTATAATCTTGATTTTCTAAAGTATGTGGTCGAATAACAGACTGAATAGGAAAGCGACAATCTACCAAATTATGATCACTTGAAATATGAACGGTTTCTAAATGATACATCAATGTACTACCTTGATACCAATCCATATGTTCAGAACGATTCACCACATTATCGCCATTTAAAGCTGAGATAGGAATAAACTGAATATCTTTAATACCTAATTTAGAAGAGAACGCTTTAAAATCTGAAACAATTGAATCATAAGTTTTCTCACTGTAATCTACCAAATCCATTTTATTAACGCATACGATAGCATGAGGAATGCGCAATAAAGACGCAATAAAGGCATGACGATGGGTTTGCTCTAACATGCCTTTACGTGCATCAATAAGTATAATGGCTAAGTTAGCAGTGGATGCACCAGTAACCATATTTCGTGTATATTGAATGTGCCCAGGAGTATCAGCAATAATAAATTTACGCTTCGGTGTAGCAAAATAACGATATGCTACATCAATAGTAATACCTTGTTCGCGTTCAGATTTTAAACCATCTGTTAGTAATGATAAATCCACGTAATCAAAGCCTTTTGATTTACTAGACGCCTCTACAGCATCTAATTGATCTTGAAAAATTGATTTACTATCATATAGCAAACGCCCAATTAATGTGCTTTTGCCATCATCTACACTACCTGCCGTTGTAAAACGTAATAATTCTATATTTTGATATGTCATTCTAATCTCTTCTGTAAAATTTTTTAAAAGTACCCTTGTTTTTTGCGATCTTCCATAGCAGTTTCAGCACGCTTGTCATCAGCTCTTCCACCACGTTCCGTAGTTGTTGTTGTTGCAATTTCTTCGATGATTTTGTCTAATGTATCAGCTTCAGATTCTACGGCTCCAGTAATTGGCATATCTCCACAGGTTCTGTAACGAATCGTCATATTCACCACTTCCTCATTTTCTTTTAATTTAATAAAGTCTGAATTTGCCAAAATACCACCATCCCTTAGCACGCAATCGCGTTGATGAGAGAAATAGAGTGACGGTAAATCAATATTTTCTAATTTAATGTATTCCCAAACATCCATTTCTGTCCAGTTTGATATAGGAAACACCCTAAAATGCTCTCCATAATTCTTGCGACCATTAAAAAGGTTCCACAATTCAGGTCTTTGATTTTTAGGATCCCATTGACCAAATTCATCACGATGAGAGAAGAAACGCTCTTTCGCTCGTGCTTTTTCCTCATCGCGTCTAGCACCACCCATGGCGGCATCTACTTTGTACTCCTCAAGCGTGTCTAAAAGTGATACAATTTGAAGTGAATTACGAGATGCATCTGCACCTGTTTCTTCTTTAGCACGTCCTTTGTCAATAGCTTCTTGCACGGAACCAACAATAAGTTTAACTCCTAATTTTTCTACTAATTCATCTCTAAAAGCAATCGTTTCAGGGAAATTATGACCAGTATCTATATGAATCAAAGGAAACGGAATTTTTGCCGGAAAAAAAGCTTTTTTAGCTAAATGCGTTAATAAAATTGAATCCTTACCACCAGAAAAAAGTAATACAGGATTTTCAAACTGTGCTGCAATCTCTCTAATCACAAAAATAGCTTCGGATTCTAGTTCTTTTAAATGATTCATTATATAATTACTCATATGCTCTCTTTTAATTTTGGAATAATAAAGTCTAAAATAGTTTGAACAGATGCTTCTATACTTTGATGATCGGTTACTATTTCTAAATCTGGATGCATAGGTACTTCATACGGTGCAGAAATACCTGTCATATTTTTAATTTCGCCTGCTCGTGCTTTTTTGTATAGACCTTTAACATCTCTTCGTTCGCATTCTTCGAGCGAAGTATTGACATATATTTCAAAGAAATTATCTTCTCCTACAATATTTTTTATGTTTTCTCTATCTTTATGATATGGTGACACGAAAGCTGCTAAAGTTACCACACCTGCATTAACCATTAAATTTGAAATTTCTGCGATACGTCTTATGTTTTCGGTCCTGTCTTCAGGAGCAAAACTCAAATCTTTATTAATGCCTTGTCTGATGTTATCACCATCTAAACTAAAGGTAGAGATGCCTTTTTGATAAAGCGCGACTTCTACCAAATTAGCTAAGGTAGATTTCCCAGAACCGGATAAGCCAGTAAACCATAGTAAAAAAGACCGATGACCATGCCGCTTTTCACGATCTGCTCTAACGATTTTATAATCCTGCCGCACGGTATTCATACTCATAATTCTCCAGATTTTTGGAACGTATTTATCTGCTCTCGCTGCTTTCTTCGATCTAAACCATAATCTATGCGATACCACAGCTTTTCGTGACCAAAATATAATAACATTTTAGTTATCACCTCAGCTACTCCAATTTTAAGTCCTGTTAAAGGGTTACCAGTAATTACCCAAGCTAAGATAATCGTATCTAAAGTACCTATTGCTCGCCAAGAAAACGTTTTTAGAATGTGACGCTTGTTTGATGACTTTATGTTCGACTTAAACCAAAGTCGCTCGTGAGCATAATATAAAACCATTTTAGTCACCAGTTCCAAAAGACCGATTTGCACACCAACTTTAATATCACTTGAGATGAGCCATGACAATAAAAATGTATCTAACGTTCCTAAAATTCTCCAGGTTATGGTTTTTGCTACATGTCGTTTACTGAATTTCAAAATTTAAACAGTGTCATAATGTATTTACAAGTGTGAGTTAACAGTTCTAAATTCAACATTCAATTTATATTCTAAAATTATAATTCTCTCGCTTTAAATTGTGTAAATCTAGGCTCAACTTTTACTCTTTTACCATAGTCATTCAACTAAGAGCGGATAAAAATACTTAATTATGAACTATTACCGTTTGAAATAGCGAGATAATTATTTAACGTGCATTATAAAACTCAAGGCATCTACGACGTATCCAATTTTTTCTCTACAAAACCCTAAACGTATGGTTTAACAAAAATCAAAGGGTATCAAGTTTCCGCCTAAAACCGCTTTAAATCCATCTTTTTAATGTAGCAAAAGCAAAGCGCAACACATAACCATACAACAGAATCATAAAGCCGCCAAATATCCATTCTTTGTTATCTAAAAAAATTAATTTTTACATTTTTTGTAGGAATAATATTTCTAAAACTTACACTTCAGCTAATAAATAAGCAAAAAAAATTGTTTATTCATATAATTAAATTACCTTCGCACAGTATAAGAAATAGTTACAAAACACCTCTTAATATGTTAATGCCAAGGTGTTATAACTAAAAATACCAAGAATTATGAAAAAAATTTACATGTTTTATGTTTTGACAGTCCTATTTTCTTTAGGATTTAGTCAAACCATCGTTACTATTGACCGAGCAAACATAGCTGGGCCGACACTGACAGATAATGTCGCAAACATATCTTCCGCAGGTCTAACTAGAGGGTCTGGTGTCGCTCAAAGTACGGTGAGTGGCAACTTTACATCTAATGGTTGGACTGTTGCTGGCAACCAAGCAACTGCCGAGACCAACAATGACTACATTGAATGGTCTACTACAGCAAGTACAACTTTTGAAATTACGTTAACAGACCTAGATATAAGACTAAGAAGAAACACCAATGGCCCTACAGACTGGCAAATTTTCTACAGCCTAGACAACTTCGCTACTGCTGGTGTCGCTTTAACAGGGAGTCAAACTTTTACAGCAGCTGACACAAATGAAATTTTTAATTTATCAGCAGCAGGCCCTGGCGTATTGTCTGGTGCTTCAGGAACAATAACATTTAGATTATACGCATGGGGAGCAACAACTAGCGGAGGTTTCCTTAGAGTTATTCAATCAAACACGTGGTCTATTTCAGCAGCAGTACCATCGCCAGGAATCAGACTTTTAGGAAGCGTTGCTACCACATCTACAAACAGTATTGAATCAGACATTACAGCCTTAACAGTTCCTAGTGTTCCTGATGCCAATATTGATTACACTGCATTTAACGCCACTTCTGGATTAAGCGTTTTTCCTAGTGCAAATTCAAAAGCCATAGGTGCTTTTACTATTAGAGATGGTGGTGCAGGTAGCGATACTGACACCGATAATACGATTTTAAATTCCATTGAATTTACCATAGCCAATAGCGAAAATATTGCAGCGATCGCAATATTTGATGGATTTACTAATGTCGCAGAAGTAACAACTGTAACTCCTTTAACCAACTTTACTGGGTTAAATTTAACCGCTATTGATGGTGGCACAAAAGACTTTTTTGTGTTTGCAACTTTTAAGACTGCAGTGACTGATAACGAGCAAATACAATTAACTGTACACGCGGTAACTACACCTGCAACTGGCAGTTCATTATTTGCTACCGCAAACGCTGGTGGTGCTGAAACCTCAATTGCTGGCGATGACAATAGAATAGAAGTCACCGCAAGCCAGTTTGAATTTGTACAACAGCCTACAGACGGTAACCAATCTGAGGTTATGGTGCCTTTTCCGACCATACGCGCAATTGACGCCAACTTAAATTTAGATTTAGATGCCAACTTTACTGGTATAGACGTCGCCACCATATCAGGATCAAGTAGTATTGTAGGCGAAACTTACAACATGGTAAATGGCGAAGCTACCTTAGATAAAATTGTCTTTGTCGGGCAAGAGATCAACAGAAATTTATTGGCTTCAACGACTTTACCTTCAATATCAGGTACTAGTGGTTCTTTTAATATTGATGGCCCATTGATAGCAGTAGCAGAACAAAACTTTGATACTGCGACGGGTTGGACTTACACCAGCGATACTCCATTTTTTGGAACGGTTGTAGATTGGGGAGACACGGTAGGATATTTTGGCGAAATTGCCCTGACCGATGCATCACCTATTAATAACACAACATTTTCTGATGAAATCTTAGGTGAAAATGATTTAAACGACACAGCGAACCCTTTTGCTGTAATTACATTGGCAGATATTGATGTTAGTAGTTTTAGCGATGTTAGAATAGAATTTGATTGGCAAGTTGTTGGTTATAACAATAATGCTAATGATATCCAATACCGTCTTAGACTAAATGGTGGTGCAACAGGTGGATGGGTCACTGTTTTTGATGGCAATGGCACTATTAATGATGACCAAGGAAGGGTGAAAATTAATATTCCTGACGGGAGCTCAACTGCAGGATTACAGGTGAGATTAAGAAACAACCGTGCCGCAGGTTATTCTGGATTCGATAATTTTAAAATCGTAAGTGTTTTTGATGGTTTAGTATACTCAGAAGCTGGCCCTGTTAGTGGCTGGTCACCGAACGCTCCATCGAATACCACAGGAACTGATGATGCCTATATCCTTGATGGAACTTACAACGTTGGTTCTAATATTGAAATTGCCAATTTCTTTATCAACGATGGCGGAACCACGACGGTGACTCCAGGGCAATCCATAACGGCTAATACAGGTGTTATTAATAACGGTGTTTTGGAATTAAACTCTCTTTCTACCTCATATTCTAGTTTAATAACAGATAACGTTACAGGTGAAGTGATTTACAACCGTCATGTCAATCAATTTACAGGTACGGGATCATCAACAGGAAATAATGATTTAATTTCTGCTCCTGTCACCAATGCTAATCAAACATTTTTAGCATTAAGAACTGCGAATTCCGACATTCCATCTGGTAATATTGGTGGTGTACCTTCATTTTTATTTGGACCTTTTAACAACGTTACAAACAGCTATGTTAATTATTCAGCAACCGATGATCCGTCTTTAATTGCTGCTGGTATTGGCTATAGAACTGCCTCTACTCAGCCTACAGGCTCAACATTTAGATTTGTTGGTGATGTAGAGACAGGAACGCTTTCCGTACCAATAACAGTTGGCGCTGGCAGTAGAAGTAACCTTATAGGTAACCCATATCCTTCATACATAAATCTATCGACTTTTTTAGCTGAAAATAGTACTGAATTTGACCCAGCTTCTTCTGGAGTCTATGGCTATATTGGCGATATTACTAGCGGATTTCTTGTATGGAACCAGGCGTATGCAGACGCTAATCCAACTGCTAAACTTACACCAGGTCAAGGCTTTTTTGTGAATTCTAAAACTGGTGGAGGTTCTATAGACTTTACTCCAGCCATGCGAACGACTGGCACAACAGACGATTTTATATCTGGTAGAGCTGCAAATCAAAATCTAGCGCACGTTAATCTCAAAGTGACTGATAACGAGCAGCAGTACCAAACGGCTTTATACTTTAATGATAATGCATCTTTAAGTATGGATCCAGGTTACGACTCTGAATTGTTTGAAGCTACTGAACCTACTTTTGCCATCTACTCACATTTAGTAGAAGACAACTTAGGAAACAACTTGGCAGCGCAAGCGGTAAGTTTTGCAGATTTAGATAACGTATCTATTCCTTTAGGAATTAATGTTGCACAAGGAGTGCAAGCTGTTGTAAGTATCGCAGAACACAACATCCCAGAAGGAGTATCAGTGACTTTAGAAGATAATGTTACAAATACCTTTACAAACCTTTTAGATGGTGACTATACGTTTACACCAAATACAACATTAACGAGCACAGGACGTTTCTACATACACTTCTCAAGAAGTGCATTGAGCCTAAATGATGATGTCTTAAATGGTATAGAAATATACACTGATACACAGCTAAAAGCCATAGTTGTTAAAGGACGTTTAGCTGCAAAAACACAGTGCAACTTATACGATATTCAAGGAAGAGTGATAAGCTCACAACAATTAGATGCTAATAGTACAGAACACCGCATTGACGCTTCTAATCTTACCTCTGGAATTTACGTTATAGAATTACAAAGCCAAAATGGCACAACTAAGACGGAAAAACTGATACTTAGATAAGTCAATACACAAGACTATCTTTTAAATTGAAAACGCATCTCACTAGAGATGCGTTTTTTTTGTTTTAGAATAAGTACTTAAATTCACATCCAACAAATACATAAAAGTGACCAGCTTATAAAACCTGTGTCTTAAAAGAAACTTAACAGTTTGTTAATAACTAATTCTAGTAAAAACTAGGCTGTTTATTATATTTGCGTCCCCTATTCTGCTAAACACCTTACTTATAATCAATGGATTGTCGTTGAAGTTCTATAAATCAACGATGAAGCACACAAAAATGTCATCCTTTCGTTTAACAAAGCATAATGTCATTTTTGTAAAAAATAGAATTATTGATTATAAATTTTATATATGAAACATTTTTACACATTATTACTTGCTTTATTTATTACTGGATTAGGGTTTGGGCAGGGCGTTGAGGACTTTGGAAATCTATGTACCTCGGGTTGTAGCCCTTCAAATTCTAGTTACGACTCACGATCATGGACGGGACAAGATGGCTCAACATGGACTGCAACGCGTTCAAGAACAGATCAGCCAATTAATGGGAACGCCATAACAATGAATGACGACACTGGAAACACTTTTGTTCAATCAGGTACGATCTCTGGTGGAATTGGAGATTTTACGATTACAACACAAAGAAAATTTAGTGGTGGTTCAGGAAATATAGATATATTAATTAATGGTGTTAGTATTGGAACTGTTCCTTATGGAACTTCTTCTCAAACTTCTACAATTTCTGGTATAAATATTTCTGGTGACATTGTTATACGAATTGATAACAATATTGGTGGTTCAAGTGGAGGAGGTGCAGATAGAGTTGCTATCGACGATGTAACTTGGACTGCTTTTAACAGCAGTTGTACGTTACCAACCACACAAGCATCAGCCTACAATACAACCGCTATAACTACCACTTCAGCAACCCTAAACTGGACATCTGGCGATGGAGATGAAGTATTAGTAGTAGTAAAAGAAGGTGCTGCTGTAGATACTGATCCTGCTAACGGAACTTCATATACAGGCAATACCCTTTTTGGTTCTGGAACTGAACTAGGCACAGGCAACTTTACAGTTTTTGCTGGAACTACAACAAATTCAACTAATATAACAGGCCTAACTGAAGGAACAACATACCATGTAGCCGTTTACGAATATAACACTACTGACACTTGCTATAATTTAGTAGAACTTACAGGTAGCTTTACAACACCATGCGCATCAATTACATCGTTTCCTTTCACAGAAGGTTTTGAAAGCGGTGTTCCGCCAAGTTGTTGGACGTCTTTTCCGGGAACTAACAACTTAGGTTTAGGTGAAAGTTGGACTTCTGATTCAGATTCTAACTCTGGTTCATTTGCTGCGGTTATTGCCGATGACGATGCTAGTGGCGTGACAGAAGATTGGTTAGTGACGCCAGCATTAGATTTGTCGTTATTATCAAATACCGAATTATCTTTTTTTTCAAAGAGTTTTTATACATCTGACTTTGGAACAGTATATACCGTTCGCGTGTCCACTACATCTCAAACTAATCACAGCAGCTTTACAACGGTGGACACATTTAACGAAACTGACTTTAGCAGTACTGCATACTCTCAATTTACGGTTAACCTTAGCGCATATGATGGACAAACCGTCTACATCGCTTTTGTGCAAACTCAAGATTTTGGCGATGCTTGGCTGCTTGATGATGTAGAAGTTAAACAAGGAACTTCTAAAAACGCAACCATAGTAGAATCTGGATTTGATGAAACAGATAATATTGATTATTTAGCTTATGATGCTAGTAGCGGCTTATTAGATAGTAACGCTTTAAAAATAGGCGAATTTATCATCCAAGACGCAGGCGCTTCACCTACTGATATTGATGCGCTGACTACAACCTTAACTGATATTACATTTGATATTACTGGTTTTGACAATATCGCTGCTTTAGCCATTTTTGACGGACCAGCAAACATATCTGAACAAACTACTATAGGCGCTTCTGCTTCATTTACAGGGTTATCATTATCTGCGCCAGATGACGGTACTTATACATTTAGTGTTTACGCAACTTTTACATCTACAGTTACAGATAATGAGCAAATTCAATTAACTATTAGTTCTGCTACTGCAGATACAAATGGTTCTACATTCGCGGACGGTGATGCAGGAGGTGCTTCAACGTCAATTACAGGCGATGATAACCGTATTGAAGTTACAGCAACGGATTTAATTTTTGACACAGACACCTCTGATAGCGTTCTAAATATAGTCATGTCGCCAGCGCCAAGTGTTCTAGCGGTGGATTCTAATGTAAATATAGATTTAGATTTTATGGACATTATTGTCCTATCGCCTTCAACGACTGGTATTTTTGACGCTGTAGCTGTAACGAGTGCACCAGCAGTGGACGGAGAAGCTCTTTTTAACGCTTTAATTTTTGATACCGTCGGCACTGGATATGTTCTTACCGCTGCATCTGGATTACTAAATACAGATTCTAGTAATAGTTTTAACGTTACTGCCGTAGCACCAACTTGTAATTCTATTTTTTCAGATGATTTTTCAGGTGACCTTTCAAATTGGTCAAATACTAGTGACTGGACCATTAATGCCAGCGGTGAATTAAAACACGATTTAAATAATGTTTCTGGGAGTAGTTATATCTATTCTGATCTTGGTAACCAAGATTATACTTCAGGTAATTACGAATGGCAATTTTGTATAAGAAACGGCAGCTGGGATCCATCAGGTAGTAACAAATTTGCTTTTAATTTATTTTCAGATACTTTTAATCTACTATTTGAACCAACAGGATATGCCGTAGGCGTAAATCAATCGGACACTTCAGATGATTTAAAGTTATATGCTGTAAACAATGGTGCTTATACTGAAATTCTTGCATCTCCTTTTGACTGGAGTGAAAGTGATAACGTTTGTATTAGAGTAACTAGAAGCACATCTGGAGACTGGGAATTATTTTATGACGATAATGGATCTGGTGAAACTAGTGCAGGAACGGTTACCAATACTGACTTTACCTCTGGTAATTATATTGGCACCACCTTTAATTACAGTTCTAGTAGAGCTGGTCTTTTATATATCGACGACATCAGCCTATGTAAAACAGATGGAACTGTAAATTTTGTATATGATGGAACAAATTGGTTACCTGTAGATCCGAATGGGATATCGACGTCTTTAGATCAAATTATTGTACAATCTAGTGATGCCACAATTTCATCTAATACAAGTGCTAACACGGTTACCGTAAACCCAGGCGCAAGCTTAACGGTAGATTCTGGTATCACCTTAACCATTGCTGATGCTACAGATGGTCTTACTTTAGAATCAACCTCATCTAGTTATGCCAGTTTAATTAGAAACGGTACCATAACAGGTACTATTAACTATGAACGTTTTGTAAACCAAATCGGATCTGGAACCGCCGCTGGAAATGACCTCATATCTATTCCATTAACAGAATTTGGTCTTAATTTTCAATCCTTTTTAAGTTTTGGGAATCCAAGTAACAGAACTATAATTCCAGCAAATGGAGCTAATACGGTTCATGCTTTTGCACCTTATGATAATGTTAATCAACAATTTGTTAATCTACCAACATATTTGGAAACAGCACCACCAGATCCTGCTGCAGAACCTTTAATTTCTGGTGTAGGCTATAGAGCAGCATCAACCTCTGGTGCAACAGTTACCTTTACAGGTGAAGCCTTATCTAATGATGTGGCGGTTACTATAACGACTCCGAACGTAACGTTAAGCCAGTGGAACCTTATAGGAAATCCATATCCAAGTTATTTGGATGCTGCCAAGTTTCTTGCTGCTAATAGTGGTCCTATGGAGGATAGCGCAGAAGCCATTTATGCTTATAATAGCGCCACCTATACTGGTGGAGCAGCAACAACTGGGAATTACACCATCATCAATTCGGCAACAATTGCTGCATTTCCTGGAGAAAACTTTAACATTGCGCCAGGCCAAGGGTTCTTTGTACCAGCAGATATTACACCTGCAAACTTTACTGGAACTATTGACTTTATCACTGGACCAACAGCCTCAGATGATATGAGAACCACTAGCGGATCGGATGATTATATTACAGGTCGTAACAATGATTTAACCTATGTATTAAAGTTAGCTTTAAATACAGATGCTACAACGACGTTCTTCTTTAATGATAACGCATCTAGAGGATTAGACGCTGGTTATGACGCTAAAGTATTTGGTGGCAACACACCTATGTTCTCTCATTTGGTAGAAGATAATACAGGTGTATCAATGGCACTTCAAGCTTTAGCCATTAGTGATCTTTCTGATGTGAGCATCCCTTTAGGCGTTAATGCTAACCAAGGTGAACAGCTTAACTTTAGCGTAGCACTTAGTACCTTACCTAATACGGTAAGTGTTTACCTAGACGATACATTAAATAATACCTCTACGCTTTTAAATACATCGGATTATGTGTTGACACCAAATGCTAATCTCAGTGGTACTGGTCGATTCTATTTACGTTTTGGTAACAATGCCTTATCTGTATCAGAGACTAGTTTTGATCATTTAAACATCTATACAAACGACAAAGCAAAAACGGTTGTAATTTTGGGTCAGTTATTAGAGCCAACAACGGCTCATATTTATGATTTACAAGGACGTAGCGTTTTGTCTACAAATTTAATGACCTCGCTTCATACGCAAACTATCGATATTAGTAACTTAAGCATCGGAGTCTATGTTGTAGAATTACAAAATGCATCACAAACAAAGACGCAAAAAGTGATTATTAAATAGACATCACCTCTAAAAATTAAAAAAAGCGTCCTTGATTTGGATGCTTTTTTTTACCAAAAACAGTTTAGAACAACCTCAAAAACGAGAATTTATTAACACGAAAACGTTTTCGTAAGTAGAATTATAAAATTTATAGTAGTAGATACCTATCTTTGAGATACTTAAAAATGAATTTATTATGATGATAAAATACACTCAGTTTATATTTTTTATAGCTATGATTATAGCGGCATGCACATCTCTTACTTTCGCACAAGCCAATTACGCATGGATAGCAGAATTCGATAATAATTATTCAACTAGTAGAACATTTAATGATGGAGCTACGGGAGCAACGATTCGTTCTCTAACGGTTCAATCTACCAGTAATACTGATGAATATGTTATAGAATGGGATAATTTCAATAATAAATGGCAAAATGGAGCTTCACCATTGGATGCTGAATTCACCTTATTTCATGGACTTGGGGGAAGCCCAAATGGCGTTGTAAGTTCTGGCACAACTACTGGTAACTATTATACATTTCAAATTGATGGATTATCTTATACCAACCGAAATGCTGTGATAATGGAAACTTCAAGCCTACCAGTGAACATTTCAACCGTAACAAGTTCTTTCGTTGCACCTAATGAAGATGAAGTAATAACAGTGACACTTAGTGGAGCGAAATCCCCAGAAGAACGTGTTTTTATTAGATATAGTGATAATGGGTTTTCCTCTTCCGAGGTTGCAGAAGTATCCTTTGCTACAACGACAGCTTCAACAGGAACAACAACGATTCCTGGAAGTTACAACACACCTAGTAGATCTGTAAGTTATTACGCCTAAAGTACAACTGTAGCAGCAACGTCTTCTTCAAATCACGACCTTATAACGCTTAGATTAGGAAATAATGGTGGTTCAAACTACAGTTACACTGTAGATAATAATTGGGAGACTGTCACTAACGGTAATTTTTCAGCAGCATCAACATGGAGAGCCAATGCAGTACCTCCTCCAAATCAGGATTTAGTAATTGCGTCTAATTTATCTATAGATCAAGACGTTGATGCAAATTCTATTGTTTGTTCAGCTGGCAATGACCTAAGCGTTACTGCAGGAAATAAATTAAGTATCGCTACTACTGATGGAACACCCCTAGGTATTACTGGCTCTGGAAGCTTAACTATCAGTGGAACGCTATCGCTATCTGAAGGTGGTTTTACAGACATTGTACCAACATATAATGCTGGCTCTACTTTAGAGTATATAGATATTGTTGGAAGTTACCAGCGTTTTAACGAATGGACAAATAATACCTCATTGGGTGCTGGTGCTGGTGTTCCGGACCATGTAATTATTGACAATACAGATTTAGATTTATCAAATGGCTCACAAGCCACCTTTGTAGATTTTAGTATCATTTCAAATTTAACAATTCAAAATAATGGTGGTTTAACCATCGATGAAACTGAAAGTTTATCAATTGGAGGTAATCTAAGCAACACAGGTTCCCTGACATTGAATTCAATTTCTGATGATTATTCTAGTTTAATCGTTTCCGGAACTTCTACAGGCAATATTAATTACAACCGCTACGTAAATAGTAATGCCTCATCTGGTGGAAACGATTTAATTAGTGCACCAGTAACGGGTCAGGCATTTAATACCTTTATTACCAATAACAGTACTATTTTAGCCAACCCTAGTGGACCAGAAATACTGTTTGGTGGTTTTGATAACGATGCAAATGATTTTGAACTTTGGGATGAAACAGCTACCACAACTCTAGATGCTGGTATTGGTTACCGTTCTGGTATTGATAGTGCAATCACACCAGCTAATAATATTGTAGCGTTTGAAGGCACGGTAAATACAGGAAATATAGATGTTACAATAAATAAAGGCACACTGAGTAAATGGAACTTAATTGGTAATCCATACCCTAGTTATTTGAGTGCTCAGACATTTTTAAATAACACCACCAATCAATCTTCTTTTACTAATGACCCAGACGCAGCAACAGATGTTAGTCTTGCTGTAATTTATGGTTATAATGACAATACTGGAGCAGGAGGAATTTATACACCTATAAATTCTGCAACTTTGCTAAGTGGTGATTATTTATTAGCGCCTGGACAGGGATTTTTCATATCTAGTAATGTTACGGCAGGTACAACGATTCAATTTACTCCTACAATGCGCGCATTTGACGGTGGAGATGATTTTATTCAAGGTAGAGAAAATAATACAGTGACAAGCTTAAAATTAGAACTCAGTAATGCAACACAAAACTTTGTGACCGATTTTTATTTCACCGAGTTTTCATCCTTAGGCTTAGACCAAGGCTATGACGCTAGTCTGTTTGGAGGTTCTGCTCCAGCATTTGCTTTATATTCTCATTTAGTTGAAGATAATACCGATACACCACTTGCTATCCAAGCATTAGGAGAAACAGATTATGAAAACACCACTATATCTTTAGGAGTCAATGCAAGTAGCGGTGAACAAATTTCTTTTAGTATTTCGGAAAGCAACTTGCCTAATACGGTTAACGTGTTCTTAGAAGATACAGAAACCAATACGAGCACCTTATTAAACAGTTCTGATTACGTGTTAACACCAGGTGGCAATTTAAGCGGCACAGGGCGATTCTATCTTAACTTCCTTAGTACGGCATTATCTGTTTCAGACGCTGCTTTTGACACACTTAATTTGCACACAAATGCCTTAGACCAAACAATCGTGATTTCTGGTCAATTATTAGAGGATACTACTGCTGATGTTTTTGATATTCAAGGGCGTTTGGTTTTATCTAAATCATTAAATACTAATAGTAGTATCAACTTTATAGATACTGCTGAATTGCAAACTGGTATTTATGTTGTGAAATTGTCTAGCGGACAACAAATAAGATCAGAAAAAGTTGTTTTAAATTAAACACTAAACTTTTCCTAGCAAGAGGTGCATTGATAACGATGCACTTTTTTGTTTTAACAAAAATTATTTTAAATGTGACAAGTGAAACAATTCAGTGTCTTATTTACATAGAGAGGTCTTTTTAAAAATCAACAACACAATAGGTAAATACACTAGGCTTATCGAAAATCGATTTATTTAACGAGCTATAATTATTATTTTAACTAAACTACTTAGGAGGTAACGTGATTTAAATATGAATTCTCACCTAAAGTATAATAGCAATAGGTATGAAATATTTGAATTTAGAAATAAATGAAAGTCAAGAAAAATAGCGTTATAACGTAGCGTATAAAACTTTAAATCAAACCTTTTTTAGATTTTACTACTTTAAATAAATTATTTTATTATTTTTGAATCAAATTTTAGGGCTATAGCCATGAAGAAAAACAACAACACCGATAAAATCACTCGTAAAGAAGCTATCCAAAAAATGGGTAAGTATGCTGCATTAACTGCGGTAGGGACATTTGTGATTTTAAATCCACTAAAAGCACAATCGTCATCACCACCAGATCCAGGAGGAGACCCATTCGATTAATTTCCGTCTTTTATTTTGAATATTAATTTAGCACCTACATTTACAAAACCGCTGGGTGAAGTTTTTGTGTTATGGTATGAAGTATCTAATACTTACAGCATCATAGCACCCGAATTCCAGTTACTTCTTGAATCTTATTTAAAATCAGAATCAGAATCAGAATTCTTTAGTACGCTGTCCAATGAGATTAGTGCATCGGAGGCTTCTAATATATTTGAAACGTTACAGCATTATCTACTAAACTGTAATACTCCGAACACAGAAGAAATTTTTCCGTTAATTAAACCTGATCATTATCAAAGAAACATTTCTAAAGTTTACAATTTTAATGGCAGAACGATCAAAGTTTATTTCGATTCTGCGCCTGTTATCAATCTTATACATCCTGCTCTAGAGCATTTTACAACGAATAAAATCGACGAAGCTGTTGTAGCTACTTTTGATATTTACTTAAAAAACGATGATCTATACTTACTAAAAGATGATGAACTAATCGCCTGTGTTCCAAAGCGCAAGTATCATCTCATTCAAGGTAAATTTATAATGCACCTCTTATGTGCTCTACATAACAAACAAGAAAGCGATTGGATTGGTACTTTTCACGGATCGACTATTACAGATGGTAATTCGTCTATAATGTTTGTTGGAAAATCTGGTAAAGGCAAAAGTACCTTATGCACTTTACTCGCATCTCAAGGTTTTAGGCTCCTTGCTGATGACGTATCACCAATGTTATCAAAAGATCAACATATATACTATAACCCTTCTGCCATATCCATAAAAGAAGGAGCTTTCAATTTATTAAAACCCATCATCGATGATTTCAATCAATTACCTTTGATAAGATTTAATAAAGCCAAAGGCAATTTAAAATATGTACCCTGCGCAAGACCCGAAAAATACCACTATCCATGTGATGTGATCATTCTAGTTAATTTCACACCTCAATCCGAAACGCAACTAGAAAGAGTATCTGTTAAAACCATTCTTGAAACATTGATTCCAGATTCTTGGCTATCACCAAATCCTTTTCATGCACAACAATTTTTAGAGTGGCTTTCTCAGCTCAAACTCTATAAATTAACGTACAGTGATACCAATAGTGTAACCTCTGAAATTTCTAAATTATTTAAAGAGGGTAATATAAAGGTTTAATATATTATATTTAAACCCTCTACAAAAGACTATGAATAATTTAGCAATTACATATCAGTATATCGCAGATATTCTAAGCTTTGAAGTTCCTAATGCTGAACTAAAAAAAACACTCTGCCAACCCTCTTTTGACTGGGACAGCATTGTAAAAGAAGGCAGTAAACACTACATAATACCTGCTTTATATTGCAGACTTAAAGCAAAAGAGCTTTTAGATCTTTTACCCGAAGAACTCATTCATTATTTAGAATTTATCACGGACGAAAACCGGAAAAGAAATACGATAATACTAGAACAAATTCATACGATTTCTAAGCTTCTAAACTCTAAAGATATAGAGCATGTCTTTCTAAAAGGTGCTGCCCTACTCGCTTCAAATTGTTTTGATGATATTGCAGAGCGTATGCTTGGTGATATCGACTTAATAGTTGCTCCAGACCAAACGCACGAAGCTCATACATTGCTTTGTAATAATAACTATTCGCCTTCTTACCAAACTTTAGGTAACGATTTCTTTGCACATAAGCATTTGCCCAGATTAGAAACAGAAATAACATCTACACGAATTGCGGCTGTTGAAGTGCATGAAAAATTATTTATGGATTATAATTATGAAGCCCTCAATTTTGAAACATTATTTAATGAAAAGCGGCAACATAATGGTCTATTTATACCTAGTAAAAAACACCTCTTAATGCATAATATTCTTAATTTTCAAATTAACGATTATGGAGCTCTTTATCACAGTATCAGTTTTAGATCAGCTTATGATACCATAATATTACAAAAGACATACTCTGGACCTAAAAATTGGTATAAAACTCAACCTTTTAAAAATTATTTCAGATATGTAAGTCTCTTTTTTAAGGATATAAAATGGTCCTCAAGTTCTAAAACTAAATTATTTACAAAATTTTATTTATTTAAATTAAGGCATGTGACATTTTACAAAAATTGGAATAAGCTGGTAAAATTAAGGCGTCTTACACCCATTTTTTTTTCAAGAACGTGGTTATTTGTGTCGAATAAAGCTTATAGAACTGCTATTATAGAAGATAGAAATAGAATTTACAGTCATTTTAAGTCTATTTTCAGCAACTTTTAATTTTTTTTAAGTATTATTATAAAAGATTACGGCAATATTTGTTTTGTAAGGCATAAAGTTTAACTTTGACAAAATTATTTTAGCATGAAAAAATTAGTTTTATTGGGATTATTGGTAGCATTTAGTTTTACCTCTTTTGCACAAAGAGATGCCAACGAGTGGTATATAAATGTAGGTCTTAATGCTATAAACAGTCTCGGATCTCAAAATCCTTTGTATAAACCTAGTGACTGGAGCTTCCAATTTCCAATAGCAGCAGCAGTTGAATTTAACTGGAGTGAAACATTTGCCATAGAACAATCTATTACATTTAATGGTTTTAATACCGATAACAGAATTGATAGTAGATTTAATAATTTATCGAAAGATTATAATTATTTATCGTTCGATACTCATGTAAAATATTATTTCGGTCGTCACATATTACCAAATGCAGATTGGATAGATTTTTATGCTAATGCTGGTTTTGGTTTCTTTCATATTGATGAAACTAATGTTTCTGCGAATTTTGGTGGTGGAGTACTGGTATGGTTGAATGCTAGTAGAACTTTTGGACTTAGAGCACAAACCATTGGTAAATTTGCTTTTAATCATCCTGAAAGTGGTTTTGACAATAACCACTTTCAATACCATTTACAAGCTGTATTTAAATTATAAGTTGACTTACGTTGATATATAAAAGGGTCACAAATTAAAATTGTGACCCTTTTTTTTGCTCACAACTTTAACTATTTCTTAATGAGTAGCTGATCGAAATAATTAATAGTATGCTTAAGACCTTCATTTAACTGAACTTTTGGTTCCCAACCTCCTAGCTCTTTTTTTGCCAAACTAATATCTGGCTGTCGCTGTAAAGGATCGTCTTGTGGTAACGGCAAGAATGTTATTTTAGATTTAGAATTTGTTAAACTGATAACCTCTTTAGCTAAATCTAACATAGTAAACTCGATAGGATTACCGATATTTACAGGTCCAATAAAGCCATCTCGGCTATTCATCATACGATGCGTGCCTTCGATTAAATCATCAACATATTGAAAACTTCGAGTTTGGGTACCATTTCCAAAAATAGTAATGTCATCACCTCGAAGCGCTTGAACAATAAAATTTGATACCACACGACCATCTTGAGGATGCATCCTAGGCCCATAAGTGTTGAAGATACGTATGATTTTAATTTTAACTTCGTTTTGATTATGATAATCCATAAACAAGGTTTCTGCACAACGCTTTCCCTCATCATAGCAAGAGCGCAAACCTATTGGGTTCACATTTCCCCAATAACTTTCGGGTTGTGGATGAATCGTTGGATCTCCATAAACCTCACTCGTAGAAGCTTGCAATATTTTAGCACCTACACGTTTTGCCAATCCTAACATATTAATAGCTCCCATTACAGAGGTTTTAACAGTTTTTATCGGGTTATGTTGGTAATGCACAGGCGATGCTGGACAAGCTAAATTATAAATTTCATCGACCTCTATCATGTATGGATTAGTAATGTCATGACGCACTAATTCAAAATAATGGTGATCCATTAAGTGTTCTATATTCTTTTTAGAGCCTGTAAAATAATTATCCAAGCAAATAACTTCATTGCCCTTATTAAGTAACCTATCACAGAGATGAGAGCCTACAAATCCAGCGCCTCCAGTCACCAATATTCTTTTCATATGTTCTTTGTTTATTGATAATAAATTTTCACATGCTATTCGCAAATAACCATTCCCTTGTGTAATGAAAATTTCAGCATGATCGTTTCAAAATAGTATCTTAATAAGGTTTAAAAATAAGGTTAATTTTAAATAAGAACTAATAACCTGTAAACTTAAAATTTAACATTTGTTGCATATACTTATATAGTTCTGGAAATTGAGATTTAAATTCTAAAGGTGTTTCAATGAAATTTTCAAGTAGTACTGCGAAAACCTCATAATGGTTAGTAAAGGCATATGCTCTGAAGTACTTTGACGCAATCAAATTTTCTCTAATGACTTTATGATTTTGCAAATAGTCGGTTAATTTTTTAAAACCTTGATTAAATATTAAACTACTTACATCACTGTTTTTAGCCGCATTTAAATGTATGGCATGACCAAACTCATGGATACCAAGATTTAAATTATCATCACCAATCTTATACCCTTTTTTAAAGTCTTCCCATGAGAACACAATCGCCTTTAATTGTGGATTCGTTTCCCCTTTATGAAAGGCGTTATTAATTTGAGAGTAATACGATTTGGGATAAATGATAACAGTCTCTACAATATCGATAAGGTATTTTCTAAATCCAAAAGTCAGCATAATAGCCGTTGAAGCAATCATAGTTTTCATCTCAACTGTTGGTTCAATACCTTCTCGCCCAATAAACACTTTATCACTTATAAAGCGGGAAACTCTATGCCTAAATGTCTTCTTATCCTTATGAGAAAGCTTGGAATAAAATAAAAAATCGGTTTCTATAATTCGTAATTGAGTTTTGGTAAGACTATCAGAATAAATAATGGTATTTAAGAAAATAGGTTTCTTGTGTATTAAAGCATATAATTTTTCGAAATAGATAGACACTCTTCGCAGTATAAACCAAACCATGCCACCAAGGATTAACGTTATAAAAACGTATTCAAAATTTGGAGGTGAAGCAGGTTCAGCTTGAAACAAAAATAACATGCCTAAATATAGAAATATATACAGATAAACTTAGCTAATACCTAAAATTATAGCACAATTATTAGCTCTTATATATTTATGATATCTTGTAAAACAAAACTTAAAAAGATTCTAATGAAAACGTATAATTGGGGAATTATAGGATGTGGAAGTGTAACTGAACTAAAAAGTGGTCCTGCGTATCAAAAAACCGAAGGGTTTAGCGTCACTGCTGTAATGCGTAGGAATGAAGAAAAAGGAAAAGACTATGCAAAACGACATCACATTCCTAAATTTTATACAGATGCCGACGACCTTATCAATGATCCAGAAATTGATGCTGTGTATATTGCTACTCCACCAGATTCGCATGAATATTATGCTTTAAAAGTGGCCAACACAGGAAAAATATGCTGTATTGAAAAACCAATGGCACCATCGTATAAGGCTTGTGTAAACATCTGTAAAGCATTTCAAATTAAAAATTCACCCCTTTTTGTGGCTTATTACCGACGTTCGTTACCACGCTTTTTACAAATAAAATCTTGGCTTGAAGATGAAAAAATCGGTAAAATAAAACATATAAGCTGGCATCTTAGTAAACCAGCTAATGAGATTGATATTTCTAAAACTTATAATTGGCGTACAGATGCAAACATAGCTCTTGGCGGCTATTTTGATGATTTGGCCTCTCATGGACTAGATTTGTTCAACTATTTACTTGGAGATATTTCGCAAGCCAATGGCATGGCTATAAATCAGCAAGGTTTATACTCTGCTATGGATGCAGTTACTGCAAATTGGCTTCATAAAGATACCATTACAGGTTCGGGAAGTTGGAATTTTGGCACGCACAAGCGCGAAGATAAAGTTGAAATTTACGGAAGTCATGGTAAAATAGTATTCTCCGTTTTTGGTGAAGCACCTATTACAATGGAGTGTAACGGAACTACAAAACAATTGATGATTGAAAATCCTAAAAATATTCAAATCTATCATGTTGAGAATATTAAAAAGCACTTATTAAACAAATCTATTCACCCTTCTAATGGGGAAACCGCAGCGCGAACTGCCTGGGTAATGGATCAGATATTACATTAATAATGGGATTGAATTGGAATTTGCTCAACTTCCATAGTGAACTGAATTAAGTCCATTTAATAATTGTAAATAGTTTATAAATTTCCATTAGTAAAACCTTAATCATTAAATTTGTCCCAATTTATTTGACAATAGTAATCCTAAATTCGTTTTTAATAAGCAATTTACCATATGAAAGTACGTGAATATTTTATTATAATTTCAATTATACTAATTGCATCAATCCTAATACTCGCACAATTCTGGCAGCCAGCTTTGTGGTTTTTTCTAGTCATAGGGCCTTTGGTACTTTTGGGTGTTTTCGATATATTTCAGACGTCTCATACCATAAGACGAAATTTCCCATTGTTAGGCAGGTTTAGGTATATTTTAGAATCTGTTCGACCTGAAATAATGCAATATTTTGTTGAAACGGATACTGAAGGCAGACCATTAAATAGAATTCTAAGGTCGTTAGTATATCGTAGAGCAAAAGGTGAAAACGCTACAGAACCATTTGGCACGCAGATGGACTTATATCATTCTGGTTATGAATGGTTAGAACATTCAATGTATGCTAAAAATAACCCAATGGAAATTGGCGAATTTCCAAGATTAGTGATTGGTGGAAAAGATTGTAAGCA
This sequence comes from Winogradskyella sp., assembly GCF_045105575.1. Lineage (GTDB taxonomy): Bacteria > Bacteroidota > Bacteroidia > Flavobacteriales > Flavobacteriaceae > Winogradskyella. The sequence goes on along the minus strand of NZ_JBGCDQ010000042.1, from coordinate 56,395 downwards.
ACCTTATTCTTCGAGTTTATTAAATATTTCTGCTATGAGTTTTGGCTCATTAAGTAAAAATGCTGTTTTGGCACTAAACAAAGGTGCTAAAATGGGGAATTTTGCTCATAATACTGGTGAAGGTGGTATTAGCGATTATCATTTAGAACATGGTGGCGATTTAATTTGGCAAGTTGGTACTGGCTATTTTGGTTGCAGACATGAGGATGGCACTTTTAATGAAAAGACATTTAGAGATAACGCGCTAAAACCAGCGGTAAAGATGATAGAAATTAAACTATCGCAAGGGGCAAAACCAGGTCATGGTGGTATTTTACCCGCTTCTAAAAACACTGAGGAAATCGCTAAAATAAGACATGTGAAATCTGGTATTGCAGTGCATTCGCCTCCATCACACTCAGCGTTTTCTGATCCAATAGAGTTTATGAATTTCATTAAACGACTAAGAGAACTTTCAGATGGTAAACCTATAGGGTTTAAATTGTGTCTAGGCAGAAAACAAGAATTTATGGATTTTTGTGAAGCCATGATTCACACCGGAATATTACCAGATTTTATAACTGTAGATGGTGGTGAAGGTGGTACTGGTGCTGCACCTGTTGAATTTTCTAATTCCATGGGAATGCCACTTCGTGAAGGTCTAATATTTGTACATGATACCTTAGTTGGCTTTGGACTGAGAAAGGATATTAAAGTTATTGTTGCCGGAAAAATAATTACTGGATTTCATATGGCAAGAGCGATTGCCTTAGGTGCTGATGGCTGTAATAGTGCACGCGCTATGATGTTAGCCATTGGTTGTATCCAAGCCTTACAATGTAATAATAACACCTGTCCTGTTGGTGTAGCAACTCAAAATGCATCCTTAGTTAAAGGCTTGGTTGTTGAAGATAAAGCACCACGCGCCAAACGCTATCATGAAGCAACTATTCATAGTTTCTTAGAACTTGTGGCTGCGGCTGGATTAGATGGACCAAAAGAACTAACAAGAGATCATATTAGTAAGCGTGTTGGACTTTACAATGTAAAGACTTACGATGAAATTTACCCTGAAATGAAAGAAGGCTCTTTATTAAAGATTGATACCATACCTGAGGATTATAAAAAATTCTTTAAGTTGACCCGTATTATGCGGTGATATAAAAAAATTTAATTAACTAAATCAATCGCTTGTATCATTTTCCAATTCTGCAAACCATTTACCAGAAACATACCATGATCCAACATGTCTCAAGTCAATTTCTATGATGCCTTTGAGGTACTTATTATTATTTTTTCGTCTTGAAATATTATATATAAATAATAAGTTTTAAATAACCACCTATTATTTTTTGCTTACCATATATTGACTAATAATAGTAGTCACTCATTTTATTTCTACTAATTTTAATTGGTCGCCTTGTGTTACAACGGTATAAACTTTATCAATAGTGTTTTTTCCAGAATAATCACTGTAACTGCCCGCAATGTGCAACTGATTATTTAATATTTTCCATTTGGTATCATACATTTCTAGATTTTGTGATGCCGCAGTTCCACAACTGAACGTTCCATAAGTATTCACCTTTATAGTGCTATCCTGTGTATTAAAACTAATCGTATTGTAAGCAGAGGAAAATTCTTCATTAGATTTTGTTGGTTGCTGAATTTCAAAAATCAAAGTGTCTTTTGCCCAATTGGTAATAACCATCCATTCGCCTTTAATAGCATCAACTAATTCTTTATTTGTTTGAACTGAATTATTGGTCTTTTGGTTTTGTGCTTTAGAACAAGAAAATATCACTATTAAACTTATGACTATGTATATTTTTTTCATTTTATAAGGTTTCGCAATTAATTAGTTTTTTTAACTAACTGTTGCATAGGAAAATATTCAAATTTTCAGCTTTCGCACTTTCAAAAATAAAATCTAAATCTTTCATAAGCTCTTCATTTTCAGGATATTTTTCTTGAATTGTTTTAGTGTATAACCCTTTGTAAGTCTCTAATTCCTTTACCATAATAAAAAACCTATGAGGAAAATCTAAAGATTTAGGCGTTTTAAAATATGATCTACTTCTCGATTCTATATCTGAAAGATATTGTGTTAGCATTGGCCAGTTATCTTTATTTCGGTTAATTGGTTTGCCAAAATATTTACAAATGTCTCTTTCTAAATAACCATAAACAGCACCCAAGGCACTTTTAGCAAATTTTTCCCTGTTAGGATCTAACATTAAGTGCGTATAAAAATTATCAGTAGTACCATTAATGATGTTTTCCATAAGATGTATTGAAGAGATCCCTTTAGTCGATATATTGAAATAATCTGCCAAAATAAAATTGTATTCTTCATAGTCAAAATCATCAATAATAGTTTTGTGTAAGAGGTTTTTAGAACCGTAAACCTCACTAACTTTTCGACCGTTGGTTAGAATAACTTCAATTTGATATCCCATAGCTCTATTTTTGTTTGAATAACTTTTCTGTACTAATTTTTTAAAAATCGTTTACCTCTATTTTAGCTTGCTTGTAAAGTTTTAAATTATAAAACAACTAATTATTCTACAAAATTGAGAAATAAGTATTAAGGCTACATCCCTTTTTTCAGGGATTTTTAAATAGGCCTTAATCCAAAGAGATTTCAATTCTAATCTTTTTTTATAGGCTCATCTTAAATAAGTTGTTGATTTTATTTTAATAATCGCTTAGAAATATCAAAAAACTAACTTAATTTTGCTTCGAATGTTTTCTTGTAGTACTAGAATAAAGTCCTTTAGAGTTGCTTTTATTTCTGCATTAAATGACATATTCATCGTTTAACTATTGCACCTCTTCTACTTTTAGCTGCTCAGCTTCATAAGAAGTATTTTTATTCATCCAAAAACCAATACTTAGCATAATTAGGATGGCTATGAACGAAATGATACTATTCCTATATTTTTTATATATAAATCCACGGATCATCCATATTATATTGAACGTATAAAAAGCAAATAAATTTACATAATGAATTAAAGCCGTGAATAAGCCTTCCGTAAGGTAATCGCCACCTTTAGGCACGTAAGGTTCGTCTGTAAATTTCAAAAGAGAAGGGTTGTAAAGTTCTATATAAGTGTATAAGCCTATGAGTAATAAAATGGCATTGATTGTTATCACTATATTTTGCTTTTTAAACATTGTTTTTAGGTTTGATTAACGTTTAGATGAATGAATTAAATTTGCTTGAGTTAGTTTTTATAAAACCATTTGTGCATTATACTAATTAGAACATTACATCACAAGGATACAAATTTTCGAAGTATTATAAGTAACACCCAAGAGAGTGAGCCACTTTTTGTAGAATGATTTAACGAAAAGGATTCGCTTTGCGCATCCTTCAGAGCTCCGCTCTGAAAATAAAAAAAGTCCAAAAGAAATTTTGAGTAAACTCAATTTCTTTCAGACTTTTTCTATTTATTCGTGACCGCGAGAGGATTCGAACCTCCAACCCTCAGAGCCGAAATCTGATATTCTATCCAGTTGAACTACGCAGCCATAAATTCCTGCGAAAGCAGAAATGTCATTTTTATTTATCTAAGCTAATTTTGCTTTTACAATATTAGAAATGGTTTTACCATCAGCTTTTCCTGCCAATTTTCCACTTACAATACCCATCACTTTTCCCATATCTTTCATACCGTCTGCACCAATAGCAGCTATCGTTTTCATTACTTCAACTGTAATTTCGGCTTCTGAAAGTTGTGCTGGTAAAAATTGACTAATCACTTCTACTTGTGCCAATTCTGGCTCTGCCAAATCATTACGATCTTGTTCTAAAAATATAGCAGCACTGTCCTTACGTTGCTTTACCATTTTAGAGAGTATTTTTATTTCCTCCTCTTCTGATATTTCTTCTTTAGAACCTGTTGCTGTTTGAGCCAATAATAACTCTGATTTTACAGCGCGTAACGCAGCTAAGGCTGTTTGGTCTTTTGCTTTCATTGCTACTTTCATAGCAGTCATTACATCTACTTGTAAACTCATAATGGTATTCTTTTTGTACGAAGTGCGAAGATACTAAAAAGATTTTCACAGACGACATAAGATTAGGGCTCCAAAAAAATTATACTAATAAAAAAGCCCAAAACGCTAGAACAACTTTTTGGACTTGACTTTAGTGTTTTAACACTATAGATTAAATGTATTATTAATCTACATTATCGTGTAAAAATGAATTATTACTTCTTAACTGAATATCATCATTTTCGTCTTTACCAACAGACATTCTCGACGCTTTAGTTTCTGAAGAATGTTGTGCATCTTCTAAATTAACACCCTGCCTTTTGTAAGCAGGTTCTTTTTCAATTTCGTCTATTTTAGCTGTGTTGAATTTATAATTGAAATCTTTCATTCTTCTTCTGCGCTCATCTGCACGTGCAATTAGCATTTCGGAAATTGGACTGTTCATTGGGTCAATCTCTTCCTCAACAATTTCGAAAGTTTCATCCATAGGCAATGTTTTCTTCTCAAAAACAATCTCTTCCTTCACCTCTGTTCTTTCATTTTTTGTATTGATAGAAGACTCAAATGTTTCAAAATCGTCTAAAGCATAACGCTTTTCACCTTCTTCATTTACTTCAGTCACTGCAATTATTTCAACTGGCTCGTTAACATCAATGTCCTTTACCTCTTCTTCTAAACTAAAGAACATTTTTTCTTCTTTAACTTCTTGTTCTTCAATTGGCTTTGGTTCGTTTGGTGTTAATGGTAAATCAAAAGTCAATGTAATTTGTTCTTTCGACTCGTCTTCAATTATTTCCGCTTTATTAACGATTGGTGTTATTACAAAATCTTCTGGTGCAATTTTAGCTTCTGGTTTTGTGTCTAAAACTTCATCATAAACTACATTGATGTTTTTAATCACCTCTGTAGATTCGATTAAATCCGTTCCTTTATCTTCTTCAACTTTAGCCTCAAAAACAACATCTTCTATATCGTCTTCCAATAAATTGTGGCGTACTACTGGTGCTTCCGTTTCGACTTCTAATACAATATCTGGTGTGATAATAGCTGGCTCTTTTTCTTGTGTGCTTGTTTCAGATGTTTCACCTAAAGCATGAACCACCTTCTTCGTTTCAGTATTTGAAATTTCATTCTGCTGATCGATATCAAAACCTGTAGCAATAATCGTTACAGAAATAGATTCTTGTAAGGTTTCATCTTCACCAACACCCATAATAATGTTAGCTCCAAAACCTGCTTCTGTTTGAATATGATCGTTAATTTCACCGATTTCATCAATAGTTATTTCTTGAGATCCAGAAACGATTAGCAACAATACGTTTTTAGCTCCTGTGATTTTATTATCGTTAAGTAATGGCGAATCTAAAGCACTCATAATAGCTTCTTGTGCTCTTGTTTGACCAGAAGCTATTGCAGAACCCATGATGGCAGTTCCACTATTACTTAAAACAGTTTTAGCATCACGTAAATCAATATTCTGAGTATAGTGATGTGTTATAACCTCTGCAATGCCTCGAGATGCTGTGGATAATACTTCATCTGCTTTAGAGAAACCTGCTTTAAAGCCAAGATTTCCGTAAACTTCACGCAGTTTGTTGTTGTTAATCACCACTAACGAATCGACATGAGAACGTAACTTTTCAATACCGCGTTGGGCTTGTTCGTTACGCATTTTACCTTCAAACTGAAAAGGCATCGTTACAATACCAACAGTAAGGATATCTAATTCCTTAGCCATTTTAGCAATGACTGGTGCTGCACCAGTACCTGTACCACCACCCATTCCGGCTGTGATAAATACCATTTTTGTGTTGGTATCTAACATTCTACGAATGTCTTCTAAACTCTCAATTGCAGCTTCTTCACCAACATCTGGATTGGCTCCTGCGCCTAATCCTTCGGTTAAATTAACTCCTAATTGAATTTTGTTTGGAACACCACTGCTCTGAAGTGCTTGTGAATCTGTATTACAAATTACAAAATCCACCCCTTTGATACCTTGTTGAAACATGTGATTGATGGCATTGCTACCACCTCCACCAACACCAATTACTTTTATGACGTTTGATTGGTGCTTTGGCAAATCAAATGAAATGTTTCCAAATTCGTTGCTATTACTCATTTTATTATGATTTTCTATTTATTCAAATTATTCTGTGGTGCAAAATTTGCATTTGCGGATGAATTTATAATCGCGGACAATTATTGTACGGACAAGTCGCGACTTGTCCCTACGATCATTCCGCATTATCCAAAAAATCCTTCACACGTTCTGTTAACTTATCTAAAAACGAACGACGCTCTTTCTTTGGCTCTTGAACTACCGTTTCCGTTTCTGGCTCAGCTAATTGTTCCGCTTCATTTTCAATGATTAATTTCTCTTCTACAAGCTCGGCCTTTTTGCGCTCTTGACGTTTTAAACCATCCATCACTAAACCAACTGCTGTGGCATATAACGGACTTGCAATATCTTCATCACTGTCACCAGCTAAATGCTCGTTAGGATAACCGATTCTGGTATCCATTCCTGTAATGTATTCTACCAATTGTTTTAAATGCTTCAATTGGCTTCCACCACCTGTTAACACAATACCGCCTATCAGTTTTTTCTTTTGCTCTTCGTGACCGTAATTTTTTATTTCAACATAAACCTGTTCTATAATTTCCACCACTCTAGCATGAATAATTTTAGACAAGTTTTTTAAGGTGATTTCTTTTGGCTCTCTTCCTCTTAATCCAGGAATAGATACAATTTCATTATCCTTATTTTCGCCAGGCCATGCCGATCCAAACTTTACTTTTAAAAGCTCTGCTTGTTTTTCAATGATTGAACACCCTTCTTTTATATCTTCAGTAATAACATTTCCACCGAATGGGATTACTGCGGTATGACGAATAATACCATCTTTAAAAACGGCCAAATCCGTTGTTCCGCCACCTATATCAATCAAAGCAACACCTGCTTCTTTCTCTTCTTGACTTAGCACTGCGTTAGCAGAAGCCAATGGCTCTAATGTGATACCTTCAAGCTGCAAACCAGAACTCTTTATGCATCTTCCAATATTTCTTATTGAAGACACTTGGCCTACTACTACATGAAAATTAGCTTCCAATCGTCCGCCATACATTCCAATTGGTTCAGTAATTTCAGCTTGACCATCAATCTTAAATTCTTGAGGCAATACATGAATTATTTCTTCACCAGGAAGCATTACCAATTTATGCACTTGGTTAATTAAACGATCAATATCGTCTTCATCAATAACGATATCAGAATTTGCTCTCGTAATGTAATCGCTATGCTGTAAACTACGAATATGCTGACCTGCAATACCAACAGTAACATCTTCAATTTTTTCTGAGGCAGCGGCTTCAGCTTCTTGTACAGCTTGTTGAATAGACTGAATCGTTTGGGTTATATTGTTAACCACACCACGATGCACGCCCATACTTTTAGCTTTACCTAAGCCTAAAATTTCAACTTTATCGTATTCGTTTTTGCGACCAATCATGGCCACAATCTTTGTGGTTCCTATATCTAGACCTACCGAAATATTTTGCTTGTCCATAGTTTACTTTTTGGTGCAAATCACTTGTTTATCAAATTTTAAATTCACTAATGCATAGCGATCTAAAACTTGATCTTTTAAAGCCTTCTGATAAAATGCCTTAAAATTATTTATCTTTTTTTCTAGTTGTTTTAAAGTTCCTAAATGAACTGTAAAATCACTCTTTCTAATTTTGAAATCAATGGTTTCATCTTCGTTTTGATGAATTTCAATGACATACTTCTTTAAAAAATCGTCGTTATCTACAGTTTTTGCAAATTGAAAGACTGTTTCAAGCTTATTTTTTTTAATATTTCCGGTAACAAGTGGCACTCTTGCTGTATAATTTTGAGACAAAGGCATAAATCCACCTTCATCGTCTATGTAATACGATGCATTTGTGTTCACTCTTGCAATAGGTCTTTTCTGTTCAATTTCAGCGGAAAGCTCACCGTTTACTGACATAAACACTTGTGCTTCCTTTATCATTGCATTAGATTTCAGGGCAGATTCTAATTCATTCAAATCTATAATATCTTTAGGTTGCATTGAAACTGGTTCTTGATTTACTATTAACAATTTACTAACAGTGGCATCAGTTATAAATAATTTGTTTTCGCCTAAATTTTTAATGCTAGGCTCACTTACTATTCGCGTCTTATTTCTTTGGTTAGAAAACGCAAATAAAAACCCTACTAAAAGTACCAAGACAATGATTTTTATATAGTTGAAATTAATTTTTGACATCGAAAGCTGCTTTTATATGTTTTACTTCTGCTCCAATATCTCCAGCACCAATGGTTAATATAATTTGAGCGCTAGATTTTTTTATTTCATCAATAATATGCTCTTTTTGAACTAATTTTTTATTAGAATTTTGAATCTTATCAAAAAGCCATTTTGAGGTCACACCTTCTATAGGTAATTCCCTTGCAGGATAAATATCTAGAAGTAATAGCTCATCGAATTTTGAAAGACTTTCTGCAAAACCATCTACAAAATCTTTGGTTCTACTAAACAAATGTGGCTGAAAAATAGCCAATACCTTTTTGTTTGGATACATTTCTCTTACAGCTTGATGCACCGCTTTAATTTCTTCAGGATGATGTGCATAATCATCTATAAACACAAAATCGTCTGTTTTAATTTGATAGGTAAACCGTCGTTTCACTCCTTTATAAGTGGCTAGGGCTTTTGCAAGATTCTCATAAGCACATCCATATTCTGCTGCCATTGCCAAAGCTATTATCGCGTTAGATAAATTATGTCTTCCAGGCAAACTGAATTTGAAATCTTTGTGCAATCCGTGAGGTGTTTTTACATCGAACACATAAGTTCCATTTTCTATTGAGATATTTTGCGCACTATAATCTGAATCATCTTCAATACCATACGTTATGCCTTTTAACGGCAATCCATTTCTCACAAATAATTTCCCATTAGGTTTGATACATTCCGTAAAATCTTTGAAGGTTTTTACCAATTCTTCAGCATTACCATAAATATCTAAATGATCAGCATCCATTGAGGTAATACAAGCCAAATCTGGTGATAAGGTTAAAAACGAACGGTCAAACTCATCGGCTTCAACTACGGTAACATCAGTGCCATTAAGAATTAAATTTGAGTTGTAATTTTCACTAATACCACCTAAAAAGGCAGTCACAGGAACGTGACATGCACTCAATAAATGCCCTAAAATACTGGTTGTGGTTGTTTTTCCATGCGTTCCAGCAACAGCCAAACAAACCGTTTGCTTCGTAATTTCTCCTAAAACCGCAGAACGTTTTAACACGTTGAAATTATTACTTTTGAAATAGTTTAATTCCGAATGATCTTTTGGAACTGCAGGTGTATAAACGATTAATGTTGATTTTGAATCTAAATACGTTTTGTCAATTTCAGAAACAGTATCATTAAAATGAATTTGAACACCTAACTCTTGAAGTGCCTTTGTGATTTCACTTGGTGTTTTATCGTAACCAGCAACTTGTTTGCCATTGGCTACAAAATAACGTGCGAGCGCACTCATTCCTATGCCTCCGATGCCTAAGAAATATATATGAGAAGCCCTCGCGATAGTTATCGGGACTAGATCCTTCCCAGAGGGAAGAACCTGCTCATTGTTGCTAATATGTTCCTTACTATTATTCATTCTTATTTCACTTAGTTTCTATCTCAGTTTCTTCCCTCTAGGAAGATTAAGATGGGCTTTTTAACAGTTTTTCAACTTCATCAACAATATCATTTGTTGCATTAATCAATGCTAAGGCTTCAATATGCTTACTTAATTCTTTTCTTTTCTCTTCGTTTTCAATCAATTCTGAAAATTCCTTTTGAAAATCAGCATCCAGATCTTTTTCCTTAATTAAAATGGCTGCATTTTTATCCGCAACTGACTTTGCATTTTTTGTCTGATGGTCTTCAGCAACATTTGGTGATGGAATAAATATGACTGGTTTCCCAACAATACATAATTCTGAAACTGAAATTGCACCTGCTCTAGAAATAATGACATCTGCGGCTGCATAAGCCAAATCCATTTGATTTAAAAACGCATGAACTTGCATATTTTTTGAATCATTATATCGTTTATACTGACTATAATATAACTTCCCACATTGCCATATCACTTGAATGTCTTGTGCTTCAAAAAACGTAATATTTGCTTCTATTAATTGATTAATTCGTCTTGCACCCAAACTTCCGCCTAAAACTAAAAGCGTTTGTTTATTGTGTTTTAACGTAAAAGCATCTTTACCTTCTATCTGTTTATCTTTTACTTTTAATAGATCTTTCCGAATTGGATTTCCTGTTAATTTAATTTTTTCTTTAGGAAAGAATTTCTCCAATCCTTCGTAAGCCACACAAATGGTATTTACTTTTTTTGCTAGTAACTTATTTGTAATGCCAGGAAACGAATTTTGTTCTTGTATTAAACTTGGAATTTTGTTGGATGTAGCAATTTGCAACAAAGGACCACTGGCAAAACCACCTGTACCAATTACCGCATCTGGCTGAAACGCCTTTACAATTTTTCTTGAACGCAACAAACTAGAGATTAACTTAAACGGAAAGGCAAGGTTCTTTAACGTTAACTTTCTTTGAATTCCAGAAATCCATAACCCTTCAATTTTATAACCTGCTTGCGGAACCTTTTCCATTTCCATTCGGTCTGAGGCTCCAACAAATAGAAATTCGGCATCAGGATAGCGTGACTTTAATTCGTCTGCAATCGCAGCCGCAGGATAGATATGTCCTCCTGTGCCTCCTCCTGATAATATGAATTTGTACTGCTTCAATTTCTTTCTAATCTTTATTAAAAAACACCCCTAAAGCCCCATCAAGGGGATAATCAATCAATTCAAATCACTCTAAACTGACCTCTTTTTTCTTTATTTAAATAGCTTCACTTAAAATACTTAATGGGTTATCCTCAGCATCTTCTTGTTCTTTTATTTCTTCGCGTTTTGCGCTGACACTTAATATGATTCCTATGGCTAAACAGGTCATCCAAATGGATGTTCCACCACTACTAATTAATGGTAAGGTTTGTCCAGTTACCGGAAATAATTCTACAGCAACTGCCATATTTATTAAGGCCTGAAACACAATTGGTAAACCGACACCTAAGACGAGTAATTTTCCAAATATGGTATCTGATTTCTGACTTACAATCACAATTCTAAATAGCAACCACGAGTATAAAACCAATAAAAACACACCTCCAATTAAGCCATATTCTTCAATAATGATGGCGAAAATAAAATCTGACGATGATTGTGGTAAAAAGTTCTTCTGTATACTTTTACCAGGACCTAAAGGTGTTCTTCCTGTTGCGATGGCAATTTTTGCTTTTTCAATTTGGTAATCGGCTTCTGTATCTTCTCCATTTGCAAAATTTTCAATTCTACTCACCCAAGTATCCACTCTATTCGGCATAATATCTGGAAACGCCTTTGCTGTTAAAATAAATAATGTCAGCGCCAACAAGCCTGTTCCTATAATTACTAGTAGATATTTTATAGGATAACCACCAATAAAGGTCAACATTACAATCATGGTAAAAATGATGGCTGTTGTTGAGAAATTTGCTGGTAAAATTAGGATTAAGATTAAAAACACTGGTCCCCAAAGTGGTAAAACAGATTCTTTAAAAGTCACGTGTTTATCTTTAATTTTAGACAGATATCGCGCTACATAAACCATTAAAACTACGGCTGCCAAAGTTGATGTTTGAAAAGACATATTCACAATAGGAATACTGATCCATCGGCTAGCATTTGCGCCATCTATAGTAGTACCTTGAAGCATTGTAACCAATAAAAGTACAAACACAATAGGAATCATAACCATCGATAAACCACGGAAATACTTGTAAGGCACTTTATGAATACCAAACATTATAGCAAAGCCTAAAAATAAATGCATAAAATGCTTTATAAAGAACGAAAACGTATTTGTATTACCACTATTTGCCAAATTACTAGCTGCACTATACACAGGTAAAAAGGAAAAAATAGCCAATAGCGTGACTATAGCCCAAATGGCTTTATCTCCTTTTATTTGTTCGAATACTTTACTCATAAAACAGCCCCTTTGCCTTACAGGCATTTCCCCAGAGGGGAAAATTAAATTAGTTAATGATTCTCTTATTTATCTTTTATTAGCCCTTTACCTCTTTCTTTTTATTACTTTTCAAAAAAGGGGAATACACACTGTTTTTTTCTAGCTTAATCTCAACAGTTTCTTCCCTCTGGGGAGATTAAGATGGGCTTTTTATGAGTTGCTTTTACAAATTCCGAACCGCATTTTTAAATTGACGCCCTCTATCTTCATAATTTTCGAATAAATCAAAACTAGCGCAAGCTGGTGACAACAACACATTGTCGCCTGCATCAGCCACCTTATAGGCGATCTTTACAGCTTCACTCATATATTCCGTCTCTATAATCACATCTACCATATTGCTGAAAGACTCCATCAATTTTGCATTATCTACACCTAAGCAGATGATAGCCTTTACTTTTTCGTTTATAAAGGGATACAATTCTTTATAATCATTGCCTTTATCAACACCACCAACAATCCAAACGGTTGGTGCATCCATACTCTCCAAAGCAAAATATGTCGCGTTAACGTTTGTTGCTTTTGAATCGTTGATGTACTGCACTTTATTAATTTTCAATACATGCTCTAAGCGATGCTCCACACCTTGAAAATTCTCTAAACTCTCACGTATGGTTTGCTTTCTAATTCTTAATAGCTGTGCCACAGTAGAAGCTGCCATTGCATTCTTAATATTATGTTTTCCTTCTAATGCTAAATTTTTTGTTGGCATAATGGTTTGAGTATTATCTATGGTTATTATTATCTTGTTATTATCTAAGTAAGCGCCTTCTTTAATGACTTTCGTTAATGAAAACGGTAATTTTTTGGATTGAATTATATTATTTTTTAGCCATTCTGAAATGACCTCATCATCTGCATCATAAATGAAATAATCATCTTCTGTTTGATTTTCTATCACTCTAAATTTTGAAGCGATGTAGTTTTCAAACTTATAATCATATCGATCTAAATGATCTGGTGTAATATTGGTTAAAACTGCAATCTTCGGTTTAAAATCATTGATATCATCTAATTGAAAACTGCTAATCTCCAAAACGTAATTGTCATGATTTTTTTCTAAAATTTGCTTCGCGAAACTGTCTCCAATATTTCCTGCTAAACCCACATCTAAATCTTGTTTTAATAGATGATGTGTAAGCGTTGCAGTTGTCGTTTTACCATTACTACCTGTTATAGCCACTAATGTCGCCTCTGTAAAATGGGATGCAAATTCAATTTCCGAAACCACTTTGATTCCTGCATCACGAATTTGTTTTACCAAAGCCACTTTATCTGGAATGCCAGGACTTTTCATGACGATATCTGCATTCAGAATTTTTGATTCTGTGTGCTGCTCATCTTCAAATTCAATCTCATTATTTAAAAGAACGTCTTTATACTTCTGTTTAATCTTGCCTTTGTCTGATACAAATACCTCGTATCCTTTTGCTTTTCCGAGTAAAGCTGTTCCTACTCCGCTTTCGCCTCCGCCAAGAATTACAAGAAGCCCCTTCCTAAATCCTTCCCCAGAAGGGAAGGACTTTTTTAACTTTTGTTGACTTCCCTCACTTTTCATTATTCTTGTTATAGCTTTTTAGCACTCTAATAATTCCCTCCCTTTGGGAGGGTTAGGTTGGGCTTTACCTTATCTTCAATGTCACTATGGTTATAATGGCTAATAAAATGCCAACAATCCAAAAACGCGTTACAATTTTACTTTCGTGATATCCTGATTTTTGATAGTGATGATGTAATGGCGACATTTTAAAAATGCGTCGTCCTTCTCCAAACTTTTTTCTTGTGTATTTGAAATAGCTGACTTGCATGACTACCGACAAATTCTCTGCTAGGAAAATGCCACATAGTATTGGGATTAACCATTCTTTTCTTATGGCAATGGCAATAACTGCAATGATGCCTCCAATAGTTAAACTTCCAGTATCTCCCATAAAGACTTGCGCTGGATAGGTATTGTACCACAAGAAGCCGATTAAAGCTCCAACAAAAGCTGCGATATATATGGTGATTTCTTCCGCTCTTGGGATATACATAATATCTAAGTATCCTGAAAAAACGATGTTACTCGATACCCAAGCGAAAATTCCTAAGGTTAGTACTATTATGGCTGAAGTTCCTGCTGCTAGTCCATCAATACCGTCTGTAAGGTTTGCTCCATTTGAGACTGCGGTGATAATAAAAATGCTGACTAGGATAAAAACAAGCCATGCATATTTTTCTAAATCTGGACTTATCCATGTGATTAAATCTGAATAATCGAACTCATTATCTTTTACAAAAGGAATGGTTGTTTTAGTTGATTTTTCTTCAGGTTTAAACAATTTTGAAGCTTGCACATCTGGGTTTTCTGCTCGTAACTCAATTTGCTGCGCCATAGGTAGTTTCTCCTTTATAGTCACGTCACTATTAAAAAATAAGGTGGCTCCGACAATGATTCCCAGTCCAACTTGACCAAGCACTTTAAATTTCCCTTTTAAACCTTCTTTATCATTTTTGAATTTTTTAATATAATCATCAATGAAACCAATCGTTCCCATCCACAGTGTAGTTACAATTAATAGGATGATGTAGATATTTTCGAGTTTCGCTAATAGCAATACAGGAATTAAGGTTGCCAAAATGATGATAATACCTCCCATGGTTGGTGTCCCTGCTTTTTCAACCTGACCTTCTAAACCCAAATCTCTAATGGTTTCACCAACTTGTTGTTTTTGTAAAAACCGAATAATGCGTTTTCCGAAAATCGTAGAAATCAATAATGATAATATGATTGCCACAGCCGCTCTAAAGGTGATGAACCCAAAAAGTGATGCTCCTGGCAATTGGAATTGTTGCTCTAAATAATCGAATAAGTAATACAGCATTTCTTTGTTATTATTTATTTCTATTTTTTATTATTAAAAATTGCTAGCATTGACTAACTTTTGTTTTTCAATTAAAACCTGTCAGGTTTGCAAAACCTTACAGGTTAAGTGGTTTCTTTCTTGGTGCTTCGTGCTTCCAGCTTCAAGCTCATCGTTATTTCTGCAATTGTTTTAAATACTCTTGAACAATTTTATAATCATCGAAATCAAAGCGTTCTCCTTTAATTTCTTGGTAATTCTCGTGGCCTTTTCCTGCAATGAGAATAATATCTTTTGACCCAGCCATTTGACAAGCTGTTTTAATGGCTTGTTTTCTATCGGTTATGGATAGGGTTTTTTTAAAGTTTTGCGGCTCAACGCCCTTTTCCATGTCTTCAATTATGGTTTCAGGCACTTCACTTCTTGGATTATCACTTGTAAAAATCACCTTGGTACTTAAAGCTGACGCGATATGTGCCATTTTTGGACGTTTGGTTTTATCTCTATCTCCTCCACAACCGACAATCGTTATGAGTTCTTCGTTTTTAGTTCTGATACTATTGATGGTTTCGAGAACATTCTTCAAAGCATCTGGCGTATGCGCATAATCGACAATGGCTGTGATTTTTTCTTCTGAAATGAAATATTGAAAGCGTCCAGATACATTTTCGAGCTCACTAATCAATCTTAAAATCTCCACTTTATCTAAGCCTAACAATTCTGCTGTTCCGTAAATTGCTAAAATGTTGTACGCGTTAAAATTGCCAATTAGTCGTGTCCATAATTCACTCTCGTTCACTTTTAATAGCAAGCCACTAAATTCATTTTCTAAAATCTGTGCTCTATAATCAGCATAGTTTTTTAGAGCGTAAGTATATTTTTTAGCTTCAGTATTTTGAAACATCACCAAGCCATTTTTATCATCTATATTAGATAATGCAAAAGCTTCTTTCGGCAGTTGGTCAAAAAATGTTTTCTTCACATCTCTGTATTCAGCAAATGTGTTGTGATAATCTAAATGATCGTGAGACAGATTGGTAAAAATGCCACCTGTAAATTTTAAACCTTCCGTTCTACTTTGATGAATACCATGCGAACTCACTTCCATAAAGCAAAACTCAGCGCCTTCAGCATTCATCATTTGTAAATACTTATTGATGGTTAATGAATCTGGTGTGGTATGTGATGTTTTATAAGTGGTATTATCGACCATAATTTTTACGGTAGATAACAAACCAACTTTATAGCCTGCTTTTTTAAAGAGTTGATATAATAAACTCGTTACGGTAGTTTTCCCGTTGGTTCCAGTAACACCAATAAGTTTTAAATTTTCGGAAGGTTGCCCATAGAAATTATTAGCCATGTAGGCCATCGCTTGATTAGAATTAGCAACTTCTATATAAGTGATGCCATCTTTAATCGTTTCGGGAAGCGACTCACAAACTATTGCTGTCGCACCATTTGCAATTGCTTTTTCTATGTAGTTGTGACCATCCACAATGGTTCCTGAAATCGCCACAAAAACGTCATTATCTTTTATTTGACGTGAATCGAATTCGATTTTACCCACTGTAATACTCGTGCTGCCAGCAACTGCATTTATAGTAACCTTGTATAATATGTCTTTTAATACCATCATGACGCGTCTAGAATAATGGTTTGATTGGTTTGTAATTTTTGATGTTTTTCTACAGACTGCTTTTTTATGATGCCACTTCCTGTTAATTTGACTTTGACGTCAACTTGTAAATTTTCTAATAAAGCAATGGCATCCATAGCTGGCATCCCAACCACACTTGGCATTAATTCTTTATACTTTTGAGCGTTATCGTAATAACTTTCAAAATCTTCGTTGACTATATTATTTTGAAAATCTAGCATTTCCACTTCATCTATAATTGGTGTATCTGTATAGATCTTTTGAGCAATTCTTTTAAATACTGGACCAGAAACGTCAGCTCCATAATACCCAACTTTTGTACTTGGTTGGTGAATTACGACGATGCAAGAATATTTAGGATTGTCTGCTGGAAAGTAACCTGCAAAAGAGGATACATATTTTTTATCTTCTTTCCATTTTTCGTAATTAGCATAATCTGTTCTTGCTGTTCCTGTTTTTCCTGCCATAGAAAATGTTTCAGAATACATGCGTTGCCCTGTACCACGAATCACTACATTCTTTAATATATCTTGAATTTCGGATAAGGTCTTATCTGAACATAATTTATCAACAAGCACTTCTTTCTGAAATACTCTTATGTCCTTATCAAAAGATTTTACAGATTTTAGAAAACGTGGTTTTAACAATTCGCCATCATTTGCAATGGCATTATAAAACGCTAAGGTTTGCAAAGGCGTCATTCTAAGATTATAACCGTAAGCCATGGATGGTAATGCATTTCTACTCCAATTTGAAGCTCCAGGCTTCGGAATATCTGGTTTTCCCTCACCAATGATAGAAACACCCAACGTTTTATTCAGTCCCCAATCATTTAATCGTTTTAAAAATTTCTCTGGTTGTTTTGAATAATGTTCGTCAACTATGGTTGCCAAGCCAATATTAGACGATACCTCTAAAGCTCTAGCCGCAGAAATTTCACCAAAACCATTACCCGAATCTGTGATGACACGACCGTAAAACGATTTTCTTCCTTTCTTTGTATCAATAACCGTTGCTGTATCAATCACCTTATCCTCTAAAGCAGCCATCATTGCCATCACTTTAAATGTAGAGCCAGGCTCGTGACTCTCGCCAACCGCATAATTTAAACGCTCGTAATACTTTCCTTTTTTGTTTCTTCCTAGGTTAGAAATCGCCTTAATTTCGCCTGTCTTTACATCCATAACCACCACACAGCCATGATCTGCTTCGTAAATTTCTAATTGTTTTAAAAGTGAATGATGGGCTATATCTTGAATATTTACATCGATAGTTGTGTAAACATCATAACCATCTTGTGGTTCAATTTCATTAACATCTCTTATGGGCTTCCATTGTCCATTTCCTATTCTTTGCTTAAGTCGTTTGCCATTTTTACCTTGTAAATATTTGACTCCAAACGCACCATCGATGCCAGGCCTTGTAACGTTTCCGTTTTCATCTTCACGCTCGTAACCAATGGTGCGCTCCGCAATGCCTCCCATAGGATGTTCGCGTCTTGTGGTTTGTTCCACAATTAATCCACCTTTAATTGCTCCGAGGTTTAACAAAGGAAAATTTCGCATTCGGATGTAATCTGAATAGCTAATGTTTCGTGCTAATAGGAAGTATCTGTTTTTGTTTTTTCGTGCTTTTCTAATGGTATTTTTATAATAAGAAGCTGGCTTGCCTTTATACTCATGAAGGGAATCTGCCAAAGCATTAATATACTTTTCGAATGTGGCATCTTTTGCCTGAACTGCATCAATTCTAATATCATATTTAGGAATTGAAGTCGCCAACAAACTACCATCAGCAGAATACACATTACCACGATTTGCTGGAATCGGAAAATCTCTTGTCGTACTCTTTTCTGCAAGTGCTCTATATTTGTCGCCTTGAATAAATTGAATACTCACCAACTTAAAGACTACAGCCAATACGAAGACAAACATGCAGCCTGCGACAAAGTATAATCTATTTAATATGTTGGTTTCTGTGACTGCCAAAACTTACTCTTCTTGTTGTGATTTTACTATTATTTTTGTTGGTGGATTTAATGAAATTTCAATCCCTTTTTCTTTCATTTCTGCTTCTACAAACGACTCTTTTTTAAGCTGCATCAGTTTTCCTCGTTTATCTACAAATGCTGAACGTAATTCTTTTACTTCATTCGTCAATCTTGCAATTTCATAGACTTTTTGATCTGCACTGTGCGAACTTGCAATCATCACTATAGCCAACACCGAAATAAAGATGATAATGCGCCAATTTTTGAACGAATCATCACTGATTAAAAACTTACCCCTTAATATGCTGTATATGTTTTTTTTCATCACACGTCCTGCGTAGGCAGGAATCTCTTTTTTTTTACCACGAATACACGAATGCTTTTCTGTGGTATTGTTTTATTTTTTGCTCATACCTGCTAGGTTTTTAAAATCTTGCAGGCTAGACTAGGTTTTCTAATTTCAATTTAAACAACTTTGACTTGCCTCTCGTCAATTCAACTCACTTCGACTTCGCTCAGTGACCGACACTCAGTGACCAGACGATTATATTTTTTTCGCAATCCTCAACTTCGCACTTCTGGCTCTATTGTTCTTTTTAATTTCTTCTTGAGATGGAACAATGAGTCCACCTACTTTTTTCAAAGGCACTTCAAAATTTCCAAACATATCGCGTTCTGGCTCACCTTCAAATAAGCCATTTCTGATGAAGCGCTTTACCAACCTATCTTCTAAAGAATGGTAGGATATAAAACTCAATCGACCGTCTTTCTTTAATATTTCTGGTGTCTGAATTAGTAATTCTTTTAAAGCTTCAATTTCCTGATTCACTTCAATCCTGATAGCTTGATATATTTGTGCTAGCACTTTATTTTCACGCTGATGATTCAAAAAGGATTTCAAAACGGTTTTTAACTGCTCACTTGTTCTGATTTCAGAATTTTTTCGTTCTTCAGCAATCGCTCTTGCCATGGCAGGCGCGTTCCTTAGTTCACCATATTGAAACAAAACGGTTTTGAGCTGCTCTTCATCGTAATTATTAATGACTTCAAAAGCTGAAAGCTTACTTTCTTGGTTCATTCGCATATCTAAATCAGCTTCAAAACGTGTAGAAAAACCACGTTCGGCGACATCAAACTGATGCGATGACACTCCGAAGTCTGCTAAAACTCCATCGACTTCCTTCACGCCATAAAATCTTAAGAACCGTTTTACAAATCTGAAATTCTCACTGATAAGTATAAATCTGTCATCGTCAATTTTATTTTCTAAAGCATCTTTATCTTGATCGAAAGCGTATAATTTTCCTTCAGGCCCAAGTCGGGATAAGATTTCTCGACTATGTCCTCCACCTCCAAATGTGACATCTACATAAACACCATTTGACTTAATCGCTAAACCATCAACGGTTTCATTGAGTAATACAGCATTATGATAATCCATTTTCGTCATCCTCTTGTCCCATCACCTCTTCTGCTAGATCGGCAAAATCTGAAGCAGCATCATCAATAGCTTGTTCGTATTTATCTTTATCCCAGATTTCGAGAATATTAACCGCTGAAGCCAAAACCACCTGTTTACTAATACCAGAAAAACTAATTAAATCCTTCGGAATTAATAAGCGACCAGCACTATCGACTTCCACAATTTTAACACCAGCCGTAAAACGCCTAATAAAATCATTGTTCTTTTTCTTAAAACGATTGAGCTTATTTACTTTCTCCATCATTTTATTCCATTCAGACATCGGATACAACTCTAAACACGGCTGAAAAACAGCACGCTTTAAAACGAAACCATCTTGCAAAGCGGACGACAACTGCTTTTTTAAGACAGCAGGTATCATCAACCTTCCTTTGGCATCAGCTTTACATTCGTATGTTCCTATAAATGAATTCAAAAGACTTTTTGTTTCTTTTCTAACGATTAAGTTTCAAATATATTGAAAAAAACACCACTTTTTACCACTTCTTACCACATTTGTTGATAAGTTTTGAATTAGAATATATATGATTTATTTAAAACGCAATGAATTCCACTTTTAAGCGAAGATGACCTAAGTGGGAATTGTTAACAACGCTGTATTAAACCGTACACGCACAAAAAAATTTGTTATTTTCTTGATATTATTTATATTCTAAAGGATTTGGTTATATTTGTTTTCAACACATAAGCACTAACTTGTAAATGGCACACCTTTTAAAAAAAGAAAAGGATTTTAGATATATTGAAGTAGGAGAAGGCACACCAATTATTGTGTTACACGGATTAATGGGTGGACTCAGTAATTTTAGTGCTGTTACAAATTTCTTTAGTGCTAATGGTTACAAGGTCTTAATACCTGAATTACCTATTTACGACATGTCGTTATTAAAAACGAATGTTAAAAGTTTTGCCAACTACCTTAAAGCTTTTATTGAGTATAAAGGTTTAGATAATGTTATTTTATTAGGCAATTCCCTTGGAGGTCATATTGGGTTGTACCATACCAAACTCTATCCAGAAAAAGTTAAAGCGCTTATTATTACAGGAAGTTCAGGTCTTTACGAAAGTGCTATGGGAGGCGGTTACCCAAAACGTAGTGATTATGAAGTGATTAAAAAGAAAGCACAAGATGTTTTTTATGATCCTGCAGTGGCTACAAAAGACATAGTGGACGAAGTTTACGAAACCGTTAATGACCGAAATAAACTTATAAAAACCTTAGCGATTGCCAAAAGTGCCATTAGGCACAATATGGCTAAAGATTTACCTAAAATGACGACTCCAATTTGTATTATTTGGGGGAAAAATGATACAGTGACTCCACCGGAAGTTGCTGAGGAATTTCATGAGTTATTACCAGACTCTGAATTGCACTGGATTGATAAATGTGGGCATGCTGCAATGATGGAGCATCCTGAAGAATTTAATAAGATTTTGAGTGCTTGGCTTTTGAAGCGTGAGTTTTAATATCCTGAAATTAAAAATCTCTCACAAAAGCGCTAAGACGCAAAACAAAGATCACAAAAAGTTTAACTATACCTTTCCTACCTACCTCATTGAAGAAAATGTCATCGTGCTTTTGAACGACTTTTGTAAGAAATGAATAAGATTGGAATTAAAAAATGAGATTCACGTTTTTACGGGAACTAGAGATGAAAATAAAATCAGCTGAATTTGTAGTTAGTAATTCTGAAGTTACTAAATGTCCTAAAGATAATTTACCCGAATATGCTTTTATAGGTCGCAGTAATGTGGGCAAATCTTCTTTAATAAATATGCTTACCGATCGAAAGAGTTTGGCTAAAACCTCTGGACGACCAGGGAAAACACAGCTCATCAATCATTTTATAATTAACGATAGCTGGTACTTAGTAGATTTACCAGGTTACGGTTATGCACGTGTTTCAAAATCGTCTAAGAAGAAATTTCAGAAATTTATAACGGACTATTTTGAGCAACGCACACAATTAGTTTCTGCTTTTGTTTTAGTAGATATTAGACATAAACCGCAACCCATCGATTTAGAATTTATGCAATATATGGGTGAAAGCGAAATCCCTTTTGGTATTATTTTTACTAAAGCCGATAAATTGAAGCCAAAAGCCATTGAACGACAAGTGGACGAGTATTGCGAAGTATTACTGCAAACTTGGGAAGAATTACCACCTTATTTTGTAACGTCTTCTTCTAAAAGTATTGGAAAAGATGAGGTTTTGGGATTTATTGGTAAGACTAATGATGAGATTGCGGAGCTTAAACAGAATTAATCAATTAGCCCTTCACATCCAAAGCATCTCTAAGCGCATTACCAACCAACATAAAAGCCATTACCAATAGCATGATGCAAAACCCTGGAATTAATGCCAAATAGGGTTTCCCTAAAATAATATAGTTGTAATGATCTTTAATCATCGCTCCCCAACTTGCCATTGGTGGTTGTGCACCAATACCTAAAAAGCTCAATCCGCTTTCTATTAAAATGGCAGCCGCAAAATTGGCCGCAGAAATTACAATTAGAGGTCCAAAAATATTGGGTAATATGTGTTTGGTAATGATTCTATAGTCGTTGTAACCCAATGCTCTTGCTGCCGTAACGTACTGCATTTCTTTCGCGCTTATAATTTGGCCTCTCACTACTCTTGCCGCTTCTACCCACATGGTTAAACCTACTGCAATAAACACTTGCCAAAACCCTTTCCCTAAGGCTAAAGTAATGGCAATCACTAATAACAACGTTGGTATGGACCAGGTAATATTAATAATCCACATGATGAAGGCATCCACTTTTCCACCATAATAACCCGCTAAACTTCCCATTAAAAGTCCTACGATTAACGATATAAAAACAGCGACAAAACCAATAAAAAAAGAAATCCGCGAACCAATTAACACACGGCTTAAATAATCGCGACCATATTTATCTGTACCAAAAACAAAGTGCCTTTGATCTATATAATCTTTATAATTTGAATCAGGGAATCGTGATAAATCGATTTGTTTTTCTAAACCTTGCAAACCGTCAGCCGCATATTCTACATAGTGCAAAGCCTCATTCTTCATCTCGTAAGATTGAATGGGAAGTTCTGTATCTGTATTTGTTGTACCGAAGAATAGCTTAGAAAAGAAGTGTTGATTTGAAGTAATACCAGATGGAATAGTAAGCATTTGAACCTCAAAACCTGGTGCTTTTGAATGGATAGACAAATGCATCTGGTTTGCGTTTTTTGAAGCATCTGGAGCAAACACATAAGCGCAAATAGAAACCATACCAATGAGCGCAATAATAGACAAACTAAAAACGCCCCAAAAGTTCTTTCTGAACTTTTGAAGCGCTAAACTTGTTAGTGAATTATTAGGATTAGACATTTTTGAATATTCGCTACTATTACTTTTCATAAAATATCTAGGTTTGTCTCAAAATAGCAGCCCTAGAGTCCCTTCAAGGGACAATCCACACAACATCGCAATAGGATACAAGGCTAATTACATGACCTAAGAACCATTGCTAATTAATAAGTTAATCTTTTAATTCTTAACGGAATTAGCCACATTATTTTTTATAGCGTACGTCATTTTTAAATCATGAAGTACATTAATCGCTTCCTCTACATAGACATCTTTTGCTAAAGCTTTATGCCAACGGTTACGCTTTTCTTTTAACACCGTATCCTGATCCATTAATTTAATTTCGTATGGTAATGAATTAAATGTTAAGTTGGTTTGATATTCTGATAGCTTAGAAAAACGCTTCGCCCCTTCTTCATTAATTTGCATTTCGTTTTTATAATCCTCGTAATTTAAAGAATAGTTTTCACGATCTCTTATTTTCTTAACCCATTGCGCATTGGCATCAATCAATTTTAATTGCTCATTAGCAGCCATACGTGCCTTACTCTTACTTATGGTAGTGTCGTAATCAAAGTAATTTTCCCAGACATCATAATCGGCAGCATCAATTTTATCCCAAGGTAATGGATTTTCCTGATTTTTTTCTCCGATATCAATATAACTGTAACGATCTGGCACCACAACATCACTCTTTACACCTTCTAATTGTGTAGAACCACCATTTATTCTGTAGAATTTCTGAGTCGTAAACTTCAACGCTCCCATATCGCCTTTGGTATTATTTCGTACCATTCGGTTAAGATCCATCACAGTTTGTACTGTGCCTTTACCATAAGTTTGTTTACTTCCTATGACGATGCCACGTTTATAATCTTGCATAGCTGCTGCCAAAATCTCTGAAGCCGAAGCAGATAATTCATTCACTAAAATGACTAAAGGGCCATCCCAAACAATAGATTTATCTTTATCACTTAGGACTTCTTTTGCTTCACCAGTGGTTTTGACTTGGACTACAGGACCTTCTTCTATAAATAATCCAGCAATATCAACGACCGTTTGAAGCGATCCACCACCATTATTTCTTAAATCCATCACTAAGCCTTCCACACCTTGTTCCTTCAATCTTAAGATTTCTTTCTTAATGTCCGAAGCTGCATTTCGTTCGTTATAATCTTCAAAACTGATATAGAATTTTGGTAAATTAATAATACCAAAAGCCTTTCCATCTTTTTCTACGATGGATGATTTCGCATATGTTTCTTCTATTTCTACGATATCTCTGGTAATAGAAATATCTTGTATGGTACCATCAACTTTCTTTAATGTCAAAGTCACCACTGTGCCTTTTGGTCCTTTAATAAACTTTATAGCATCGTCCAGACGCATGCCAACAACGGTAATTGGTTCTTTTTCATCTTCTTGTTTCACTTTAAGAATCTGATCACCTACTTCTAACTCATTAGCCCTCCAAGCTGGTCCACCACTAATAATTTCATTAACCATAATGCCATCTACTTTCTTTTGTAAACGCGCGCCAATCCCTTCAAATTTACCTGAGATATCTCTATCAAAACGTTCCTTATCTTCTGGTGCAAAATAAAAGGTGTGTGGATCAAACTCTTCAACAATGGCATTGATATAGACTGAAAACCAATCTTCTCGTCTTCTATCTTCGATGTAATCGTATAGTTCGTCTAGTGACTTTTTAGTCGCTAATCGTGCCTCTGATTCCATTTCTTTTAATGATTTTTTCTTTTCAGTTTTCGCTTTCTCTTCAGAATCATCTTGAGAGACCACATCATCGTAATTAGCAATAGTAGAAAACTTGAGTTGTTG
The DNA here is from genome assembly GCF_045105575.1 of Winogradskyella sp. Lineage (GTDB taxonomy): Bacteria > Bacteroidota > Bacteroidia > Flavobacteriales > Flavobacteriaceae > Winogradskyella. Next base: position 31,074 of record NZ_JBGCDQ010000042.1, on the reverse strand, counting down.
TCTCCAACGCTCCTTCATGTCGCGTTTTTTAGAAACAAACTCCAATTCTTCGTAATCGGCTGAATACGATTCTTGTTTTGAAAAATCGAATGGCTTTTCTAAAATATCGGTATAAATCACTTTAGATTCTGCAATACGTTGCAACAATCGCTCGTGAGTGAAATTAAAAAACGACACGTCGTAAGCTTTAATCTGATCGTCTATTTTATCCTTGTAAGCTTCAAATTCCTGAATATCTGACTCATAAAAATACCGTTTAAATGGATCTAAATTATTGATATAGTCCTTAAAAACATTCGCTGAAAACTCATCATTAATATCTTTTGGGTCAAAATGACCTTGATCTAAAAGATAGGTAATCAACTGAATCAATAATTTATCTTTATCTGGATCTTCAAATTTTTTGGTAGTAAAACTGCATGATGCAAAAGCAATCAATAACGCGAGTAGTAAAAACTTATAATTTCCCTTCATTTTTTATTTTTATTTTTCAATTTGGTCAACTTGAATTCTACTTTAATTAAATTTCAACATTTAGAATCCATGTTAACGTGATTCATTTTTTTAAAATTTTGTTTCGAATTCTGTAGATTCTCAATTTTTCACTAAAATAGATGAAAAAACCGTGCCATAAAAAATAGTGGGACTAATTTTTTGTTAAAGGCGATATAATACATAAAACCATCCCTTTTTACTATTTTTACAACTCAATAAATCGATAAATAACATGTCTGTACGTCCTTTAATTTTAGTTACCAATGATGATGGTATCACAGCACCTGGTATTAGAACTTTAATTGCAGTGATGCGCAAGATTGGAGATGTTGTTGTGGTTGCGCCAGACAGCCCTCAAAGTGCTATGGGACATGCCATTACAATTAACTCAACATTACACATAGAAAAAGTGACGATAGACGGAAAGCAACCCGAATATAGTTGTTCTGGCACACCTGCTGATTGTGTAAAACTCGCCGTTAATGAAGTCTTAGACCGACGACCAGATATTTGCGTTTCTGGCATTAATCATGGTTCTAATTCTTCTATAAACGTTATTTATTCGGGTACGATGAGTGCGGCATTAGAAGCTGGTATTGAAGGGATTCCTGCGATAGGTTTTTCACTTTTAGATTATAACTGGAATGCTAATTTTGAACATTGCACCTCTTTTATAGAAACCATTACCAGACAAGTTTTGGAACATGGTTTGCCTGATGGTGTGGTTTTGAATGTGAACCTTCCGAACCTTGAAAAAAAGGAAATCAAAGGCATTAAAATTTGCAGACAAGCACGCGCCAACTGGAAAGAAGAATTTGACAAACGCACCAATCCGATGGGTCGCGACTATTACTGGCTTACTGGCACCTTTGTAAATATGGATAAAGGCGAAGACACGGACGAATGGGCTTTAGAACACGGTTATGTTTCCGTGGTGCCTGTACATTTCGATTTAACGGCGCACCACACCATACAAACGCTTAATACTTGGGAATTGAATGGATGAAGTCGAAGATGAAGATGAAGATGAAGATGAAGATGAAGATGAAGATGAAGATGAAGATGAAGATGAAGATGAAGATGAAGTTTAAATAAAAAAACAACCAAAAGATACTCGTAAAACTGACTTTAAAAAAATGAAATATTATATCATTGCTGGTGAAGCCTCAGGCGATTTGCACGGTTCTAATCTCATGAAAGCCTTGTTTAAGCAAGACGAAAAGGCTCACATACGATTTTGGGGAGGAGACCTTATGCAGACTGTTGGCGGCGAACTTGTAATGCATTACAAAGAACGTCAGTTTATGGGTTTTGCAGAAGTGATTCTGAATCTTAGAAAGGTTTTAGGTCATATAAAATTCTGTAAAAGTGATATTGAAACATTTCAACCAGACGTGATTATTTTTATTGATAATTCTGGTTTTAATCTCAGAATTGCCAAATGGGCAAAAGCACTCAACTATAAGACACATTATTACATTTCGCCTCAAGTTTGGGCCTCTAGAGCCAGTCGTGTAGAAAAAATAAAACGCGATGTAGATGCCATGTATTGCATCTTACCTTTTGAAAAAGACTTTTATAAAACATATGATTATGACGTTCATTTTGTTGGCCATCCTTTAATTGATGCTATTGCCGACCGACAACAAGTTAATGGCAATGTATTTAGAGAAGCACATCAATTAAGCGACTTGCCCATTATTGCACTCCTGCCAGGAAGTCGTAAACAAGAAATTACTAAAATGCTTGGTGTAATGCTCAGTTTAGTGAATGATTTTAAGGACTATCAGTTTGTAATTGCTGGTGCTCCGAGTCAAGATTTTGAGTTTTATAAGCAGTTTATAAAACAAGATAATATTAGCTTTATTTCTAATAAAACCTATGATTTATTAAGCATCTCAACTGCAGCTTTAGTGACTTCTGGAACTGCGACATTAGAAACCGCCTTATTTAAAGTACCACAAGTCGTTTGCTACAAAGCGAATGCCATTTCTTACCAAATTGCCAAACGTATTATCACTTTGAAATACATTTCATTAGTGAATTTAATTATGGATCGAGAAGTGGTTACGGAATTAATTCAAGGTGATTTGAATAAAAAACGACTTAAAAAGGAACTAACTGCAATTTTAGATTCGGAAAAACGAAAACAACTTTTTTTGGATTATTATGAATTGGAACAAATATTGGGAGGACGTGGAGCTAGTGATAAGACGGCTGAGTTGATTATTTCTAAAATTTCAAATTCCAAAAAATAAATTTCAAATTCCAACGACTAAAATCAAACATTGATCTAACTGATGAAACGATTATTACCAATACTATTACTACTTTTCTTTGCAAGCAGCTGTAAATCCAAAAAAACGTCTTCAAGTAAAAAAAAGCAAACACATACTGTAAGAGTTAATACCACGGCAAAACCTTCTGCTGAAGCTGAAACCATAGTAAAATACGCTAAAACTTTTGATGGCACACGTTACAAATATGGTGGCACGACTAAAAAAGGCATGGATTGCTCTGGATTAATTTATACAAGTTACAAAAAGCACAATGTGAATTTACCTAGAACCACAGCCGGACTCAAAGGCACTGGAGATTGGGTAGACGTTAAAGAAGTCAACGTTGGGGATTTGTTGTTTTTTGCAACTAAGAAAAATAGCAGAAAGGTGAATCATGTCGGTATTGTTACCAGTGTTAGAACTGGCAGTGTCGAATTTATTCATGCCTCAAGTAGCAGAGGTGTTATGATTTCTTCCTTAGCAGAAAAATATTGGTACTTCTCTTTTGTACAAGCGCGACGTGTGTTGTAAATACTTTTTATTTATATTAGTAACTCAAAACCATGAAGTTACTAAATTTTACCATCATAAAATTAACCCTTTGTTTGGTCGCTGGAATTTTACTAGCGCATGTTTTAACGCTTAATTTCCACATAATTTTATATGCTACTATTGGCTTAACGCTTCTAATTGGTGGGTATTGGTTTGTACTGCGATCGAAAATTAGTCGCTCTCCTTTATTTGGAATCTTAGCTTACGTTTGTATGGTTGGTGTTGGCATCACTTCATATCACATTCAAGATGAAACCCTAAGACCTCAACATTATACGCACCTTAAAGATTCCGAAACTGCTAATGCTATTGTTTTTCAAATTAAAGAACGACTCAAACCCGATGCTTATAACGATAAGTATATTGTTTCCCTAAAATCATTTAACGACAAGGCTGCTCTTGGTCATTTATTGATTAATGTAAAACGTGATAGCCTCTCGAATCCCATACTAGTTGATGACGAATTTTACACTTCAACAGCGCTACAAACCATTCAAAAACCATTAAATCCTTATCAGTTTGATTATAGCAAGTATCTTGAATTACAACAAGTATATCACCAACTCTATTTGAATTCGGATATGCTGTTACAACTTTCGGATTCAAAGTCTACGATTTATGGTTATGCGGATCAGCTAAGAACAACAATTAATACACGACTTGTTGCAGCAGGATTCAAAAAAGACGTGCTCAGTATTATGAATGCAGTTTTACTTGGTCAACGTCAAAATATTGATAAAACCATTTATAATAATTATGTCAACTCTGGCACTATTCATATTTTGGCTGTTTCAGGCTTGCATGTTGGTCTTATTCTTTGGATTCTAAACTTTGTCTTTAGACCACTACTCTATCTTAAATATGGAAATGTTATTAGACCGTTTGTTTTAGTCACCATTCTGTGGAGTTTTGCAGTAATTGCTGGATTATCGCCTTCTGTTACAAGAGCAGTAACCATGTTTAGCATTATTAGTATTGCCATGCATTTAAAACGACCAACAAATATTTATAATACTTTGGTGATTTCTGCATTTTTCATTTTACTTTTTAAACCCACATTTCTATTTTCTGTAGGCTTTCAAATGAGTTATTTGGCGGTTTTAGGTATCGTGAGTGTGCAACCCATTATTTACAAACTTTGGAAACCCAAATACATTTTACCTGATAAGTTATGGCAAATATTTACGGTAACCCTCGCCGCACAAGCTGGTGTTGTGCCTATTAGTTTGTTTTACTTTCATCAATTTCCTGGCTTATTTTTTATATCTAATATTGTTGTGATTCCGTTTTTAGGCGTGATTTTAGGTTTTGGTTTATTGGTTATTGCTTTGGCTCTTTTGAATGTCTTACCTGAATTTCTTGTTATTTCCTACAGTTTCATTATAGATAGCTTGAATCTTTTCATAGCTTGGGTGGCGAAGTTTGAAGATTTTCTATTTAGAGATATTCCGTTTACGATACTTCAAGTTATTTTTTCATATCTCATAATTACGTGTTTAGTTCAGGTTTATAAGTTCCAAAATTTTAAATGGACGGCACTCACTTTAATCGCAATTATAGGGTTTCAAAGCGTTTCTTTTTATAATAAACATCAAACTCAAAATGATGCTTTTATCATCTTTAATAAGAGTCGTTATTCTATAATTGGTAAAAAACAGACTGATAAGTTAATTATATATCATAATTTAGATACGGTTAAATTAGCATCAGATTATGCCATAAAAAATTATAAAGTTGGAGAAGCGATTAACAACATTGTTGCTGATAGTCTGCAATCGGTTTATCAATATGAAAACAAAACGATTTTGACTATCGATAGCTTGGCTGTTTACAAGGGTATATCTTTTCAACCCGATTATATTTTATTACGAAATTCCCCAAGATTGAATCTTAATCGTGTTATCGATAGTTTGCAACCACAACAAATCATTGCTGATGCTAGTAATTACAAATCTTACTTAAAACGTTGGAAGGAGACGTGTCGAAAACGGAATATTCGGTTTCATCAAACGAATGAAATGGGTGCTTTTTTGATTGAATAGATGGATTAAAAAGAATTAAGACCGCTGCGCTTTTAGAAACAAGAACAAAGACTTGATTGTTCTTAACTGATAAAACTGAGTTGTGCTTATTAGGGATTCTGTTTTAACTTTCGCAAAAATTTATCTCAAAAACAAAGGTTCTTAATCCTCTATGGCATAATTATACTACTCTTTAAACTCTGGCTTAAAGGCTTTGTAATATTCATTAAACTGTTCTTGAGTTTTCATTTCTTTATAGGCATCGCTTTCAAAAAGCTTTAAGTACAACTCTAGCTGTTGCGGTTTTTGATAGCCTTGAATTGGTGAAATAAAACCTCCTTCTTCATCAAAAAACACCATCGTCGGATACGCTCTTACTTTTAAGAATCTCGAAAATTCATGCGCACTATTCCGTCTATTCGCTTTAGTAGCATCATAATTAGGATTGCTAAACGTATTGTCCTTGTAAGTTACTGTTGAGTTTCCTTCTGCATTAAATTTTACAGCATAATAATGTTCGTTAATATAATCTGCAACATCTTTATTGCCAAAGGTATTCTTATCTAACATTTTACAAGGCCCACACCAAACGGTATAGACATCCATAAATATTTTTTTAGGTTCTTTTTTCTGAAGTTCTAAAGCTTCGTCCATGGTGACCCAATTAATTTCTTGCGCAGTTGCTGTTAAAGAAAACGCAAATACGGCAATTAGTCCTAAGGTTATATTTTTAATCATCATAATCGATTTGTTGCAATAAGTGCGCCGAACTTACAAAAAATGCTCTTTTTAAAGCGCATTTTTATATTTATTTAACGGTTTATTACTACTTAACTCCGTGCATTAATTTTTTAAGTAATGGATTAAGCAACATTGACACAACACCAATTCCAGCAGGTACTAAAGTAAAAATCAGAAAAAATGTACTTAATGAATATTCCGCCGTAATTTTATCAATCATTCCACCCATTGAACCAGCGGCTTTATTACCTATAGCAATAGCTAAATACCATATACCAAACATAAAACCAATCATTCTTCCCGGAACTAACTTACTTAGATAAGATAATCCTACTGGAGAAATACATAATTCGCCCATTGTATGAAGTAGATAAGCAAGAATTAAGAATATCATACTCACAGAAGCTGTTTTAGCGCCTGGCTCAATTCCCATTGTTCCAAATACTAGAACACCAAATCCAAGACCTAATAATACGAGACCAATTCCATATTTCATTGCTACACTTGGATTGTATTTACTTTCCCACCACTTAGAAAATACAGGTGCTAGTGTTATGATAAAAAACGAATTTAAAATTCCGAACCAAGATGCCCCAACTTCAGTAGTATCTTTGCTAAATTCATTGCTGATTTTATAAAACACCACATACCATAAAAACACAAACGTTAATCCCAAAATAATATTAGAATATGGAATTTTAGAGTATGTTTTCTTAAATAGTAGATATAACACCCAAGTGATTAAAACCAATGGCACAACCGTTAGTATAGAATCTATAACTTTAAATACAGTTGCTGAAGATCCTACTAAAACGCGATCTGTATAATCTCTAGCAAATAGAGTCATTGAACCTAAAGACTGTTCAAAAGCCGCAAAGAAAAACACAGTAAATATTCCAAATATAGAAACAGCAATAATTTTATCTCTTACAAATGGATTGTATCTAGATATTCTAGAGGTAATTAAATATAAAAATAGTGCTAAAGCTAGTAAAACGGTAAAATTAGACCCATCTAAACTACCAACTTTAAAATCTAACAAATTAATATTTCCAATTTTAGACATTGGATCATTAAACAAATAAAGCACACCACCTATTGAAGATAATACAATCAATATTTTATCTAGAGCGGTAAAAGGATTTAACTTTATTGTAACCTCATTCTCGTTATGCTCTTTAGGACCTTCTTCATTGATGTTCTGAGGCAATTCTACTTCGTGAATTTTTGATGGTCTTTCCCCTATCATACCAAATAGATCTTTTGCCAGCCAAAATTGAATTAGGCCACCAAGCATAAAAATTCCTGCTAAACCAAATCCATAACTCCACCCTAAATTTTCTGCTAAATAACCACATAACATCATTCCAAAAAATGCACCAGCATTAACACCCATATAGTAAATGGTGTATGCTCCATCTTTTTTGGATTCCTTTCCTTTGTACATTTCAGAAATCATCGATGTCATATTTGGCTTAAAAAAACCTGTACCAATGACCAACAGAGCCAAACCTAAGTATAAAGACCAAGGCGTCTCAAAAACCATAAAAGCATGACCAAGCATCATTATAAAACAGCCAATAATTACAGCCCATTTATAACCTATTATTTTATCAGCTAGCCAACCACCAACAATCGGTGTTAAATATAATAGTGACGAATATGTGCCAATCAATGCCAAGGCATTTTCTCTAGACCATTCCCATCCAGGATTATCGCTTAAGAAAGGAGCTGTTAAAAATAATACTAATAATATTTTCATTCCATAGAATGAAAAACGTTCCCACATTTCTGTAAAAAATATTACAAATAGTCCTGCAGGATGACCAATAACCTTGTCTTTAAATAGATTTTCAATATCTGTATTCATAAATAATTCATTTAGTTAATAGGGAAACCCTCACAAAATTAAATTGTAAGGGTTTAGAGTTGATTCTATTTTAATTGTTAATATCTGGATCTGATATTTCGTATGGTTCAGCTTCGAGCATTTCTTGCTCATTATCTTCTGCTCCGTGAGTTAAACGTTTTAAAGGTTTTAGTACTGCAATTATTAACAATCCGAAAATCGTACAAAAGACGGCAATACCCGTAAATACCTGAAATTCTCCGGCACCCTCGGACATTCCACCTACAAAGCCTGCAACTTTATTTCCAAGACCAGTAGCTGCGAAATACGCACCCATCATAAATGAAGCATATTTAAGTGGTGCTAATTTCGTAATAAAAGATAAGGCTACTGGTGATGCACATAATTCACCTATTGTATGAAATAAATATGCTAAAACCAACCATATCATAGCAGATTTCTCAATGATTTGATCACCGTCCATTACCACTTCAGTAGCTGCTTTACTCATAAAAAAGAATCCAAATGCCATAATAATAACACCAATTGCCATTTTAAATAATGACGATGATTCTTTACCTTTTTTACCCCATTTATACCAAAAGCTACCAATGACAGTTCCTAGAGCAATAATAAAGAACGCGTTAATAGATTGAAAAACTGCAGCAGGTATCTCATTACCAATCATAGGTAGAGAAAAAGATAACATTCTATCCGTTTTTTGTTCGGTATATAAACTTAATAAACCACCCGCTTGCTCAAACGCTCCCCAAAACACGATAATAATTAAAAACGACAAAAACAGAACTAACATCCTATCTTTTTCGATTTTTGTTAATGGTTTTTTAATTAACTCCTTATCAGGAGAATCTTTGCCTCCTAAAAACTCACCAACACCCACCAAATGTTTTTGACCAACCATATACATAATTTGACCTAATGCCATTCCAATTCCAGCCAAACCAAAACCATAATGCCAACCATATTCAGCAGCTACTACACCTACTAACAACGCACCAAGAAAAGCACCTAAATTAATTCCTATATAAAAAATATAAAATCCTCTGTCTCTTCTATCATCTCCTCTTTTGTAAAGTCCACCAACCATTGTTGAAATATTTGGTTTCAAAAAACCAACTCCAATAACAATAAGAATTAGTCCTGTAAAAAATGCCCATTGTGCATCTACAGCCAAAATTCCATGACCAAGACAAAGTAATAAACCGCCAACCATTACAGCTTTCTTTTGACCAATAAACTTATCTGCTATCCAACCTCCAGGAATTGAAGTCAAATAAACAAACATGGTATATGTTCCATAAAACGATAATGTTTCTGCGTTAGACCAACCATATCCAGATTGTGGATCACCCATTATAATAGGAGCCGCTAAAAATAGTGTCAAAATTGCACGCATACCATAGTATGAAAACCGCTCCCACATTTCAACAAAGAATAAAACATATAATCCGATAGGATGTCCAAAAATCTGTTTCTGACTATCTAAATGTGTATCGTTTGCCATAAAGTTTATATTAATAAGTATTATTAGTTAGTAAAATTCTAGTTATATTTTATTGTTGTTTATCACCCAAAGTACGATGAATAAAATCCGTCATCTTCTTGTACAAATGAAGTCTTGTATTTCCTCCATAAATCCCGTGATTTTTATCAGGATAAATCATCCATTCAAATTGTTTGTCGGCTTGAATTAAAGCTTCTACCATTCGCATGGTATTTTGAACATGGACGTTATCATCACCTGTTCCATGTATTAACAGAAAATCGCCTTTAAGTTTGTCTACATGATTTATGGGTGAGTTTTCATCATAACCACTAGGGTTTTCTTGAGGTGTAGTCATGTAACGCTCCGTGTAAATCGTGTCATAAAATCTCCAACTTGTAACAGGTGCCACAGCTATTGCCATTTTAAAAACATCATTTCCTTTAAAAAGCGCGTTGCTACTCATAAAACCTCCATAGCTCCAACCCCAAATTCCAATACGTGATGCATCAATATAATTTAACTGACCAAGCTTTTTTGCGGCTTCAATTTGGTCTTCAATTTCGTATTTACCTAATTCGTTCTGTGTCACTTTTTTGAAATCAGCACCTTTATAACCTGTACCTCTCCCATCAATACAAACCACAATAAATCCTTGTTGTGCTAACATCTGATACCAATAATCATTTGCGCCATTCCAACGGTTCGCGACTTGCTGTGAGCCTGGTCCAGAATATTGATACATAAATAAAGGATAGGTTTTAGTGGCATCAAAATCAGCTGGTTTAATGGTCCACATGTTTAAATCATTGCCATTAACAGCAATAGTGCTAAATTCTTTTTCAGACATTACGTAGCTTTTCAAAGCCGTTTCTAAAGTCTCATTATCCTTGATTTCTTTTATCAATTTACCAGATTTAGCATTATGTAAGGTATATTTTTGAGGTGTGGTTGCACTGGAAAATGTATTGATAAAGTAGGTGAAGTCTGCACTAAAAGACGCACTATTTGTACCCTCTTTTTCAGTGAGACGCTTTTTATTTTTGCCATCTAATTGAATAGCATAGACATCTCTATTGATAGATCCGTTTTCTGTGGACTGGTAATAAATTGTATTTGCTTTTTCGTTAAAACCATAGTAATTGGTCACTTCCCAATTGCCGTTTGTGACTTGATTTATGAGTTTTCCATCTTTTGCATAATGATACACATGATTGTAACCATCTAACTCACTCGTCCAAATAAAACTATTATCTTCTAAAAAAGTTAAATTAAAGGTCACGTCGATATAAGCTTTATCCGTTTCTGCTAATACGTTTTTAGACCTCATGCTCTTTGTATCAATAATCCATAAATCTAATTCGTTTTGATGACGATTCATCAACTGAACACTCAACACATTAGCATCATTGGTCCATTTTAATCTTGGAATGTAAAATTCTTCGTAGACTTTATCTACTTTTAAATCTTTCAAACTTTTAGAGCCTAAATCATACAAATGCAAAGACACTTTAGAATTGGCTTCACCAGCTTTAGGGTATTTAAACACATGTTGCGTTTGGTACAACTCCGAACCGTAAACATCCATTGAAAACTCAGGCACGTCAGATTCATCAAATCTTATAAACGCAATTTGGTCGCTGTCTGCATTCCAATCAAACGCTCTTACAAAACTGAATTCTTCTTCATACACCCAATCCGTAATACCGTTTATTATTTTATTCTTTTCGCCATCTGTAGTGATTTGACTCAGGTTTCCAGACGTTAAATCCTTAACGTATAAATTGTTTTCAAATCCGTAAGCCACTTTAGTTCCATCTGGTGACAAAGTGGGTTCTTGCACTAAATCGTCAGAGATTTTAATGACATTTTTTGAAGCGATATCATAAACATAAAATTCACCTAAGGTAGAACGTCTAAAAACAGGTTCTGATTTTGTAGTTAATATCAGTTTAGATTCATCTTCACTGAACGTATAATCAAAAAAACCTTGAATCTCTGCTATATCCGCAGAAGACACTAAGGCTTTTACTTTTTCTAAAGTTTTATATTCATACACATCAATGGTTGACACTCTGGTCTGCCTATCAAAATTTAAAACAGAATACTGTTTACCATTCTTCATGGAATGCAACGCTTGCATCCCTTCCGTTCTAAAGGTACCAGACCAAATGTCTTGAAGTGTGATTTGTTTTTCCTGACAAAAAACTAATGAGGTCAATAAAAAGCCAAAAATAGCTGTAATGGATCTTAAATTCATATATCAAAATAGTATTGCCAAGTTTACTAAAAATTACGCAAAAAATCGCAATTATTATTAGGAAATCGGCATTTGCGAGCCATAATGTAGTCATTTTATTCCAATCCTAGTATCTTTGTTTTTTCAAAAATTAAAACCCATATGCCAAATACCATTTCTGGCTTTTCCAAGCTTTCAAAATCTGAAAAAATCGAATGGCTTTTAGATACTTATTTTTCAGATAAGGCTAGTGCAAGAACCCTTGTGCAACGTTATTGGAATTCTGACGAAAAACTTCAAAAGTTACACGACGAGTTTATTGAAAACACCATCACCAATTATTATTTACCCTTAGGTGTAGCACCTAATTTTAAGATTAATGAAACTTTCTATGCGGTACCAATGGCTATTGAGGAAAGTTCCGTTGTGGCAGCCGCAAGTAAAGCTGCTAAATTTTGGTTAGAACGTGGTGGTTTTAAGGCTGAAGTGTTATCAACCGAAAAAATAGGACAAGTACATTTTATATACAAAGGGGATTTTACTAAGCTTGAAACATTTTTTAAAAACATAAAATCCAAACTTATTAGTGACACAGCTGCACTTACCAAAAATATGGAACGCAGAGGTGGTGGAATTTTAAATATTGAATTGCGAAATAAATCTGAACAACTTCCAAATTATTATCAACTTCATGCCACGTTTGAGACCTTAGATGCGATGGGTGCCAACTTTATAAATTCGTGTTTAGAACAATTTGCCACGACTTTTAAAAATGAAGCGTTACAATTTGAAGGTTTTAATGTAGAAGAAAAAGCTATTACTATCGTGATGAGCATTCTCTCTAATTATGTACCACAATGTTTGGTAAGAGCAGAAGTGTCTTGTAAGATTGAAGCTTTAAAAAGCAAGGACATTCCAAATCCCGAAGAATTTGCGGAAAAATTTAAGCAAGCTGTCAGTATCGCAGAAATTGAACCTTACAGAGCTGTGACCCACAACAAAGGTATTATGAATGGTATTGACGCTGTTGTCTTAGCCACAGGAAACGATTTTAGAGCGGTTGAAGCTGGAGTGCATGCGTATGCTTCTAGAAATGGTAGTTATTCTAGCTTAACGCATTGTACAATTGATAATGGTATGTTTAAATTTTGGATTGAAATTCCCTTGGCTCTAGGAACCGTTGGTGGCTTAACCAGTTTACATCCTTTGGTGAAATTTTCAATGGAGTTATTACAAAAACCGACAGCCAAAGACTTGATGCAAGTTGTTGCCGTTGCAGGATTGGCTCAAAATTTTGGAGCTTTAAAATCCTTAACGACTACAGGAATTCAAGAAGGCCATATGAAAATGCATCTCATGAATATCTTAAATCAGTTTGAAGCTACAGACGACGAAAAGAAACAATTGGTTGCGCATTTTAAAACCAATGTGGTAACTCATAGCGCTGTTGTAGATGCGATAAGTGCGCTTAGAGGTTAAATTAAAGAAACCAGATATACTTTGATTGTTTCTCGCGAAGGCGCTAAGCTGCGAAAGATGAAACAACCAAAATTTTAAATCGTCAATATTAAACTTTGAACAAAAAACCTCAAACATATAGAAGTAACGGAAAACTATTACTAACCGCAGAATATGCTGTTTTAGATGGTGCAAATGCTTTGGCAATTCCCACAAAATATGGACAAAGTTTGAACGTTGTTGCTAACCATTCTCATGTAATTAATTGGAAGAGTTATGATGAATTGGACAAGGTTTGGTTTGAAGATGTGTATGCTATCAAAAACACTTCGACGCTTCATGTTACATCAGTATTAAATAATGACATTTCTAAACGTCTTATTGCCATACTGAAAGCTGCACAAAAATTAAATCCTGAATTTTTAGCGTCCAATCAAGGTTATGATGTTACAACACATCAAGATTTTAATCGACTTTGGGGATTAGGAACGTCTTCAACGCTAATTAATAATATTGCGAATTGGGCCAATGTAGATGCTTATCAATTACTCGAGCAAACGTTTGGTGGTAGTGGATATGATATTGCTTGTGCGCAAAACGACTCTGCAATAACGTTTCAATTACATACTGAACCAAGTCCATTGGTCAACACGGTTAATTTTAAACCTAACTTTAAACAACAGCTTTATTTTGTGTATTTGAATCAGAAACAGAATAGCAGAGATGGTATTTCGGCTTATAAAACTTTAGCAAAAATTAGCCCGAGTATTATTTCAGATTTGAATGCCATTACTGCTGCTATGGTTGCTTGCCAATCACTTTCAGAATTTCAAAGCTTAATGGTTCAGCACGAAACGATCATCTCCAATCTGATTGAACAAAAACCTATTAAAACACAATTATTCTCAGATTTTGATGGCGCAATAAAAAGTCTTGGTGCTTGGGGAGGTGATTTTATTTTAGTCGCTTCACAAAATAACCCTTCTGATTATTTTACAGACAAAGGTTTTGAGACTGTGATATCTTATTTGGATATGGTTTTAAAATAGCCATTAAGTCGGTACTTTATTTGCACTGATATTTCTTCGGTACAAAACCGTTTGACGCAACAAAATTGCTACTTTAACTGATAGAAACTTATACCTTCGTGGTTTTGAAACTCTTTATTGGAGTACTCAAATTACTAAAGTTATTTTGAGATACTGAAACAAATTCAGAGATGCTGAAATAGGTTCAGAGATGCTGAAACGAGTTCAGCATAAAAAAAATGGCTTCACATTTCTGTAAAGCCATTTCGTTACTCTTTTATTTCAATTCGGTTAGTAAACCGTTTTTGCTCTATTATCTTCAATATCTGCTGCTTTTTCTAATGCCGTAAACACTTTAGATTGTACTGCATTTCTGCGTTCTGTATTCAATCTGTTCATAATAGCAGTGTAGTTATCTAGTTTTGTTGCTTCATTAACTTTCGTTACTTCTACTACATACACGCCTTTTTCACCATCAATAGGTTTAGAGATGGTACCTTCAACTAAACCAAATGCTGCACCAACAACTTTAGGTTCAACACCAGCACCAGATAAGGTTGTGTTTTTAATCGTCACAGCAGATGCTGATCTCACACTCTGCGACTGATTCTTAGCAATATCAGCTAAAGTCGTTGCAGTTATTTTTTCACGAATCATCTTCGCTTTCTTCTCTTTTCTAATTTCAGGTAAAGCGGTAATGGAAGCATCTTCTGTACTCATTAAACCTTTTTCTTTTTTCTCAACAACTTTGGCTACAATAAAACCGAAGTTTGATATCGCAAAATTCTTAAAATCACCTGTATCGGTATCTTCTTCAAAAGACCAACGTACCACTTCTCTTTGGCTTCCTAATCCTGGTATATTTTCATCTAACTCTTTAAACGTAATTGGCTTTACAGTAAGATTACGTTCTTTAGCCAACTCATTGAAATCAGCATCTTTAGCTGCAATTTCAAATTTAGACATTTTGTTAAACACATCTTGAAGCGTTTGGTCAGATGGTTCAATTTTATCAGCAATGGTTGCCACTTTTACCGTTTGGTTATAACTTTTCTGCTCTAAGATTTCAATAACGTGGTAACCGAATGACGTTTGTACTACATCCACATCACCTACTTTATTATCAAAAGCATAAGCTTTAAATTCTGGTGCCATGCCTGCTTTGTAATCAAACTCTATTTCACCGTCTTTTTCATTACTTACTTTATCAGAAGACAAATCTAATAAGTCTAAGAATTTTGTACCGCTATTAATTTTAGCTAAAATACTATCCGCAGTTTTCTTTGCTTCTTCTGGTGTTTTTGTAACAGATGGATCTGCTCTTTGACCACCAACATTCGGAATTAAAATATGACGCACTTTTACCGAATCCGGTAATTCCTTAGTGGCTATAACTTTAGATAATTTATAATATTCCCCATCTTTATAAGGACCATAATAAGAACCTGCGCTCAATTTTACTAAAGTATCTTTAGCTGCTGCTGGTAAATCTGCAGCTCTTAAAAACGCATCACTATATTTGATATCTGAATTTGAATTCACAAACTCTTCAATATCTGTAGCAGTATCAAAACCAGGAATGGTTTCAGTATTCTTACTACTTTCGTTGTATTCTGTTTTATCTGCTTTTAAGGCTAACAAACCAGCTTTAATTTCATCTTCATCAGCTTTAGACGCTTCTTCTTTAAACTCAACATAAACCACTTCTCTAGTCGCATCAGCTTTGTACTTGTCTTCGTTCTTTTTCATGTAAGCGGTAATTTCGCTCTTAGAAACCGTGACTAAACTATCTGCAATAGTTGTATAAGGTACTTGCACATAACGAATATCTACGGTCTTAGCATCTCCAAAATAATCATCTTCAGCTTCAGAAATTGTCGTACTTACTCCAGCCTTAATCATGTTGTAGTATGTTTGCTGAATTGCATTTGTAGCAATACTTTGCTCATTATTAACCCAACTATCAAAGTTGACCATAAAGTTTCCTAATGGAGCTGTATCGCCATTTAAATCTTTTAAGTTTGAAATAAATGCATTTAGACGATTGACATCAAATGTGCCGTTTTCATCTTGAAATTCTGGATAAGACGAAAAACTGTTTTTCAACAAATCTCTCATTTCATCTTTTTCAACTGATAAACCTAAAGCATCAAACTCAGATTTTAATACAATATTACGTAGCTCTTGGTTGTAGATGGCATTCATCGCTTGTGTCGATGTTTGTCTTCCACCAGATCTATCTTGGTAGCTTTTTACTTTTTGCTGAAACTCTATTCTGTTGATGTCAGTGCCATTAATTGTTGCAATTACATCTTGTTGTCCACCTGAAAATGCGTCCGACCTGAATAAATCTCCAATTACAAAAGCAAATAATGCCATCGCTATTACAAATATTAATATCAGCGAGCGTTGTCTAATTTTATTTAAAACTGCCATAGTCTTTTTGTATCGTCTTTAATTTAGTGTAAATAAGTCTGCGAAAATAGTATATTCTAGCAAATAATAAAAGGAGAACGCTAGTTTTTATAAGTGTTTAAAAACTATCAATCTACTTCGAGGATTTTTAGTACAACTTCGTCAATTTTTGTGGACGACACCTCAGTAATTGTAAACTTGAAATTATCGATTTGTACATCATCATTTTCTTGTGGAATTTCTTCTGTAGCATTAACGATTAAGCCACCTAAAGTTTCATAATTTTCGCTTTCCGGAAGGTTGAGTTGATAAGTTTCGTTGATATAATCGACTTCTAGACGTGCTGAAAATTTATAGGTATTATCATTGAGCTGTTCTTCAATCATTTCAATCGTATCATGTTCGTCTTCAATTTCTCCGAATAATTCTTCAATAATATCTTCGACCGTCATAATGCCTGAAGTACCTCCATACTCATCTATAACCACAGCCATACTGCGACGCTTCTTCGTTAAAATATTCAACACATCTTTAATTAGAATCGTTTCAGGCACAAAACCCACACGAATTATGATAGATTTAATGGTTTTTGGTTTTTTAAACAATTCAAACGAATGCACATAACCCAAGATATCATCGATACTATCTTTGTAAACAATGATTTTAGTGCGTCCGGAATCAATGAAGAGCTGTCTTAAATTTTCAATAGAATCTGAAATATCAACTGCAGTAATTTCAGTACGTGGCACCATAACTTCGCGTGCTTTTACGTCTGAAAACTCTAGTGCATTCTGAAAAATTTGAATTTCACTATCAACGTCATCACGATCTTCAACCGACTCCATTTGCTCAGAAATATAATTACCGAGTTCTACTTTGGTCATTGCTAAAACAACATCTTCGCCTTCGGCTTTAAAAATATATTTTAGGACAGCATCTGAAATCCAAAGGATAAAGTTTGAAACCCAAGAAAATAACACATAGAAAATATACGTTGGAAACGCTAACACCTTCAGCAGCATATTTGCATAAATCTGAAAAAAGACTTTTGGTAAAAATTCTGCCGTAATTAAAATAATTAAAGTAGAAATTACGGTTTGTGTAAGTAATTGCAGATCTGTAAGCAGATAGCTTAGTGCAGTGCTATCTGCAGGCAACATGGATTGAAACCAGCGCACCAAAACCTCTCCCATTTTAAAACCATAAATAACCAAGGCAATATTGTTACCGATAAGCATCGTAGCAATATATTTGGATGGTTTTGCAGTAAGTTTAGCTAAAATATTACCTAGAAAATCCCCTTGCTTTTTTTCTAACTCAATATGAATTTTGTTAGAAGACACATAAGCGATTTCCATACCAGAAAAAAAAGCTGATAGAATAAGTGTAGTTACAATAACAACCAGATCAGCAGTCATAGTTATTTGTTATTGTTGCGGTCTTCAAACTTTTTACTGAAACGTTTTCTAAAGAAAAACATAAAAGTTGCTAAAGCCGCAAGGCCAAGAGAAATATAGGCACCATTTCTATTATCTGTCCATTTTGTAAATGCATCATATATAAATAGAACAGCAAAAACAATGTAGGCATATTGAAAAATCTTCTGTATTTTCATAAGTGTTTTATAATATGAAACAAAGGTAACTAATTATCGAGTTCAAAATCACCTCCCATTTCTAGGATTTGTATTTCTTTAAATGTCTTATCTGAGTCAAAACCTATTCCATAGGTATCACCAACGGTTCTCTTAAACACAAAATACTGTTCAGTAAAAGCCCATTCAAGCTTTTGGTTATAATACAATTGTTCTGTAAACAAGGTATCGTTTTCTTGAGTGACGATTCTTACATTTCCGCGTAAATCAATCATATCAGTTTCATCGTAGACTATTGCATAATCAGATAATATGGTAGTTTGGTTGCCATCATCGTCATATATTTTAAGTTCAATACCTTTAGGGAATTCTGAAAACGGAAAACCACGATTAGAATAATCTAACATGTTCTCACTTAATAGATTGGCTTTTAAATGAACCGTATCTTCTTTAAATTCAGTATATTTTAAATTAATATTTTCAGCTTCTGCAATCGGTTGATTTTGTAGAATCCCTACTTTCTGAACCTCATCAAAATCGTTTTTACACGAAAAAAACAAAGTCACAGCAATTGCTGTGACTAAGTTTTTTATAATATATAAATTCTGTTTAGTCATTAATTTTTAGGAACAGTAACCGATCTCTGTATCCAACAACCAATTTTAATAGTCGTACCAGCATTTGTCGCACTAAAAATATCTTGTTTAGAAGGTGCACTCGCTCTGTAACTTACTGCATATTTGGCAGCAGTTGACTTTAGTCTTCCATCTACTCTTCCTGCTTTTTCAGCTTCTAACGCAGCTAACCAAAAGACTGCTCTTTTGTTAAAATTAGTATCACCACAGTTATTTGCACTTTTAGCATACATATTTGCAATCGCTATGTAAGGTGATCCGTCAGACGGGTTTAATTTTAAAGCTTGCATGTAATATTGTCTCGCTTTACCGTAACTCCCTTTACCTTTGAGCTCTTGAGCCAATTTCTTGTATAGCTTCGCCTTTTTTAAAGGATCGGTTTGTAATTTAATAGTTTGATCAAAATATTTCTGCTCATCTGTTAACAAGTATAAGTAAAAAGATGTATCTGCAGTTGGCTCAATAGTATTCTTTTGTTCTACTAATTTAAGAAATAAAGGATCTTCCTTACAACCTTTAGCATACATTCTATTCATTGCGCGCTGCAACCATACTCCGTTACTTTTATTTTCTTCAAAATCTTTTTGGTACAATGGTATTAAAACTTCGCAAGTGGCTCTATTCCCTAATTTAGAATCCATACTAGAGGTCACTTTATCAAAAGCTTCTAAATATTGTTCATATTGTCTTTTGTACTGTCCTTCTTTTTTAGTTAAAGCAGTACCAGCTTCTTCCTTTTCTAGTAATCTATTTAGTTTAACGGTATTTGCGTCTATCTCTGTTTCTATCTTTTCTATAACATCATCATACTTATCAAACATTTCTTGAGCTTTCTTTTTACCTGCGTCATATAGGTCTACCATTAAAGAAAAATAAGTATATAAACCTTGTGGGCTGTTGAAGTTTTTTAGATCTTTTGTAAAAGCTTCATCAAACATATTGTAAACATCATCGTCTGACTTAGTTAATTCTTTTCGGTACTTGTACGCTAATTGTGCTTTATCACCTAGCACATCACCAAGATCATATCTCGACTCAAAATGTTCTCTACTCTGATCATGAAGCAACATTAAGTCGTTTATATGAGCCACTTGTTCTGCACCAGAAGAATTTTCAATTTTATGTTTTAAAATCTTTTCACCATGCACATAGATAGCTCTATTAAATTTAGGACATTTTTCTCTAACAATTTTCCATGGTCCGTAAGCATCATCATATTTTTTGCTCTTTACGTAGCTATCAAAAATTGATAGGTTATTCATACATTCCTCATCTTGCTGAGCAAAGCCCATCATAGTGCTCATAAATAGTGCTAGTAGCAGTGTAGTAATTCTCGTCTTCATTGTTTGTTAATTTTGTTAGTCATACTTTCTTTGTTGAAACCATCTCGAGTTTAAAGATAAACTAACGTTTAAATTTAAAAAATTCTCTTGAATTAAGTTTTGATTTGTTGTACCGCGTTGTCCAAATTCAAATCCTAAATTAGCGTTTGAGAAGAAACTGCGATCTCCAACTGGTAAACCTAAACCAAAAGATATGCCAAACTCGTTAATTGATTCATCTTTTATAACAAGTCCTGTATTTTCGAAATGAAATCCCGCTCTGTAAACCACACGTTTAAAATAGCCTGAAAACGCATTGTAATTAGGAATATAAAAGCCACCTACAGATACTTGTGAAGAATTTTCGAAACTAGAACCTTGATTAGAAAACACAGGATTAGAAAAATCACTTGTGTTTTGATACGTATATTCTGCACCCACAAACCATGATTTTGGGTCACCAATACCAGCACCCAAAGATAATTTAGAAGGCAATGTTAAATCGGTTTGTTGCAGATTTTGATCTTCTAAAACGGCGTCTATAGTTTGAGAAACTCCTACAACATCAAAGGTAGAACCGTCTAAAGTTACGGTTGAAAATGACCTTATATTATCAGAGTTTAATTTACTTCCTGGCTGATAGGTTGCGGTAGCTGATAATTCTAACTTCTCTGTTATCATAGTTTTGTAAGCCAAACCTATATTGAAATTTAAACCACCCAAATCTGACCTGTTAAATTCTCTAGTTTGAAATTGTACCACAGAACCATCTGGTCTGTAGGCTACCTCAATTGCAGTATTTTGAATATTACCGAAGTTATAGTTAAAATCAACACCAATACTTAACTCGTCGGAGATTTGGTAACCCAAACCTGCGAAAACTCTGTTAATACCACCTTCACCTGTATACCGATTGACTAAAATATCATCGTCATTAATATCATCAAGCCTGTACCCTACAGATGTGTAAGGCATTAAACCAAAACCAAAACCAAATTTTCCAATAGGCACAGACATGGCTACATAATCAAAATTAGTACTGTTAGTACGCGCTTCACCAGTATTACTTTGTAATGTAGCATCAGACATGGTGCCTGCAACAGTAAACTTAACAGGTCTACTTTCCCCATTAAAAAGAGGCCCTTCTACATTTTTACCAACATAAGCGGCAGGATTTCTTAAATTAACGTGTATACTATCTAAATAGACACTTATACCTCCCATACTACGGTTTTCTACAGTGCCTTTAAATTTTAGACTTCCAATACCATAAAAAGAGTATGGAGAACCTGTTCCTTGTTGCGCAAAAGCTGAGGAACATATAATTGTAATACAGATTACAATGAATCGTTTTATCATTATTTTGAATTATATTCTAGAATAAAATTTAAACCCTCCAATAGAAAATTTGAATTGGCAAATATGCTATTTTTTAATTGGTTTGACAAAAATTTGGTATCTCCTCCTGTTAAAATAACTGTTAAATCTGAGTATTTCTCTCGATATTGATCTATAACACCATCAATTTCTTTAATTACGCCTATGACAACACCAGAGTGAATGGATGTTTTTGTAGAATTTCCAATGATATTTTTTGGTTGTTCTGTGTCTAATAAAGGAAGGCTTGCTGTTAAATTATTTAACGCTTTATAACGCAATCTAATACCTGGAGAAATTGCACCACCTAAATAATGATTTAGGTCTGTTATAAAATCGTAAGTAATACAGGTGCCTGCATCTATAATTAATACATTCTTGTCCAGAAACTGATTAACCGATGCACTAACTAAAGCCATACGATCTACACCCAAGGTATTAGGAGTTTTATATAGATTTTTAAAAGGTAATTTAGTTTTAGAACTTAATTCTAACACGTTCATATCCTCATCAACAATTTCAATCTGCTTTTTAGACAAACGTCCAACCGAAGAAATTATACCCGATTTTAATTTAGGAAAGTCCCTTTTTATTAATTTATATTGCTTTTCAAAATCTGAAAGCTCAAAACTAGTTTTGTGAATTAAATTTGCATCACTGTAAATAGCAAATTTAACAAACGTATTTCCCACATCTACAATAAGATTCATAAATATTAAATAAGGTACAAATTTATAAAATCAAATTTTAGCAATTTCTTTTTGTGAATATTAAAAATGCATCTATATTTGCAACCGCTTAAATAAGCAATTGGTGCCTTAGCTCAGTTGGTAGAGCAAAGGACTGAAAATCCTTGTGTCCCTGGTTCGATTCCTGGAGGCACCACCATCAAAACTTGTTAACCCTTGATTATCGTGAGATTCTCAAGGGTTTTTTGGTTTATAGTCTCAAATATGCTCTAGCATGGCTCGCGAAGTCAATGGTGACATTACATAGAAAGAATCTCTTTAAATTATTAATGTTCAATAAAATGATTACCTGAATTTCTTTTTGCAAAAACCTTTCGTAAACAAACCTCTATATTTGCTATGACTTAAAAGCTTAAAAAACTATCGATTTTTGGTATGTCAAAACAAATAAATGAAAAATATAAATTATTAGCTGATGAGTTTCCTCAAAAGGAGCCAATTGGTTTTGATTTAGACCACATTCCACTACCAAATCTTCATCCTAACCCTAATAAATCAATAGCAATCACTAAAGAGATAATCAACATCTTTAATAGCAGCAACTCGTATAATTATTATTTAAGTCTATTTGAAAACTACAATACTGAAGATAAATACTTTTTTTTTAGTTTATTTTTTGGAGTACTATGAAAAAGGTAATTATGATTCTTTCTTAATGGAGAAAATCAAACAAGGTTTCAGCTATAGTAGCTTAACTTGGAACATTGAAAATGAATCCTATAATGATTGGAATAAGCGGATAGCTAATCAGAATATAGATTTATATAAAAGCAAATTAAAAGCACTCTTAAAAATCTATGAACATATTCAATTGAGATTACCATTTGCTAATATTGCCATAAAGAGAATTTATCAAAAGAAACTTAAAAACATTAGTTTTTATTTCGTTGAAAATCCCACAATACTTGCCTACTTAGAACTAGATGAGAATAAATTCAGGGTAAATATTGACAAAAATTCTGATGAATATATTTATAAATTAAGACAGATACTTAAAACTAAAAACTCCAATTTAGCTATCGATGCTTTTATTACTAATTCATTTTCTTACAAAGAAAATAAAACCAATATAGATTTACTTTCGCTTACTACTAGAACTACACAATTCATTCTTCGACACCTGTACACATAAAGTTATCATCAGGCTCCAGAGCCAAAACAATAACATCCTCATCATTGCCTGATTTCGAAAGAGACTTTATATGTTTCCAAGAGTTGTTTCTAGTGTCTAAAATACTAACCCCCTTTTTTGTACCAAACCAGATATTGCCATTTTTATCTTTAGCTATTGCCCTTGTGAAATTCGTAATAATACTATTTTCATCATTTATTTTATGACGAATGTTTTGAAAAGGAAGTTCTCCTGAATTAAAATAATTTAAACCACCACCATAAGTCGCTGCCCATAAAATACCTTCACTATCCCATGTTATATCATATATCCCATTACTTGAAATAGAATAAGCTTCATTCGGATTTTCTGTATAATGATCTATTTTTTTAAAATCCGAATTTATCTTATAAATGCCATCACCATCCGTAGCTAACAAAAATGTATTATCCGAATTTTTGATGATATCAGTTATAGCATCCGATAATTGAAAATCAAGATTCACTTGAGATGCTATTCTTTGTTCATTATCTATTTGGTAAAGCGCACCTGTTTTTGTGCCAATTAAGATTTGTTCATTAAAACTTATAATAAATCTTATATTTTTCTCTTCGGAAGCTATTTCAACTTCTTCAACTAAATTTGTCTCATTATTGTAATAAAACACCCCTCTTTGGGTTCCAAAAACAAGTTTGTCCTTAGTATGATGAAGTGCTTGAACATTATGGTTGCTTAATATTCTAATGAATTTTCGGCTTGACTCATTTTCATCATATCTCCAAAGACCATTATATCCACCAGCCCAAATGTTATGATTATCATCTTCAACAATAACATCAATTAACGATGGATTATAGTTTTCTGCACTTTCTACAAATTCAAAAACATCTAAATTTGCATTATATAAACAAATTCCTTTTTCTGACCCTATCCATATACGTTGCTCAGCATCAACAAAAACTTCTTTTATTCTATTACCTATAATATCTGGAAGACCATTATACGAATTGTAAATTTTATAGAACTCTGAATTATGTTTCAAAACACCTTCTTCGGATGCAATCCAAACATTACCAAGGCTATCATTTGCAACAGCATAAGTAATGCTTTGAGTTGGTACATTTTCCCCTCTCAATTGACGAAATTCAACTGTATTCTGAGAAAAAGAAATCATCCAAGAAAAGCAAAGTAGCATTAAAAGTATGTGAGTTCTTAACTTCAATATCTATAATTTGTTTAGTTTTGAGAGTTAAATGTAATTAAAATAAATTTTACCAAAGACATAATCTACCTAATGGAATTTCAATTAAAAATCCTAAGACAGCTCATAGTTGCCTTCACACTAATATGTTTGAATTGTAAAAATGAAACAAATAAAGAACATTCTAAGGCTATTGAAGAACAAATCAAAAAAGAGAAGACTTCCCAGATTTTAAAAGAAAAGCCTTCTGGCATAGAAACTCCAATAGGTATGATTTGGGTTGAAGGAAAAACATTTTTACAAGGAGCCAAGTCAGATGACAAATACGCAATGATGAGAGAAAAACCTGCTCATCAAGTAAGTGTTAATGGCTTTTTTATGGATATTACCGAAGTAACCAATAAACAATTTAAAACCTTTGTGGATGCTACAAATTATGTAACAGTTGCAGAAAGACCAATAGATTGGGAACAAATGAAAAATGAGCTTCCTGAAGGTACAGCTAAACCTCATGATTCTATCCTTCAGCCTGGAAGTTTAATATTTAATAAAAATGTGAATGCAATCGTTAATATGTCTAATTACAGTCAATGGTGGACATGGAAAATTGGTGCCAATTGGAAACATCCAGAGGGACCAAATAGTTCGATTGAAAATAAGGATGACTATCCTGTTGTTCATATAGCTTTAGAAGACGCAAAGGCCTATTGCAAATGGGTAAATAGAAGATTACCAACCGAAGCTGAGTGGGAGTCTGCTGCTCAGGGCTCAGCAATTTATAACATTTATACTTGGGGCAATAATAATGACGCTTTAGTAAAAAATGCAAATACATGGCAAGGCACATTTCCAATAAAGAATGAGAGTATTGATGGTTTTGAACTTATTGCTCCTGTAAAATCCTATGATCCAAATAGTATTGGTTTATATGATATGCTTGGGAATGTTTGGGAATTAACAGGCGATCTTTTTAATGTAAATTATTACAAGGAATTAAATACATCCAAAATTCTTGTGAATCCTTTAGGCTCAAAAACTTCATTCAGTCCAAATAACCCATATCAAAAAGAATATGTGATAAAAGGAGGGTCATTTTTATGTCATGCTTCATATTGCGCTAGTTTTAGAATTTCTGCACGTATGGGCATGAGTGTTGATTCTGGATCTGACCATACTGGATTTAGGACTATAGTAACGCCAGAAATGTTACAATAAACTAATCGCTTTATACTTAAATTATTATATATGCTGGTTCTGTAAAGACTAAATTAGAAATAGTGAATGTTACTCAAATCAAGACAACTCTATAATATACTCTCGAATACGTATGTATATATAGTATCGCACAAATATATTTATAAAATGAAGGTATGCATAATATGTGTATAGAAGTGTAGACGCATATACTGAAGTGTATAATCGTTAGCTACTGGAGGCACCACCATCAAAAACCCGATTCAAATGAATCGGGTTTTTGGTTTTATACTTTTCTATATTCAAATCAAAAATATTTTAAAAATTTAACACACTTGGACATCATATTTATTTTATCTTAAAGATTTGATTATCAATTATTTAAACAAATGTCTATATCATTGAATTTAGATTAACATCATAGAAAAGTAGTCTTTAACCATCGTATAACAACTAATTTTAACCAAGCAATTTAAGTTTTGCCATAAAACAACTATGAGTCAATTAAATAAATATAGTAAAACAGTCACTCAAGATCCAACGCAACCAGCTGCTCAAGCAATGTTACATGCTATTGGGTTGACCAAAGAAGATTTTTTTAAACCTATCGTAGGTATTGCAAGCACAGGATACGAAGGTAATCCTTGTAATATGCACCTTAATGATTTGGCTAAATTGGTTAAAAAAGGGACTAAGAACGAAGATGTCATAGGTTTAATTTTCAACACCATTGGTGTAAGTGATGGTATTTCTATGGGAACACCAGGAATGCGTTACTCTTTGCCATCACGAGATATTATTGCTGATTCTATGGAAACTGTAGTACAAGCCATGAGTTATGATGGCTTAGTAACTGTAGTTGGTTGTGACAAAAATATGCCAGGTGCTTTAATGGCAATGATTCGTTTAAATCGACCATCCATTTTAGTTTATGGAGGAACCATCGATTCTGGTTGTCACAATGGAAAGAAACTAGATGTCGTTTCAGCGTTTGAAGCTTGGGGGAGCAAAGTTGCGGGAACCATGTCTGAAAACGAATTTCAAAGCGTTGTAGAAAAAGCATGTCCTGGAGCTGGAGCTTGTGGAGGCATGTACACAGCAAATACAATGGCCTCTGCAATTGAAGCTTTAGGAATGACATTGCCTTTCAATTCTTCAAATCCTGCATTAAGTGATGCGAAAAAAGAAGAATCCGTAAAAGCTGGTGAAGCTTTAAGACTATTACTCGAAAAAGACATTAAGCCTTCAGATATTATAACAAGAAAATCACTTGAAAATGCAGTACGACTAGTCACTATATTAGGAGGTTCTACAAATGCTGTATTACACTTTTTAGCCATTGCAAGAGCTGCACAAATCGATTTCACATTAAAAGATTTTCAGGATATAAGCGATAACACACCGTTCTTGGCAGATTTAAAACCAAGCGGAAAATACTTAATGGAAGATGTACATGCTGTTGGAGGAATTCCTGCGGTATTAAAATATCTCTTAAAGAAAGGATTGATACATGGTGATTGTTTAACTGTAACAGGAAAAACAATTGCTGAAAACTTATTAGATGTAGCTGATTTAACTGAAGGTCAGGATGTTATTAAACCAGTAGAAGAACCTATCAAAATTTCTGGGCACTTAAGAATGCTTTATGGCAATTTAGCTACCGAAGGAAGTGTCGCAAAAATCACAGGAAAAGAAGGTTTAAGCTTTAAAGGAAAAGCAAAAGTCTTTGAAGGAGAATATTCTGCAAACGATGGTATCAGAGATGGATTAGTAGAAAAAGGAGATGTAGTCGTCATTAGATACGAAGGTCCTAAAGGTGGTCCTGGTATGCCAGAAATGCTAAAGCCAACTGCTGCAATTATGGGAGCAGGCTTAGGTAAAGATGTTGCACTAATTACTGATGGAAGATTCTCGGGCGGAACTCACGGTTTTGTTGTTGGACACATTACACCAGAAGCACAAGAAGGCGGAACCATTGCCTTTATAGAAGATGGAGATATCATAACCATAGATGCAGAAACCAATACGATTTCAGTAGAAGTTTCTGAAGAAGAATTACAAAGAAGAAGACAAAACTGGAAAGCACCAGAATTGAAGTTTGAACGAGGTGTACTTTACAAGTATGCAAAAACAGTATCATCGGCTTCAAAAGGCTGCGTCACTGATGAATTTTAAAGACAAATACAATTATAAGTAAAATGTCATCCTGAGCTTGTCGAAGGATCTCAAACAAATAGAGTCAATGAAAGAAACTCAAACCATACAAAATCAAACAAATAAGCCGCAAACTACAAAACGTATTTCTGGTAGTGAGGCTGTTATAAAATGCTTACTAGCCGAAGGAGTTGACATCCTTTACGGATATCCTGGAGGCGCAATTATGCCTGTTTATGACGAATTATATAAATACCAAGATAAAATTCATCATGTCTTATCACGACATGAACAAGGTGCTGCGCATTCTGCTCAAGGTTATGCACGTATTTCTGGTAAAGTTGGTGTAGCTATGGCAACATCAGGACCAGGAGCAACCAATTTAATTACTGGTATTGCAGATGCACAAATCGATTCTACACCTTTGGTTTGTATCACAGGTCAAGTAGGTTCGCACTTATTAGGAAGCGATGCGTTTCAGGAAACTGATATTGTTGGCATTTCGACACCTGTTACCAAATGGAACATCCAAATTACAAAGGCTTCTCAAATACCAGAAGCTTTTGCCAAAGCATTTTATATTGCTAAAAGTGGACGACCAGGACCTGTTTTAATTGACATTACTAAAGATGCGCAGTTTGAAGAGTTCGATTTTAAATATGAAAAATGTAAAGGTGTAAGAAGCTACAAACCTGTTCCAGAAACCGATGAAAATTCACTTAAAGCAGCAGCAGAACTTATTAATAATGCTAAAAAACCATTAATAGTTTGGGGACAAGGTGTTATCTTAGGTAAGGCTGAAGAAGAGTTTAAAGCTGTTATTGAAAAATCTGGAATTCCTTCCGCTTGGACCATCTTAGGTGCTTCAGCGATTCCAACTTCACATCCACTGAATGTTGGTATGGTTGGTATGCATGGCAATTATGCACCAAACGTATTAACCAACGAATGTGATGTATTAATTGCTATAGGCATGCGTTTTGATGATCGTGTAACTGGAAATTTAGCAACCTATGCCAAACAAGCAAAAATTGTTCATTTTGAAATTGACCCAGCCGAAATTGATAAAAACGTAAAAACTGATATTGCCGTTTTAGGTGATGCTAAAACAAGTTTAACATCTTTATTACCATTATTAAATACTAATTCGCACGAAAGCTGGCATCAAAAATTCAAGGATTTATATAAAATAGAATACGATAAAGTTATTAAAGATGATTTACACCCTACAAAAGAAGGTTTAACAATGGGAGAAGTATTGAAAGAAATCAATGTTCAAACCAAAGGTGAAGCTGCAATAGTTAGTGATGTTGGGCAGCACCAAATGATTGCGTGTCGTTATGCAGAATTCAACAAAACTAAAAGCAACATTACTTCTGGTGGATTAGGAACTATGGGCTTTGCACTTCCAGCTGCAATTGGCGCAAAGATGGCTGCGCCAGAACGCGAGGTTATTATGATTGCTGGTGATGGTGGATACCAAATGAACATTCAAGAATTAGGAACAATTTTTCAACAAAAAGCACCTGTAAAAATTGTAGTCTTAAACAATGAATTCTTAGGTATGGTGCGTCAATGGCAGCAATTGTTTTTTGATAAGCGTTACGCGTCAACCGAAATGGTAAATCCAGATTTTGTAGCCATTGCAAAAGGCTATCAAATAGATGCAAAAAAAGTAACAAAAAGAGAAGATTTAAAAAATGCTGTAAAAGAAATGATAGACTCTGATGGTCCATATTTCTTAGAAGTTAGAGTCGAAAAGGAAGGTAATGTTTTCCCAATGATTCCAACAGGTGCAAGTGTTTCAGATATAAGATTAGAATAAAAACTGTTTGTCTGGTCGAGCGCAGTCGAGACCTAAACAACCTCTCGACTGCGCTCGAGGAGACAGAAAACTTAAAAAATGAGTAAAGAAAACAAACAATATACCGTTTCAATTTATACGGAAAACAACATTGGACTACTGAATAGAATTTCGGCAATTTTCCAAAGAAGACATATGAATATTGAAAGTCTTAACACATCACCTTCAGAAATTGAAGGTGTCTCAAGATTTACAATAGTAGTTAGGATTACTGAATCTCAAATGAAGAAAATCATTGGTCAGATTGAAAAGCAAGTCGAAGTCATAAAAGCGTATTATCATACTGAAGATGAAATCATTTACCAAGAATCATGCATCTTTAAAATGAAATCTGGTTTGTTATTTGATGAACGACAAATTCAGAATATAATCAAAGAAAGTAATTCTAGAATTGTGACTGTAAACCGTGAATTCTTCGTTATTGAAAAATCAGGAAGAAAAGAAGAAATAGATTTATTACACAGAGAATTATCTGTTTTCGGAATAATGCAATTTACACGTTCAGGTAGAATTGCTGTGACTAAAGAAGAAATGAAAATATCAACGATGCTAGAAGCATTTCAAAATTAAAAATTAGAACTAATGTCAAATTATTTTAACACATTACCATTAAGAGAACAATTAGAGCAATTAGGAAAGTGTCGTTTTATGGACGCTTCAGAATTTGCTGATGGTGTAAACGCACTAAAAGGAAAGAAAATTGTAATTGTAGGTTGTGGAGCGCAAGGCCTTAACCAAGGTTTAAACATGAGAGATTCTGGCTTAGACATCTCTTATACCTTAAGACAAATTGCTATTGATCAGCAACGTGATTCCTATAAAAACGCAACGTCTAATGGTTTTACTGTTGGCACTTATGAAGAATTAATTCCTACAGCAGATTTGGTATTAAATCTAACACCAGACAAACAACATACAAATGTAGTAAAAGCAGTAATGCCATTAATGAAAAAAGGAGCAACATTAAGCTATTCCCATGGTTTTAATATTGTTGAAGAAGGTACAAAAATTCGTGAAGACTTAACTGTAATTATGGTGGCACCAAAATGCCCAGGAACAGAAGTTAGAGAAGAATACAAACGTGGTTTTGGAGTACCAACATTAACTGCAGTACATCCAGAAAATGATCCTGAAGGAAAAGGTTGGGCTCAAGCAAAAGCTTACGCTGCTGCAACTGGTGGGCATCGCGCTGGTGTTTTAGAATCATCATTTATTGCTGAAGTAAAATCTGATTTAATGGGAGAACAAACCATTTTATGTGGATTATTACAAACTGGTGCAATTTTATCATT
>NZ_JBGCDQ010000041.1:0-70091 GCF_045105575.1 Winogradskyella sp. | reverse complement strand
TATTTCCTTCTGCCTTTGTTACAATAAAAGGACCATCTACTTTATTCCATCCATGACGCACTCCGATTCTAGATTGCATACGTACTAAGGCAACCACAGCAGCATCTTGAAAAAGACCTTCATTTGAGAATACACAAGGCGATTGTTCTAATGATAAACTTCCAGCACCACCACCAAAATAATTGGTTTGCATTCCATAGTTTTCGTACAAACCACTTAAATAGTGAGAAATATTAGATGTTAATCCGTCTACATAAGTAATAATACTATAGGCATTACTTTCATCGAAAGTAATTTTTGGTATTGTGTATTCTTTTTTACTTATGTCTTTTACTAAAAATAATTCTTCAACTTTGCTAAGTGTATTTAAAACAATGCCTTTATCTAAAATTGAGTTTCCATGAATGACTTTTGGAAAAATCCCTCCCATAAATTTTAAATTAGCAGCGTTTAATGCAGTAACTAATTCTTCAACATTAATTTCCATATGTTCTCCAATAGAAATTAGTGCTGCTTGATCATTAACATGATTTGAAATATCATCTACAATTTCTGCAATATTTGTTGTTGTAATTAGCATATTATTTCTTTAGAGTAAAATAAAAAGTCGAGCCTTTTCCTGGTTCACTGTCTAACCAAATCTCTCCATCATGTAAATTAACTATCTTCTTAACAATAGATAAGCCAATACCTGTAGAGTCTTTACTTTTATTTAGAGAGTGAAAGATTTTGAAAATTTTATCATGAAATTTCTTTTCAATTCCAATACCATTATCTTTTACAGAGAATTCATAATGGTCTAATTTAGAAATAACATCTATTTCTACTAAACCTTTATCTGAATACGTAAATTTAATGGCGTTACTTATTAGGTTTTGAAATACTTGTTGCAACTTTGTCCTATCACCTTTTATAATAGGTAATTGATTGAGTACTTTAACCTCAATATGTTCTGGCACATATAAAATGCTTATTAAATCACTAACTAAAGTATCTGTATCAACATCTGAAGTTTCATTATTATCTGACCCAACACTAGAGTAATTTAAAACATCTGTAATTAGTTGCTCCATCTTCTCGAGTGTAGTCTCTATATGTTTAAAATTTTGAAGACTTACTTCATCTAATTTATCTTTATTGTCTTCTTTTAACCAATTTACTAGCGCATCAATACTTCGAAGCGGTGATTTTAAATCGTGTGATACAATATGAGCATATTCTTGTAATTCGTCATTACTTTTTTCTAGCTTAACTAATAGCTTTTCTTTTTGAATTTCTAGACTTTTTAGGTCCGTAATATCTAAATGGATACCTATAGAACCTACAACTTTTCCGTTTAAATCATAATTAGGAGCTCCACTGATTAGCCAATGTCTTATATCACCATTTTTAATTTTTACTTTTAACTCATAAGAATTAGACTGCCCTTTTTTACGTTTATCATTCTCATTTTTAATAATGTCAGCACCACCTTTTATTTGAAATACGTCTCCTCCTTTTTTACCAATTAGTTCTGATTCTGAGTAACCAGACAATTCAGAAAAGCTTTGATTAATCATTTGTATCTCATCATTGTTATCCACCTCAACCAATCCAAGATTCATGTTAGCAATGATATTGTAATATTTTTGTTTTTGAGCTTCTAAACTTTTACTGTAGGTTCTTTGTAATGAAACATCTCTGTATGTCCATAAATGTCCTCTATAGATACCACCTTTAATAATAGGTATAAAGTCGCGCTCTAAAACGACGCCACTTTTCATAATTAATTCATCTGCTAAAACGGTCTTCTTCTTTTTTAGAACCTCATCGATTCTATTTACAAATTTATCCTCATCCTCAAAAAGCCCTTTACTTTGTTCTGCTGCATTTGAACAATCCTGACCTTTAAGCAAGTCTGGTTCTACTGGAATACTAAATAAGTCGCAAAATCTTTTATTTGTTAATACAATTTCACGATTTTCATCTTCTAGTAAAACCGCACTATCTAGATTAAGAATTAACGACGACAATCTACTTTCTGATTTTATCAGATCTTCGGCTGAAGATTTTTGATCCGTAATATCTCTAACAATACCTTGAGCAGCTATAGGTGTGTTTTCTTTATCAAATACTAAACTAGCATTAATATGAACCCATTTCACCTCTTTACTTTTAGTATAAATTCTGGCTTCGTAATCTTTAAAGAAGCCTTTATCCTTTAGCACAGTAAAAGAAGTCATAGCATATTCTATATCACTCTTGTATATAATATCTACTACATTTAAGGATTCTTGATCGATATCGTAACCAAAAAGTTTTGTAGCTGCTTCATTAAACTTTAGAACATTTCCATTAAGGTCCATAACAACATAGGCATCAACTATGTTTTCAAAAACACCTTGTAATTGAGACGATTTTTCACTTAATAAATTCTCTAATTTTTGAGACGTTTGGTATAATTCCCTAGACTTTTCTTCGAGAATTTTTTCTGCGGCTTTTCTCGCCTTCTTTTCTCTAAGAAGGGCTCGTTTGAATACCTCAAGCTCTTCTTTACTCATTAATTTTTTTTAATAATAAATCTTACTTCTGTACCGTCTTCTTTGATTTTTTCTAATTCTATTGTTGCTGTAGAATTAAAATGCTCAAAAGTTTTATTCATTAAGCCCAAACCAAAATGGTGCATAGCTCTACTAGATGTATAGATCATTACCAAAGAATCTTTTGTTTTCTCTACAACTTCAAAAGTTGGTAATTCCGCATCTGGATATATTTTTCTTACCTCAACATGAATATGATTCTCTATAGAAGATATCATTTCAATAGGATCTTTGTATGTAGCCAACAAACCAGGATAACTATCTTCAATTACACTAAAGAAATGTTCTGCATATACTAGCAATAAATTGTCTATAGATAAACCTGTGTTTTTGCTTAAGTGTTGTAAAAGTTGCAGCATTTCAGAAAAGCTATACGTACCAACTGAGGTATAAATTCCATCAGACTCTAAATCTGAACTCGAAATAATATTATCCACCATTTCTAATCCAAACTTGTCTTCAACAAGCTCCAAAAATTCTGTAAAAACAATTCCTTTCATTAAGCGGTGATTAATTCATTAATACTCCAATATGACAATAATTTTTCGATTTTGGAGACATATTCCTCATATTTCAATGGCTTTAATACATAGCCAGCTACACCTATTTTATAACACTCTAATAAATCGCGTTGGTTATTTGAAGTCGTTAGGATTATTGTTGGGATATACTTGAGTCTATCATCTGCCTTTAATATTTTTAAAAACTCAATACCGTTTATTTTTGGCATGTTTAAATCTAGAAATATAATATCAGGAAGATTATCTTTTTGTTCTAATAATTTTAAAGCATCTTCACCATTATTTGCCTCTGTAATTTTATGATTAAGCTGAAGCGAATTCATTGCTCTGTTTAGTTTCATCACCTCGATCATATCATCTTCAATCAGCAAAATATTAAGGGTATTCATATCTAATTTCAGTTTTACTTAAAGTGCAAATTAGACCAATTGTTTTTGACCTTAGTATATAATTCGGTTGAAGGTTATTAAGTGTCGACGGATGGTAGATATGTGTCGACGAATGGTAAAAGCAAAAAATAAAAGTTATGCCGCCATTCTAGTAGTTGTATTTAATTGATTTGTAGTTTTAAGTGCAGACAATTGGGCTTCAATCTTTATTTTTTCAAATTCTTGAAGAAATTCAACAGAAAAATTCTTAAGCTTTTTTTGTTCTAAATACATTTCAAACTCAGCTATAAATTCTAAATGTCTAAGACTTTTTTTTAGAAGAACATGCTTATTATCTTCGACACTATCCGTTATAATATGTGTGTTTTGATTTAGTTGTGATTTGGGCTTTTCTATGCACCTATCTTTTACAGAATCTAAATGGTTATTAAAATTTAAAAAATTCAAATATTTAAAGTTATTCTTAAAATAAAAATAAACACATAAATGGCCTAGTAAAAGCATTGCGTAAATAAGTAAAGTATTCATAGTCTTGAGGTTATATTGAATTAATATACCCCAAAACTAAAGGGAGATATACTTTAAAATTGACTTTTTCGATGAGTTAACATTTGGGAGCGACGAATGGAAGAAAATAGTCTTTGAGTAGAATTTATATCATCTGATTTTTGTTTACAGACTATCTCTCAGCTTTTTAGGTAAACCTTTTACAACCATATCATAAGAATGGTCTATTAATTCTGTAATAAGTTTTGGTGAAAGTTCACCTGTGTGAATATATACACTATTCCACTGCTGTTTATGCATATGATAGCCTTCTTTAATAGACGCGTATTCTGCTCTGAGTTGTTGCGCGTAATCTACATCGCATTTTAAATTGATGAAGCCATCGCCTGCTTCCCATTTTTTAAGTGATGCTAAGGCAAACATTTTACCCAAAACTTTAAAAACAAGCGTATCATTATCAAACGGAAAGTGTTCGGTTACTTTTTTTTTGCTGAGGCAATAATTTCTGAAGTCCTCTATGTTCATTTTAAAAGTTTCTTTTCTTCGCTTTTCTCGATTGTTAAGGCAGAATAATCTAATTTCCAACCAA
Source organism: Winogradskyella sp. (assembly GCF_045105575.1). Classification (GTDB taxonomy): domain Bacteria; phylum Bacteroidota; class Bacteroidia; order Flavobacteriales; family Flavobacteriaceae; genus Winogradskyella. The sequence continues at coordinate 65,506 of NZ_JBGCDQ010000041.1, read as the reverse complement.
TAGTTTCTACTAAATTCTCAATTAAATTAATAGCTTCTAAAGCTTCTTGCTTCGCCACATTAAACAAACCGCTTTCTGGCACCTTATCCATAATATGTGCTTTAGCTTTAACGTGTAATTCGGTTAAATCGGCCGCTTCAAACTTATTAAACATCCCATCTTTTTTATCGTAATAATTAATATTACTTTCAATAGATAAGACTTCTGGTTGCGGAAAATGGGTTAAGGTCACCGTTTTTGTTTTTGGACTTGACGACATTTGTACTTTACTTAAATCGAAACCCACATGCGCTTTGGCATTGATAACCACTAGTGCTTTTTTACGACTGGTAATCAGTTTTAAGAATTTTTCCTTAACATCTTCATAATGATAGATTTCTGCAAAATCGCCTTCTACTGTTACAAATTTACAGACGCGTTTTATTTTGTCTAAAAGCAAAATAGATTGCTCATTAGTCACTTTTTTAGTTTTCCATTGTTTGTAAATGGTCACTAAACCTAAGGTGACTAAAATACTTATGATGATGATAAAAAAGGTTTCCATTACAATTTTTAAATTTTGTTATATACTATAATTAGGACACTTTAGTTTTGGTATTGTCACATTTTTACCTGTGGCCACAGACGCTAAACTCTACAGTTTCAAGCACTATTTAATCTAATACTTTGTATAAAATCGGTTTACTCGGACTTGCATCATTTTCAAAAGGTGCAATTTGAAGATTCAGCATATAACAGCCATCATCTATTTTATTGGATACATAAATAAACTCGGTTATGGTAGCATCTAAACGCAACTTCCCTTTAGTATTCCAAAACGCATTGTGTGCTAAAAGTTCGCCACCATCACTTTCTTTGTCTACACTTGGTAAATCAATTAACAAATGTTTAATTCCTTTGGTTTTTAAAAGGGTTGCAGCATCTTCTAATAAATACGTGGGATTGGTGTTAGAATATTGCCGCGACTTTTTACTGCTGGTATTTGGCAAAGTTCTAATAATAATTGCTTCGCGTTTTTTATTCCCTAAGGCAAACTGCAATTGTTTTTTTGAAATGACATAATCGTCACCTAATTTTTCTGGCGCTACAGTTACGACTTCTGCTAAGAAAAAAAACTGCTTTAATTGTTTATTGACCGAATAGACTTTTTCGGTGATATGACCCACTGTTTCCGTATGTGTGCCGTGCGAATGTGGATTAAATGTAATGGTATTAAAATTAACCACTGCACCACTGGCGACGCTTATAGATTCACCATCGATAACCTCAGGTGTTATCTTAGGTGGATCTAAATACCATGCGTTAACATTGGTCGCTTTTCCTGTTATTGGTATGGAAATATCTAAGGGTTGCGATAAATCTATTTTTAGTTTTCTTGAATTGTATTGTATAGTTGTAAGCATTTATGCTAAATTTATTTCAGTATCTGTTTAAGTTGAGTTAATAATTATAAATCTTTTAGTTCAGGATTCATAGATTTAATTAAATTCCATTTCCATTCTTTACGCCAATTTTTAAGTTGTTTCTCTCTTGAAAACGCATCATGAAAATCTGGATATACTTCAAAATATATTAATTCATTAAGGTTATACCTTTTAGTGAATTGCACCGCTTTCCCAGCTTTGTGCAACGCAACACGCCTCTTCAAATACTTTGATCCGCCAACGTATAAAACCGTTTTATTTTTGTTTGAAGGTATATATGTAAAACCCTTTTCCAATATAGTCCTTACGTTTCCATTCAAAAGATGCTGAAACTAGTTCAGCATAAATAGTTCACTAGCAATACCATCACTCAAAAACTGTCCTTTTTTTGTGACTTTGATATGTGCATCATCAATATACAATAATTGTTGATTTATAAAAAGTTCTGATTGCTCAATTAAGTAATTCTTAAAAACTGCACCAAAGTCTTTTTCTACTTTACCCAAAGAAACTCCCCAAATAGTTCGTAAACCCGTCATAATATATTCGTTGTACTGATCGGTTTGTGTTAATGTTTCTATCTCAATTGGTAGTTCATTTTTAGAAATAGAATTTATATATTTTGAATTATTTTTCACATTCCAGCCACGTTGTTTGCCATTAAACGAATGTGCGGAAGGCCCAATTCCCAGATAAGATTTGCCTTGCCAATAGGCTGAATTATTTCTACTGAAAAAGCCTTTTTTTCCAAAATTAGACAATTCATAATGCGTAAAACCTGAGGCTTCTAATTTATCTTTCAACATATGAAATTGATCGTGTGCTTGCTCATCGTCCACGTTATCTATAATGCCTTTTTTTATGAAGGATGCCAATGCTGTTTTGGGTTCAACGGTAAGTGCATAACTGGAAATATGAGGAATACCGAAACTTAAAGCCATTTCAATATTTGCCAACCACTGTTCGTTTGACGCATTAGGAATTCCATAAATTAAATCGAGAGAAATATTATTGAAGTATTTTGTTGCTTCTTCTAAACAAGTTTTGGCTTCTTCTGCATTGTGTGCGCGATTCATGAGTTTTAAATCGGCTTCAAAAAAAGATTGTATCCCTATTGAAAGTCTATTAATTCTACTTTTAGATAGTGCTACAATTCGGTCTTTACTTAAATCATCTGGATTAGCTTCTAAAGTTATTTCTGGATGGTCTGAAACAACATAATTTTTATAAACTGCATCAATTATAAATTGTAATTCTTCGTTGGTTAATAATGATGGAGTTCCACCTCCAAAGTATATGGTTTCTACAGTTGTGCTTTTAAATTCGTCTTTACGAAGTTCTAACTCTTTAATGAGCGCATTAATAAGTGGTTCTTTCTTTTTTAATGAGGTAGAAAAGTGAAAGTCGCAATAATGACATGCTTGTTTGCAAAATGGTATGTGGATGTAGATGCCGCTCATTTAGTTTTTATAGTATTCAGTCGTAGTTTACAGCAGTTAAAAATCAAAAAATTATCTTATTCTTCAAATAAGTTATAAAGTGTTTGTATTCTTAAATCACAATATAACTTCATAAATTGAAAATTGAGCATATCAAACTGACTACCATAGGTTTCTCTTCTAGTTTCCCAAGATGTATAAGCCGGAAATTTTAGTTTAAACTGTTTGTCTACAAAGGCTGTCCAAAGTTTTTCTGAAGCTTCAAAAGACGTCATAAACGTTGAATCATTCTTATTTATAATTTTTAATTCAGCAACTAACGAATCTTTTATTTTTTGAGATTGATACCAATTTTGATGAGCTAAATCATTCAGTTCAACTTGCCCTTGACTAAAACTTATTAAAGATTGACTTACTATAAAAAGTAATACAACAATTTTCATTGGCTCTATTTTACGAGATACTTTGACTATAAACTGGCTACTTTTTAACACGTCCTTCATTCTGCTTCACAAAAGCTCCCCAACCACTGTAACTCTTTCCAACTTCAACGCGACCTTGATTATAAAAATGGCAAACCGCAGCTGCCAAACCATCCATAGAATCTAAGTTCTTAGGAATAGTTTTAAGACCTAACATGCTCTGTAACATTTTTGCCACTTGTTCTTTACTGGCATTTCCGTTTCCTGTAATGGCCATTTTTATTTTTTTTGGTGCGTATTCGGTAATGGGAACTTCGCGAGACAAACCTGCTGCCATAGCAACGCCTTGTGCGCGTCCTAACTTGAGCATACTTTGTACATTCTTACCAAAAAAGGGTGCTTCAATAGCTATTTCGTCTGGGTGATAGGTGTCAATGAGTTCTACCGTACGTTCAAAAATGAGTTTTAATTTTAGATAGTGATCGTCGTACTTTTTTAACATGAGCTCGTTAAGCTGCATAAACTCAATTTTCTTGCCTACAATTTTAATGAGTCCGAAACCCATAATAGTGGTACCTGGATCTATGCCTAAAATAATTTTTTCTTTGCTCATGACGTTAGTCGCAATATTGGCAACCACTTAATGAAACCGCCAAGCCAAAGGTAAGATTAAAAACGCTGCCATTAAAAGCTCCGAGACCACTTAAAACCGGATCGTAATTATCTAAAGAAGTCACTCCATACAAATAGGCAACATCTGTGTAAATGGAGACTTTTTCGTTTATGGCATAATGTACTTCTAAACCTGCATTAATGTTTAAAAATGTTTGGTCGTTTTCGCGCAACAAACCCAAAGGTTTTACAAATGCCAAACCAGGACCTGCGTGCGCAATAGTCCTCAATCTTGCTGGTAAAAATGGAATATATTCAGAAGGATCATACACAAACTGTGCGTTAACTCGCGAGTAATTAATTTTAAATTCGGGAGTACCATCCGCATTTTTAAAACGATTAAATCCATAATCTAATTTTACACCATATTGGTGTTTTAGCATGTGCTGAATTCCTAAATTAACCGTTGGAAAATTCACCGATTGCGCATAAGAGCCTTTAACAAACCCATCCGTTGTTGGATAATTAACTCCGAGAGCAAAAAGGGCTTTCCATTTGGCAGTGTCTTTAAGTTGCGCTTCGCTTTTAAAAGTGACACACAAGATGATAAAAAAGAAAAGGTATTGTTTTAAATTGTGCTGCATCTCTAAGTTTTTGATTTTATTTGCAGTATGCTGATTAATGATCGCTACAAAATTAAACAATTCTTGGTTGTGCTTATTAAGATAAGCATTGTAGTTAGTGCATTTTATTTTATTTATGCGAAACTCACAAAAAATGCCGCATTAGAATTTAGCCAATTTTGGTCTTTTTTAAATAAAAATGACGCATTTTCAATAAAAACGGTCTTTTTCTTAGTCATTTTAAGCAGTTTTAACTGGTTTTTTGAAATTTTAAAATGGCAATATTTAGTAAAGACCTTAAAACCGTTTGGTTTTATTTCTGCTTTAGAACAAAGTTTAGGTGGACATACCGCAGCGGTAATGACACCAAATCGGATTGGAGATTATGGAGCAAAAGCCCTATTCTTTGCAAAGTCATTGCGACCCAAAATTCTATTGCTTAATCTTTTGGGACATATGGCGCAAATGACTATAACTGTTCTTTTTGGTAGCGTCGGTCTTATTTTATTTGTGCAACAGTATCAACTCAATTTTAATTACCATAAAATGATTCCTCCTTTGGTTCTACTTTTTATGTTTGGTGTCATCCTAGTGGTTATATTAAAACAAAAACGGTTTAAAATTAAAGGGTTTTCGGTTACAGCGCTCATGGAGTTTACTCGAACCATACCTTTTAAAATTCATGGTTTCAATTTAGCGTTTTCTTTAATTCGCTATCTTATATTTTCATTTCAGTTTTATTATTTATTAGTACTATTTGGTGTTCCACTAACTTATTATGATGCTATGATTATCATTACAAGTATGTACTTATTGGCATCCGTTATGCCAACGATTTCAATTTTTGATGTCATTATTAAAGGTAGTATTGCGGTATTTTTATTCGGCTTTGCTGATATTAATGAACTTACCATATTATCCATTACAAGCCTGATGTGGCTGCTTAATTTTGTAATTCCGAGTATCTTTGGAAGCTATTTTGTATTAAATTTTAAACTTCCTAAACCCTTAGAACCATGTTAACCTCATGTCTTATTAGTATCACAGTCCTCTACCTTTTAGTTATTGGAATGCTGGTCTATGGATTTGATAAAGTTGACAATTTTAAACTGCAAGATTTATCAGCGAAAACAAAATTCTCAATAGTGATTCCGTTTAGAAATGAAGCTGAACATCTGCATACGCTGTTAGACTCCATTGCGAAGTTAAATTACCCAAAATCCTTATTTGAAATTATTTTAGTCAATGATGAATCTGAGGATGATTCGGTTTCAATAATTGAAAGCTTTTGTTCAAAACAACCCTTCAAGTATTTTAATACGAAACATCCGTCGCTAAGCGCAACCGAAGTGATTCATAATAACCGAGGACAGATCTATTGCATTGACAATATAAGAAGTTCAAATTCACCAAAAAAGGATGCTATTACCTCAGCGATACAAGTTTCAAAATTCGATTGGATTATTACTACAGATGCAGATTGTATCTTACCAAAATATTGGCTCGATACGTTTGATGAATACATTCAACTTCACCAACCCAATAGTATTGTAGCACCAGTAAAATATCATGTTAAAACGTCGTTTTTGAATCGCTTTCAGTCTTTAGATTTTTTGAGTCTACAAGGTGCTACTATTGGTGGTTTTGGTGTTAAAAAACCACTAATGTGTAATGGCGCTAATTTTGCATATCGTAAATCTGAATTTATATCAGTTAACGGCTTTGAAGGTAACGACAGCATATCGAGCGGAGACGACCTCTTTCTGCTTCAAAAATTCTTAGAAAAAGATGCTAAAAAAGTACAGTATTTAAAGTCTGTAAAAACCATCGTAACCACGCAACCTGCCAAAAATTTCGATGATTTAGTACAACAACGTTTACGCTGGGCTTCAAAAACTAGCCATTATAAAAGCTGGTTTGTTAAATTGGTTGGAGTCATAGTACTTTTAGGAAACTTAGCCATTTTAGCGCTGATTCTTGCAGTTTTATTAGAGATCACCTTCCCTAAAATTGCAGCTGCTTTAGTGGTTATTAAATTCAGTATCGACTTTTTATTGTTGTTTAAAACCGCACGTTTTTTTAAACAAGAAAACGTCTTGCTTTCCTATGTGTTTGCCAGCTTGCTTTATCCATTTTTTAATGTGAGTATTGCCTTCTTATCTTTCTTTACATCTTACCGTTGGAAAGGCCGAACTTTTAAGAAATAGATAGAATAATTTTAAATAAAATAAAACACCAAGACTATTTTATCAAAACATTTCTGTTGTACGTAAATTTTATTTGAAACTGTGATTAGTCAATTTTTACAATTACAGGCAATTCAAAAGTGGTAGTCACCTGTTGTCTTCGTTTTATAGCAGGAAAAATTTTTGGAATACTTTTTAAACTCTGGCGCAATAAACGCTCTATTTCTGGTATTTCTTTAAGTGTTTTAGATTGTATATTTATAGATTCTATTTCTAATGCACCCAAATTATCAATTTTTATCTTAAGCATAATGGTGTCATTAACATCATTTGCAACTACCAGATTCTGAGCTTCTAAAAATTGATTGACATGAGACACTAAGGTATTTTGAAAACAAGCCTTGCTGTCTTCTTTTGTAATCATATCGTCGCAATTACTAAAGGTCGGATAGATATCGACTTCATTCCAATTAAAGGTTTGTAGCTCTTCCTTCAATAAATCTTCAGGATAGACTTTTTTCTTTTCAAAATAATTGCAAGACGTTGCAAAGCCTAAAATAAAAAGAAATAGAATTGGTCTCATTAGCAAATTTCTAATAGGGAAAAATACGAATATTTTATAGAATACCAATCTACCTATAAAATGCCTTTTAAAATAAACCTAAAACCGACTCGTTTTTAGGTTCTAAGGCAAAGGCTGCAAATTTCGTTTCTTTGGAAAGTACCTATTAATTATCCTCCAAGAATTTTTCTTCTTTTAAGTCTTTAAGCCGTCTTTCTGCAAACTTTATAAACGGACTTTTGGGATGTTTTGTCATAAACCGTTCGTAAAGTTTAATTTTTGAATCTAAATCGGCATAAAATTCATCTTTTGTTCGCAGAATAAAAAACTCAGACATGATATTAGATGGGTCTTCTTTTAATGATTTCTGAAAGGCTTTAATCGCTTTATCGTATTTCTTTTGGCGATTTAATATGGTGCCTAGTTTTTGATATTCATCCGACAAGGATTGATCCTTTAATACTAATGCTTTTGAAACGTACTCCTCGGCTTTTTCAAAATCATTTAATTTTTCATAATACAGACCAATAACGTAAAGCGCATTTGGGTCATTAGGACTAAATTTTAGCACTTGTTTTCTATGATAAATGGCATCTTCATAATCTGAATTCCGCGCATAACTTAAGCTTAATTTTTCATGAATAAATTCCGACTGCTCACCTAAGTCTAATAACTTCTTAAACCATACAATCGCTTTGGTATAATATTCTTGGTAATAATAGGTTTGGGCCTTTAAACTAATCAGCTCTACATTTGTATCATAACTTTCTAAACCACGATCTATAAATTGATGTGCTATTATAAACTCGCGCTTCATTAGGTGGTATTTTGCGATTTTAAAAATGGCTTTTTGGTGTGTACCATCCAGCTCATAAGTTGTTATAAACCGTTGCAACGCTGCAGTATCCTTTTGCTTTTCTAAAACCACACCCAACTCGTAATGGTAATTAGGATTCATACTATCTGAAACAATTAAGGCATTAAACAATTGATTTGCCTTTGGGTATTTCTTCGTTTTGGTTAATAGTTTGGCAAATTCGTATTTTAATAAAAGGTTGTCGGTGTTTGCTTGTGTTGCCTTTTCATAATAATTTACACCTTCTCCATAATTACCAATAGCGATGTAGGCCTTAGCGACATTATCATAAACATCGTCTAAATTCGATACTGATTTATACGTGGCAATGGCTTTTGTGTAATTACCATTGGCATACAAATCGTCTGCTTGCTCTTTTAGATTTTGAGCATCTAAATAGTTGATAAAAACGGCACAGAATATCACTAATTTTAATTTCATAGAATAGGTTATTACTCTTTTTTATCACCTTTAATAGTAAACACAATTGGTAATGAAAAAGGGACATTTACAAGTTTGCCTTTTTGTTTACCTGGTGTAAATTTTGGTAATAATTTTAAGACTCTAACAATTTCTTCTTCTAATTGAGGATGCGGACCTCTTGCGTTTACATTTGTAATCTCACCTTGTTTATTGATTATAAATTGAGCTAAAATCCTCTTTGGACCAGAAGGTAGCCCTAAGGTCTTCGGTAAATTGGTATTGAAATTTTTACCTACAAGTTGGTTAACAGCAGCTGACGTACAGGTTTTTCGTTTCGTCTCCTCAGAAAAGGAATTACAATCTGGGTGCGTTGGTGCCACTTCTATTACACTGAACGGAATTTCATCTGAATTTTCAGTAACCTCTATAATCTCCTCCTCTATAATTTCAATATGCGTCTCCTTAGCAACTGTTTCCATAGTCTCTTTTTTTAAAGCCTCAATCTGCTGATTCAAGTACACAACCGCTGGATTCTTATCATTTGAATTTTTTAAAATCCGATCGCGCTGCGCAACGAGTTCTTCATAAGATTTGGTGTTGTTTGTTTTAGCATCACCAGCCACCTGAAATACAATAGGAATAGAAAATGGCACTACTACCAACTTACCATCTTGTTTGCCTGGAATAAATTGCGGTAAGGTAGCCACCACACGTTTGGCTTCTTGTTCTAAAATAACACTTGGTCCTCTGGCTTTTATGTCTTTAACGTAACCTTCTTTATCAATTTTAAAAGCTACAAAAATTCGTTTTTTTCCTGGATTTAAGCTGTCGCCTAGAGTCGTATTGAAATTTTTACCAATATGTTTATTGACAAAAGCACTCATACAATCTTTGCGCTCTTTATTAGTTGCTAAATCTTTACAATCAACCGTTGTTGGTGTTTCATCTACTACTGAGAATGGGACTTCGGTTGATTGACTACTACCTGAAATCGTTAAAGAATTCATAGAATTTGACTTCTTAAAATCTGTTAAGACCATAAGAGAACGAGGTGTAGCAACAATTAACTTGTTAAAATTTGCGTCTGTTTCTATTTGTTTTACAGATAGATCGTAACGATTCTGTTCTTTATTAGTCATGTTTCCAAAATCCTCAATAAATAGTCTAATTTCGCCATCTCCTGCACTAGCTTCCCATAAATCTTTAGCTTCTTTGGTTTTTTTCCATTCCAAATAATCTTCATAAGTTTTAAGACCTGCATTTTTCATATCTTCCGAGCTATCAATATCGTATTGCGTTAAAGTGCCGTTCTGGGATTTACGTTGAATTCCCATATCTGAAATATAATTCAACAGTGCTCTAGATTTAAAAAAGTCATTTTTTGAATCCAAATAGTTAGAACGACTTTCTTCATTAAAACCACCATAATCCATAATTTCAAAAAATGTAGCTCCATCTTTTTCCATTTGCACAAATTCATCATAATACTTTTGAATAAGTTCTGCATCAGTCAACTCTTGATTCAACTCTTGAATCTCATCTGTCTTTTCCTGAGCCCTCACTTCCGCAGACGTATAAATTAACATGCCAAATACCATAGGAATTAGCAATCCGTATTTGATAAGATGCAACTGTTTGGACTTCGTTTTTTGTAACATAGCGATTCGTTTTTTGATTAATGATTTTTTGAAAAATGTATTGGTAAATGAAACGTGATTAACGTCTAAGACTTGTGTGAGTAAACTTTTATAATAATCGGCTTTTCCACTTTGTTTTACAGCTTTGGCATCTGCAATATATTCATGTAATTCTTTGATTCTGTTTTGATACATGTAGACCAAAGGATTAAACCAAAACAGGATGCGTAGCAGTTCAAAAAACAATAAATCTATGGTGTGTAGTTCTTTAATATGTACCAATTCGTGCTGATAAATGGTAGGTTTTTCGTCTTCGGAAATCTGTTCACCTAAAAAAATAGTGTTGAAAAATGAAAATGCTGCACTACTTTTTATCAACTTTACAATGAGTACATTCCCTTGCCAACGTTTTGGATTTTTATGTTTTAAGCTGTAAAGTTTTACTATTTTATATAGAAAAATTAAGGTAGCAATTGCCATACCAACCATAGCAATACTTTGCCAAATAGGAGTTGGTGGTTGTTCTAAAATAATACCAGCCTGCTCGGCTATTTGCACATCATAAACCGTTGGTGTTTTTTCGCCAATAAACACTTCGGGCAAATGAATTACCAAATCTTTAGTTGCCATTATTTTTAATTCTGAAAACTTTATAAATGGCAATACCAAAGAAAGTATCGCGGTGACGATTAGGTAAGCTCTGTTATAATTGAAGAAGGTTTCTCGTTTTAAAAACAAATCGTAAACCAATAAAAATAAGGCTTGAAAGGCTATAATTTGAAGAATAGAATACAGCATTATTAATCGTTTTTATTAATTTCATTTAATAATGTCTCTATGTCTTTAACGTCCACATCATTTTTTTGAACAAAAAACGACACCATACTTTTAAAAGAACCTTGAAAATAATTATCTACTAATTTATTTATGGACTGATTGCTATAGACTTCCTTCGCCACAATAGGAAAATACACATGACCTTTACCTTTTTTTTCGTAATCTACAAAGCCCTTACTTTCTAAAATTCTTACTATTGTCGAAACCGTATTATAGGCAGGTTTTGGTTCTGGCAACAAATCGATAACGGTTTTAACGTTCGCTTTTTTTAGCTGCCATAAGGCTTGCATTATTTCTTCTTCTGCTTTTGTGAGTTGTTTCATTTTATTCTGAACTTGTTTCAAAACCTGATTAAATCGAATTAAGATTTAATAAAATTCTTTTGGTTAATTGATTATAAGATCCTGAAACAAATTCAGGATTACAACGTGATTGTAGGAAAACATGTTGCAAATATAACTAGAAAATTAGTTCAACTAAGTTTTTAGTTGTTAAAATGTAACTTTGGTCTGTTTGTTGCGTCTTATCTGTAAATTTAATACGTTACTATGGAACTTTTTTTAGTGCTTCTTGCACTACTTCTTATTATTTTAGGCATTGTTGGTAGCTTTTTACCCATATTACCAGGACCACTAACCAGTTGGGCTGGTCTTTTAGTACTTCATTTTACGGAAGGTGTAGAATTGAGTCAGACGTTTTTAATCGCTACCTTGTTATTCGCAATTTTTATTTATGTGCTCGATTATATTATTCCTGCTATTGGCACCAAACGTTTTGGTGGCAGTAAAGCCGGAATGATTGGCACCACACTTGGCTTAATTATAGGATTACTTTCTCCCATTCCGTTCGGAATTATAATTGGTCCTTTTATTGGTGCCTTAATTGGTGAACTGATGCACCGAAATGATATGGATAAAGCACTAAAAGCGGCTTTTGGTTCTTTTCTTGGATTTATAGCTTCAACATTTTTAAAATTTATTGTTGCCATTGTCTATTTGGGATTTTTTATTGTGAAGCTATCAGAACATGGCGGAAACTGGTATTAAATCAATAGAGATCAGTAGATAGTTGCTTCTGAGAATTGATAATTAATTAGCCACTGTTTGGTTGAGCGCAGTCGAAACCTACCAGAAGTACATCAATAGTTCTCGACTACGCTCGAACGGACAATTATTAATAATTCAAATATTATAGGATCAATTAATTATGATTAATTTTTAGTACAAATTGAAGAAAAGCCCATTTAAACTGTAAACAAACATTAAAACGAACTCTAATTAAAACGAAAACCTAGCCACATAAAATGTGACTAGGTTTGCTCTTGCTATTAATTCAACAATTACTTAATGAGGGATTAATTAATTCTTGTTGATGGTGCAATATAAGTGACTGCATTAACTTTTTGCTGTGGAAAAACCGCAAACTTGCTGTGGAAAAACCGTAGTTTTCAGTATTAACAACGGTTACGAGCGATTTTTATCTTGAAAAAATGTGTGTTTTTTCCTGTTTTTTATAAATAACCCTTATCCTTTGCCGCTTTTAACAGCGTTTCGTCCTTTCCGTCCTCAACAGAGAACAATACTTTAAGATGTTTTTTACGTTTTTCTATCGCACTCGTAGAAATGTCTATATATTCATTTAAGCTTCGAGTTTTAATCCCTTGAGACAAAAGGTGAAGAATTTTGCGGTTAATATCATCAACATAGATATCACTTGAAATGGTTTGTTTCAAATAATTATTTACAGTACTACTGTAATACGGTGGTGATTTTAATATTTGCTGAAAGCCGTCAGCCAATTCCATAGACGTTAGGTCACTTTTTATAAGAAAACCCTGTGGATCTATTTCTTTAATAATATTATGAATTCTAAAGGTTTCATTAAACATGGTAAGAATAACAATTTTAGCTCTAGGCATTAACTTTTTTGCTAAAAGTGCTAAATCTTCTCCAGATGCATATTTCCCGTCTTGGGATGGTGGTAAACTAATATCAAAAAAACAAACGTGATAGGGATATTTTTTTGAAGCACGGTTGATCATTGAAACAGCTTCATCACAATTATTTGCCGTATCGATATGCAAGGTTTGATCTTCTTGCTTTGTTGCCATTAACACATTCTGATAACCCTCAATTATAATTGGGTGATCGTCTACCATTAAAATGTTAATATGCTTCATTGGTGTCTTTGTGATATTTGCTCTAAGATAGTTCTAAAATCTAACCTAAAGATTCAAAAAAGAAACTTAAGTCCTAAAACCTAGACGATAAAACTTGCGTTAGTCCGTGTAAGGAATTTCAACTTTTACTTCTGTTCCATGCCCCGTTTTAGATATAAAATTTATTTTACCATTAATGTCTTCTGCTCGAGATGTCATATTTTTGAGTCCAATTCCTTTTTTACTTCGAGAAGCATCAAAACCCTTACCATCATCGCTGATGTTTAAGCAAATTACGTCATTTTCTAATAGAATACTAATTTTTATCGTCTTTGCATGCGCGTGTTTATGGATATTTTGCATCGACTCTTGGATAATTCTATAGATATTGATTTTAGTTTTATTACTTACCAGATCCCAGCTAATATCGTCGGAAGAATTGAACTGGTATGCTAAATCGTAAGCACTAGTTTGGGCTTCAATAAGTTCTGAAACTATGTCTATAAATCCTGAACCTGACACAAAATCGGTATTTAACTCATGAGATATTTTACGAATTTCTTGTTCAACGGTTTGAAGTTCGGCAATATACTTTGCCCTAGTCATCATCGCCTCTTTGCCTTCGTTAAAGTTGATACTGTCTAAGCTTAAACGCACACCAAAAAGACGTCCTAAAACACCGTCATGCAATTCTTCGGACACTCTTATTTTTTCTTTTGCCCTTGCTTCATCGACCTTGTCTTGTTGGCCAAGCATAAGGTTATAGATATCTTCATTTGCTTTTTGTTGCACTTGTATTAACTTCAATTTTCTGTTTTTTGCACGTTGCGAAATGAAAAGATACGTCAGTAAAGCCGTTAAAATTGAGCCGATTGAGAGAATACCTAGATATAAATTTTCCTTAGAGATTTGTTCGTTTTCGGCTTCTATTTGGTCGGTGTCGAATTCTATTCTTGCGAATTTGTTTCTAACGTTTCTTTCTTCTGCTCTCAGACTATCTGATAAGCGAATATGTTCTAATAATAGATTTTTACTTTCACTATCATTAGTTACATATGATAAGTTAAGTAAAGCCTTCTGTCTCACTTCATTTTCAAACACCCTTTTTGAGATTTCCAAAGCGTTTTTTCCGTACTTTCTAACAGAATCTTGATAATTGTTTTTTAAATAAAAATCTGATAAATCCAACGAAAATGACATTAATGTTATTTCGTCATTTAAGGTCTCTGCAATCTCGTAAGCCTTCTTATAATCATATTCGAGTTCTGAAAAAATATAATTGTTTGATTCAAATTTGGCTTTACTTATATTATTAATAAGTACAGCATAAAACGTAGGATCATCCTCTTCGTACTTGGATTTTAAAAGTAAAAGCTCTTCATATAACTTAATTGCTTTTTGATATTCTCCGATTTCCCTATAAACATTTGCCTTATTATTTATTGAATAAATCTCATTAATAAAACCATCTTGCATTTCCTTAGCATATTGAATAGATTTGTCATAATATTCTATCGACTTCTTATAATTTTCTAACTCATAAGCATTTATAGCAAGTAAATTATACAGACTCCAATACATATCTAATCCATACTCTGTTTTAGGCAGTTTATTTAAAATTGAAAGTGCTTTAATCGCATCTTCCTCCGCACCAGTATAAATTTTCTCAATTTGCTGTATATCGGATATATACAAAAGAGCATTTGCCTTCTTTTCAGATATTTCGTTTGTAGGAAAGAACTCTAAAGTCTTAGAATAGTAATAATAAGAACTATCGTTCTGTTGAGTATATCTGTAATAAGAACCTAGATTAGATGCAGCAACAGTTATTGCCACGGAATCTTGTAAAGTTTTAGCTAATGAAAGGTTTTCTCGATTTATTGATATGTATTCATTATACATTTCATTATAAAAATAGACTAAAGATAAATTTCGTTGCACTCTCAAACTAATCGAATCAATATCAATTTCATCTGATATTTCACGAGAATTTAAAGCATATTTTAATCTATTTTCTAAACTAAATTGAGAATTTTCAGAAAGTTCAATATAATAATTAATAGAATCCAATTTCTCTTTACTTTGAGAATATGAACAAGTTAGAACCAATAAAAAACAAATAACAAAAAATAATAATCGCCGCAATTGATTTCGTATTTAAAAATAAAAATAGACAAATTAGGCGACATAAAACAAGGAAAGCCTTTATTTAGAATAAAGGCTTTGTATAAGACAAATAATGGATATGTCCTTATCCGTTCGTTTGTAATTTTAACTTCTTTTTATTGACAGCTAATAAATCAGTAGGACTATACTCTTTAACAGTAGCCGCATTTTCATTAACCACAACAGTATCTGAGTTGACACCAGAAACGGTCAATAATAAAACTGCGACAAGGGCTAAGGTAATTTTTAGGGTTTTCATATAGTATTAATTTAGGGTTACAAAATAATCAGCATTAAAAAATGCTTCACACAAAATGGTATTCCGAGGGAAGGAATGGATTATTAATTGTAATAGGCAAAGCCTAAAACGATACTAAAATTAAAACGAGGGACGTTTTTTTCAGACACTTACATGCCTAAGCGTAAAATGGATTAAATGTTCCTTGATAAGCGATTTGAGGTCTTACGAAGGACTACAAATATAGATATAATTATGAAATAGACAAATATTTTACAGATAAAATGTATTATTTTACCGATGAAACACGTTTAAATTGTTCATAACCTGTTGAAAACAATTACTTTAGACGACAGAACTCATATTTTAAATTTCTAATATATAGCTGTTTAACTTCAAAATATGGTAATAACAGCGCCTAAATAAGTACAATAACCGCTTGTAAGCTATTTTTTACCAAAGTTAATCGTCCTTTTTATAACACTCGCTTTTTATCACGTTAATTCAATTTATTAGAACAGTCAATACTAAATATGATACGGTAAATGAACGTGTCTAGCGTCCAACAATTAGTTGAATTTAAAACCTCTATATCTGTTACAAAACAAAAAAGCATCCCAATCTCAAAAAATATTCTTTCGCCAAGGCTACAGAATACTAAAGAAAGGAAAGCTTCTCATTGGATTACCAAATTGCTTTGGTAAACTACTTCTCAGATTTCTCTGAGACAACACAACATTTTTAATTCCCATATAAAATTGAGAATCTTGCTTAAAAAAAGCCTCAATTTCTTGAAGCTTTAATTGAGCAATTTTAGCGGTCTGGACGGGACTCGAACCCGCGACCTTCGCCGTGACAGGGCGACATTCTAACCAACTGAACTACCAGACCGTTGCTTAATTGCAAGGGCAAATATACACTGCATTTTTAATACCGCAAACAAAAAACTAAAAAAATAGATATTTATTTACGCAAATTTTTGACGCTCTATCATGTAGGTCGTTAATATGCTATTAAAGCCAGCATTAATATCGGCTTCAACATACTTAATTCTATATTGACCGCAACGTATGCGCAAATCTGTAAAGTAGTCGCGTACAGCTTTTTCGTAGTTATCTTTTATATTATCAGCATACAAATTAATATAATCACCTGTTTCTACATCTATAAATCGCTTTGGTCTGTTATCAAAATCAAAAGTCAATTCTTTTTCTTTATCGAATACATGAAATAAAACCACTTCATGCTTATTATGCTTTAAATGTCTTAAAGCTTCAAATAATTTTTCGTCGTCTTCCGCAGTTTGAAACATATCTGTAAACACAAAAATTAAAGATCTTCTATGAATCTTCTCTGCAATCTGATGCAAATACCTGTACGTTTCCGTGGTTTTAGTTTCGGGTTTAGACACCACGGCCTCGCTTAATTTATGCAGTAGCATTTGGTGGTGACGTTCACTACCCTTTTCTGGTGAATAAAAATCGTAATTATCACTGTAAATACTTAAGCCAACCGCATCGCGTTGTTTTTTAAGAATATGCATTAACGACGCACTTGCCAAAGCCGAAAATGCGACTTTGTTAAGATTATCAATAGATGTACCAGCCGTTTCCGGATAATGCATAGAGGTACTATTGTCTAAAATAATGTGGCAACGCAAATTGGTTTCCTCATCATAACGCTTGGTATATAGTCGGTCTGTTTTGGCATAGAGTTTCCAGTCAATATGTTTGGTGCTTTCTCCTTGATTGTAAATTTTGTGCTCCGCAAATTCTGCCGAAAATCCATGAAACGGACTTTTATGCATACCTGCAATAAAACCTTCTACCACTTGTTTGGCGAGTAATTCGAGGTTTTTAAAACCTCCTGCTTTATTTAGTTCTTGTTGTATGTCCATAAAAAAGCCCATCCTAACCTTCCCAGAGGGAAGGAATTTGCTACTTGTGTTTATCTATTTCGCTAAAAACGAATTCTTAGTTTTTCACCCAATCATACCTGGCACCTATGACCTAATACCTAAGGCTTGTCCAAACTAAAAAAGGTTTGCCGCATTGGCAAACCTTTTATCATTTCTTTTAGAACTATTCTGAGTATCGACTATAAAAGTGCGTCAATAGCGTCTGAATATGCATTTTTAGGTGCAACACCAACTTGGCGCCCAACAACTTCTCCGTTTTGAAAAACCAAAACCGTAGGTATGTTTCTTACTCCGTATTTTGCCGCAAATTCTTGGTTAGCGTCCACATCTACTTTACCAACAACAGCTTTACCTTCGTATTCTGCGCTAATTTCGTCAATGATTGGTCCAACCATACGACATGGTCCACACCAAGCAGCCCAAAAATCAACCACAACTGGTTTATCACTCTTTAATACTGTTTCTTCAAATGTTGCATCTGTTATTTCTAATGCCATAATATTTATTTTTAATATTGAATTCTACTTTAGTTACTATGCTTATCTTTTAACAAGCACACAAAATTAGTCAAAATATTTCCGAAACCTTACAATGCAAGTATTTGATTTGATTATGATGCTATTAGTGAAATATATATGCTTTTGGGCGCAACCCAAAGGGTCAGGCTATCCACTATATCTTTTTTGCTTTTTACTTCGACTTCGCTCAGCAACCAAAGCAAAAAAGGATGCCGTTCCTATCCTTTGCGCTTGGCTTATTTGCAAAATAGTTCCTTTATTCTGACGACATTCATTATTTGCTTGAGTAACATTTATACGCGTCTTAACAAGTTGAGTTATTCTTTAATATAAGGCTGAGTTATTTCGAGACCTTTCAATTTTTGACTTCGACTTCGCTCAGCCACCACACCTGAAAGGTCTTTGTCACGATAAAATTAAGAATTCCTATATGTAGGTATTAATTATTACTTACGAAATGTGGTGTTTTTGATATAGATTTCGCAAGTAATAATTTTGTTTTGGGAAATTGTCAATGGCAATCGCCAAAAATTGCGGAACAGGACATAGGTTTGATATTGAAAAGATTATTCGTTCCATTAGGGACTTCATATTGATAAAAGTTAAAAATCCGTTTAAAAAATGCGCCTTTAGGTATAACATATGGCGTACCTAAAGGCACGCTTAACACGTGTAGTGTTTATGTTAT
This sequence comes from Winogradskyella sp., assembly GCF_045105575.1. Classification (GTDB taxonomy): domain Bacteria; phylum Bacteroidota; class Bacteroidia; order Flavobacteriales; family Flavobacteriaceae; genus Winogradskyella. The sequence continues at coordinate 46,799 of NZ_JBGCDQ010000041.1, read as the reverse complement.
TACCTATATAAAGTCCCTAACGGGACGCACCGACTATTGAACATTCAACATTTTTAATACTGATGATAACTGAGGGAAGCCTAATATATACCTACAAGGTTTTTGAAACCTTGCAGGATAGTTCTCCAATTTATGATCTTGCTACCTAAGGTTTTAAGCTACCAGACCTTTGAGGTTTCTAACCTGCGCTAAAGCTTCGGTTAGTGACGAAAACCTGAAAGGTCTTAATAAGTTCTTAATAGAAGACATGATTTGACCATTTTCTTGACGTCAGTAAAATGGTTAAAAAACCGACTAGTTAAATTAGTTATTATCAAAAAATTCAGGGTTTGTATTTTTAGCAGAAACACTTACAACGGCTATGATTTAATTTGTCATTTTAATTTATCTGGATTTTTTCCCAATTTCTTAGATTCAGAAGTAACCCTCCTTTCTAATTTCTTAATATCCTCTTCCGCAAGTAATTCTTCTGGTTTAATTCCTCTTTCGATAAGTAATCCTCTAACTCCTTTATTGTTCTTAATATGTTCATGAGAAATACTACTTTCTCTTATATACCCTTTTTCCTTTGTTTTAAATACAGTAATCTCAGTAGCAAAATCCTTAGCTTTAATTGTTAGTCGGAAGAAAATCTGCTAATGCCCTACCTTTAGGAACACCAAGTTTATTTTTCATTTGTTGCGTTGTTTTAACAAACAAAGCTTTATCTCCTTTACTTCTTATTAAACCGAAATTTTTATCACTTCCTGTTTTTTTATATATAAGCTCTGAAAGCTCTTTTTCTGAAGAAGTAAGTTTTAAACGGGCTTGTAATCTTTCCCAATCTTTTATTCTTTGCTCAATTACTTCAAACTTTCTAGTTTGAATAGCAAAATAATTCTCAGCAAAAGCAATTTGTTCTTTTCTTGGATCTCCATTTTGTGCAATCAAGTAACAAGCATATCTTGTCAACATAATATCTTCAATCTCTCGGCTACTTCCAGAACCAATTGATACCATTTTGTTGACGTCAACAAAATGGTCTAAGATTAGATTATCAGATGCCTCACAAGAAATTTGGGCTTTAACAATAACTTTATGAAAATTCCTCCATTCTTTATATCCTAATAATTGTTGAATATCCCTTGCAAACCAAAATTCAATTCCATTTTCAGTTGTTTGAGAATGGTTTTCAAAATTATCTGCTGATGATTTTATTATTTCAGACTTCATAGTACCCTCTTTTCTAATTCAACTTATACATAACATCAGCCTCCTTCAAGCCATCCAAAAGTTCCTGTGAAATCTTAACCTTATTTTTTCGGCTTGGCATTTGTACTTTTATTTTTTCTTTATTATCGTACACTACAAAGTTGAGGGTTTGGCTGCCTTCGTGGAACTTAATTAAATCGTACAACACCGAAATTTTATCTTGTTCTAAATCTTTTATGTTTAATTGTATGGATAATTTTTTAGCATAAGTATCCATCACATCATGCAACAACTGGAAACTGTTAAACTGAATTCTTGGATCACCTTTTTTACCTGTGTCTCTATTGACCCAACCTTCACGCACAAACGCTCTTATGTAAACAAAAGAATTGATGACAAAAAAGTGTCTAAACTTTAAATAGTCTTCTCCAAATATTCTAAACTCAAAACTGTCTCTGTAATCTTCAACCGTAAAAATCGCCCAACCTTTTCCTTGTTTACTCACACGATGTTGTACGTCTGTAACGACACCTCCAAACGTGACTTCTTTGTTCACTATGGCTTCCAAATTATTGAATAAATCTATGGTGCCGTTGCAGAAGGTTTTCATCTCGGTTTTAAAATCATCTAAAGGATGCCCAGAAATATAAATACCAACCACTTCGCGTTCGCGTGAGAGTTTTTCCATCGTTCCCCAATCTTCGCATGGTGGCACTTCTGGTTCTGCAATTTGAACATCGCTTGCAGCACCAAATAGACTCACTTGGGCAGAATTTTCATTTTCTTGATGTTTGGCTCCGTATTTAACGGCCTTTTCTAAAAAGGTAATGCCATCACCATCGTGCGCAAAATATTGTGCGCGGTGTGTATCTGACCAACAATCAAATCCACCAGCATTAGCTAAACCTTCGAAGGCTTTTTTGTTGGCTGCACGCAAATCGATTCGCTTGGCCAAATCGAAAATAGATTTGTAAGGACCATCTTCTTTTCTGCCTTCAACAATGGTTTTTACAGCACCATGACCAACACCTTTTATCGCTCCCATTCCAAAACGAACGGCATTGTCTTTATTTACCGAAAATTTATAATAACTCTCATTAACGTCTGGTCCTAAAACTGGCAAACGCATCCGTTTACATTCTTCCATAAAGAAGGTGACGGATTTAATATCATTCATGTTATTACTTAAAACCGCAGCCATATATTCTGCTGGATAATGCGCTTTTAAATAGGCCGTTTGGTAGGCAATCCATGCATAACACGTCGAGTGACTTTTATTAAAAGCATACTGTGCAAAGGCTTCCCAATCTTTCCAAATTTTCTCTAAGATTTTCGCGTCATGTCCTTTGGCTCCGGCTTGTTCAATGAATTTTGGTTTCATCTTATCCAAAACCGCAATTTGCTTTTTACCCATGGCTTTACGCAAAACATCGGCTTCACCTTTGGTAAAATCTGCCAATTTCTGAGACAGTAGCATTACTTGCTCTTGGTAAACTGTAATACCATAAGTTTCTTTGAGGTATTCTTCCATTTCTGGTAAATCGTACACAATCTCTTCATCTCCATGTTTACGCGCAATGAAACTTGGAATATACTCCATTGGTCCTGGACGATATAAGGCATTCATGGCAATTAAATCATCAAAAACCGTTGGCTTTAGATTCTTCATGTGCTTTTGCATGCCTGGCGATTCATACTGAAATACACCAACCGTTTCGCCTTTTTGGAATAACTCGTATGTTTTCTCATCATCTAAAAGAAAATTCTCTGGATCTAGAGTTATATCATGTTTCGCCTTTACAATCTTCACCGTATCCTTAATTAAGGTTAAGGTTTTTAATCCTAAGAAATCCATTTTTAATAAACCTGCATCTTCTACAACAGAGTTATCAAATTGGGTGACATATAAATCGGAATCCTTAGCCAAAGCCACAGGGACATAGTTGGTAATATCGCCTGGAGTGATAATTACTCCACAAGCGTGAATTCCTGTATTACGAACGGACCCTTCTAAGATTCTGGCTTGATTGATAGTTTCGGCCTGTAAATCTTCACCATCAGAAATATTGAGCAGTTCGTTGACTTTCTCTAAATCTTCAGCTCTAAACTTTTTAGCCAATTCCTTTTCTGTGAGTCCAAAAATCTTTCCGAGTTTGGACATTAACGGAATTAACTTGGCAATACGATCGGCTTCATTTAATGGTAAATCCAAAACTCTGGCTGTATCTCTAATCGAAGATTTTGCAGCCATGGTGCCGTAAGTAATAATCTGAGCCACTTGATTAGAACCATATTTATCAATTACATAATCCATAACACGACCACGACCTTCATCATCAAAATCGATATCGATATCTGGCATACTCACACGATCTGGATTTAGGAAACGCTCAAAAAGTAAGTCGTACTTAATAGGATCGATATTGGTAATCCACAAACAGTACGCAACTACCGAACCTGCTGCAGATCCACGACCAGGACCAACGGAAACGTCCATTTTTCGGGCTTCGCGAATAAAATCTTCAACAATTAAGAAATAGCCTGGATAGCCTGTTTTTTCGATAACACTCAACTCAAAATCGAGACGTTCTTCAATTTCTGGTGTAATGTCTCCATAACGTTTTTTTGCACCTACGTAGGTGAGGTGTCTTAGAAAAGCATTTTCACCTCGTTTGCCTTTATCAGCTATATCTGCTGTATCTTTAAATTCTTCAGGAATATCAAAAACTGGTAATAATACACTTTGTGCTAGTTCATAAGGTTCTACCTTATCAACCACTTCTTGAATATTTACAATCGATTCTGGCACATCTCTAAAGAGTGCCTTCATCTCTTCCGAAGACTTAAAATAGTATTCTTGATTTGGTAAACCATAACGATAACCACGACCACGACCAATTGGTGTGGCTTGCTTTTCACCATCTTTTACACAGAGTAAAATATCGTGTGCATTGGCATTTTCTTGATCGACGTAATAGGTATTATTTGATGCGACTAATTTTACATCGTGCTTTTTTGCTAATTGAATTAACACAGGATTCACACGATTTTCATCTTCTTGATCGTGACGCATTATCTCAATATACAAATCGTCCTGAAAGGTGTCTTTCCACCAAAGCAGCGCTTCTTCAGCTTGGTTTTCACCTATATTTAAAATCTTACTTGGCACTTCGCCATAGAGGTTTCCTGTCAAGCAAATTAAATCGTCTTTGTATTGCTCAATTAGTTTTCTATCGATTCTTGGTAAGTAGTAAAACCCTTCTGTGAATGCCGCAGATGATAATTTTGCGAGATTGTGATAGCCTTTTTTGTTCTTTGCTAAAAGCACGATTTGATAGCCATTATCTTTTCTGGTTTTGTCCGTATGATTTTCACAGACAAAAAACTCACAACCAATTATAGGCTTTATAAGTTTTCCTTTTTTCTCTAATCCGGCTTCTTCAGCTTGTTTATGTTGTGCTTTAACCCCTTTATTATGATTGGAAACAGCACTTACAAAATGAAACGCACCCATCATATTTCCATGATCGGTCAAGGCTACAGCTGGCATACCTTCTTTGGCTGCTGCTGCCACCAAATCTTTAATACTTATAGTGGATTGCAGAATGGAAAACTGCGAATGGTTGTGTAAATGCACAAAATCGACATCAGCTAATTGCGCAACAACGTCTTTATCGACTTGCGCTGGTATGGCTTCGGTTTGCTCTTTTTGAAGTCGTGCGTTAATGGCTGCACTCGCTTTTTTAAGGTTAATATGTTTTAAACCGATGAGTTGAATTTCAGCAGGATTTTCTTGCGTGAATTGTTCAAAATAATCAGGCTCGACGTCTAACTGTGCTTTGGCGTATTGTTTGCGTCTTATTAATTCTAAAAAACAACGCGTGGTGGCTTCGACATCTGCGGTAGCATTGTGTGCTTCTCCAAACGGTTTGTTGAATAAATATTGGTGTAATTCTGTTAATGTTGGTAGTTTGAATTTTCCATAACGTCCACCAGGCAGTTGACATAAGGTTGCTGTGTGTTCCGTACAGGTATCTAAAACGGGTAATTCTTGAAGTGGATTCGTCACGTTTGCACGTACAAATTCTGCTCCCATAATATTTAAATCGAACTTTACATTTTGTCCGACTACAAATTTGGTTTTGGATAAGGCTATGTTAAACTTTTCTAAAACCTCAGACAATGAAACTCCTTGTTCTTGGGCTAATTCGGTAGAAATGCCATGAATTTTTTCGGCATCATAAGGTATATTGAAGCCTTCTGGTTTTACCAAATAATCTTGATGCTCAATACAGTTGCCCATACCATCGTGCAATTGCCATGCAATCTGAATACATCTTGGCCAATTATCGGTATCTGTAATTGGTGCATCCCAGCGTTTTGGTAATCCTGTGGTTTCGGTATCGAATATTAAGTACATAAAAAAGCCCCTTTTAATTTCCCCAAAGGGGAAAAACTGTTATTCTAATTATTTCTGAAGTTTAATATTTCATAAATTGTCATATTGAGCGTAGTAGGCATATCTTTTAAAAAAACAAATACGACTTCGAGATTTCTCGACTGCGCTCGAAATGACAAGGTATTACAAATAAAAAGTTAGCTTATAAATTTACGTAGAATTTCTACTTTTTTAGAATGAAATTGTAAAGAGTTTTAAACAAAAAAAAACGTTATTCAATTAAGAATAACGTTTAAATAATTTATAGTTTTATCGCTTTAGTTAGGCTGTAAATAATCTGGCACACCATTACCATCGGTATCAAGTGCATCATTAGGATTACCATCACCATTTGGATCTGCATTTTCGTTGATTGTTAAAATACCATCACCATCATCGTCTGCATCTAAATAATTAACGGTAATATCACCATCGGTATCAATTGGATTACCATCAGCATCAACTGCTTCAAATTGCGTTAGTATCCCATCGCCATCATCATCATTATCTAAATAGTTAAATATTCCATCAAGATCTGAATCATCGCCAGGACCCTCTAAATTACCTTCAGAATCACCATCAAAATTCTCAAAAACATTAGGAATACCATCATTATCTGCGTCACCACAATCTAAAGCATCTATTTTATCTTGAATACTACCATTCATGTCTCCACAAATTTCAATTTGTTCTTGCAGATAAAACAGGTACTGTGCACATTTTTCAACAAAATCACCAATTAAGGCATTGTTATTTTGTGTAAAAGCTTCTGTAACATTATCCGTAGCTTGTGCACAAGTCATTGCGCAGCTATCAATTGCCTCAATCTGGGACTGAATTGTACCATTAATATCACCACAAAAATTGCGTTGAGCAATCAAGGCATCAACATAAGCACTACAAGCAGCTTCAAAATCTTCTTTAATTATAAATTCTACATTTGAAGTAGTTGCTAGGTAGACCATTTCAGCAGCTTCTGCAGCAGTTTCTACATCAGTGCACGTTATTGGGTTTGCTGGAATAGTGCCAGACAGTAAAGGAATTCTGAAAAATATACCACCGAAAATTGGGTCATCTGGAGTACCATCATTAGTCGTTCCAGTAAAGTTAACGACTCTTTGTCCTGTAATATCAAAAGCATTAAATCGGAATGTTCCTGTAAACGTATTGTTTAAAATTTCGGTCAGCCTTATCTCACCGCCATTAGGATAGCCTGTAGTATTCGGTGAAGACGGTTCATTATTTGTAGAATATACGGTTCCATCTGCGCCTGTAAATCTTGCTTCTATTGCATTAACATCACCTAAAACGTAAGTTCCTGTCGCTACGGATGGTAAAAACAACTCTAAAGTCTGGGCATTATTAATACCTTTAATTGTTAATGATCCAGCTGCATCTATTGTTGCATTGAAGGCTTGTGCTCTCCACAATTGATTATTAAAAGAGCCTTGAAATGCAGGAGAACTAAATTGTACTTCGTCACCACAACTCAATACTGTTAGAAAAACAAGAGATAAGAGGATTAATTTTTTCATCATTTAAAAGTGTCTTTTATCTTCGTTTCAAATATAAGGAAACAAGAATATCAAATGTATAATATTTTTTATTATTGTCGCCATCTTGGTATTTTCTTTTCGCTAAAAAGCAATAAAACGCTATGAGTACTGACATTCTCGTTTCCTAGAGACAAAAAGATAATTTAAATTTAGAGATGTTTTCGTTCATTTATTATCCATCAAAATACCATGGTCGTAATGAAATCCTCGTTCTCACTTTAATCATGTAAATTTTTAGCTAAACAAAACACATAAGCTACATTACAAATTAAAAAAATATAGTATATTTGCGCCCTCATTAATAACAGAGGTCGAGAACCTCATTAATTAATTATTATGCCTGTAAAAATTAGATTACAAAGACACGGTAAAAAAGGAAAACCTTATTACTGGATCGTAGCAGCGGATTCACGCTCTAAAAGAGATGGTAAATACCTTGAGAAATTAGGAGCTTACAATCCAAACACAAATCCTGCAACTATTGAATTAAATGTTGACGGAGCTGTACAATGGTTACAAAATGGTGCACAACCAACCGACACTGCAAAAGCAATTTTATCTTATAAAGGTGCGATGCTAAAAAATCATTTAGCTGGTGGAGTTAGAAAAGGTGCCTTAACAGAAGAGCAAGCAGAAGCAAAGTTTAATGCTTGGTTAGAAGAAAAAACGGCAAAAGTTGAAGCAAAAACTGATGGTTTATCTAAAGCTCATGCAGAAGCAAAAGCAAAAGCCTTAGACGCTGAAAAAGCTGTAAATGAAGCGCGTATTGCCGCTGCAGCACCAGTTGTTGAAGAAGTTGCAGAAGAAACTGCTTCTAACGAAGAAGAATAAAAAAATATTTTTTATACTTTTAAACCCAGACCTAATGTGTCTGGGTTTTTTATGCAAAAAACTTTCTTTTGCATAATGCTGAATTTGTTTCAGCATCTAAAACTTTAATAATGAAAACCCTGAAATACTGAAATAAATTCAGCACAAACAAAATTCAGGGTGACAAATCCATATTTTGTCATGAAAAAAGAAGATTGTTTTTATTTAGGTAAGGTTGTAAAGAAGTACAGCTTTAAAGGAGAACTTTTGGCCAAACTAGATACAGATGAACCAGACTTATACGATAATTTAGATGCTATATTTATTGATCTGAGAGGGAATTTAATTCCTTTCTTTGTAGAATCGTCGCAATTACACAAATCAGAATTATTACGTTTAAAATTTGAAGATGTTAATACCGAAGCTGATGCTGACGCCTTAATGAAAACCCATTTGTACCTACCCTTAGATTTATTACCAAAACTAGAAGGAAACAAATTCTATTTTCATGAAGTGATTGGTTTTACAATTAAAGATGAAAATTTTGGTGAGGTTGGTATTTTGAAAAGCATCAACGATTCTACGGCGCAATCCTTATTTGAAATTGATCGCGATGGTATTGAAATTTTGATTCCTATGAATGACGAATTTATGGTGAAGGTTGATCGGAAAAACAAAACAATTCTACTGAATACGCCTGAAGGTTTGATTGATTTATACCTAGAGTAAATAAAAGCCTTCGCTATATCCTTTGCAAAACGAAAGACTTCCTATCATATGACTAAACCATTTAAATTCAAACAATTTACAGTCCAACAAAACCGTTGTGCCATGAAAATTGGTACTGATGGAGTTTTACTTGGAGCTTGGGCTTCTGTTGCACATCATCCTTTTAATGTTTTAGATATAGGTGCTGGCACAGGAATCCTTAGCCTAATGATTGCACAAAGAAGTGATGCCAATCAAATAGAAGCTATAGAAATTGATGATGATGCCTTTGAGCAGTGTGCTGAAAATTTTGAAAACTCACCTTGGAATGATAGGTTATTCTGTTTTCATGCCTCTTTATTGGAATATATTGAAGCGGTAGATGAAAAATTTGATTTAATAATCTGCAATCCACCCTTCTATTCAGAAGACTACAAAACGAAAGATACGTCCAGAAATTTAGCTCGTTTTAGTGATGCCATGCCATTAGAACACATTGTTTTTGCTGTGATAAACTTTCTTTCAGATAAAGGTAAGTTTTCTATTATAATTCCATATAAAGAAGAGGAAACAGTCATTGAAGAAGTCAGTTTAATTGATCTCTTTCCAAATCGTATCCTAAGAGTTAGAGGGCATAAAAACTCTGAAATAAAAAGAAGCCTTATAGAATTCTCCTACACAGAAAGCACAGTGCAAATCTCAGAATTAATTATCGAAACTGAGCGGCATAACTACACTGAAGATTACATGAATCTCACCAAAGATTTTTATCTGAAAATGTAGTTAAGCTATTGTTCACTGAAAACGTTTTCGTTACCTTTGTTATTCATTTAGTAAATAACAGAGATGAAGCCAGATTTATTTGAAGCACCAGATTATTATAACTTAGACGAATTACTCACTGAAGAGCACAAATTGGTGCGCGATGCAGCAAGAGAATGGGTAAAACGTGATGTTTCGCCAATTATTGAAGAAGCAGCACAAAAAGCCGAATTTCCAAAATCTATTATTGGAGGTTTAGCCGAAATAGGCGCTTTTGGCCCTTACATTCCCGAAGAATATGGAGGTGCAGGCTTAGATCAAATTTCTTACGGTTTAATTATGCAAGAAATTGAACGTGGTGATTCTGGAGTACGAAGTACAGCCTCTGTTCAGTCGTCGCTGGTCATGTATCCTATTTGGAAATATGGAAACGAAGAACAACGCCAAAAATACTTACCAAAATTAGCTTCTGGCGAATGGATGGGCTCTTTTGGATTAACCGAACCCGATCACGGTTCTAATCCTGGAGGCATGACTACCAATTTTAAAGATATGGGAGACCACTATCTTTTAAATGGAGCTAAAATGTGGATTAGTAATTCCCCTTTTTGTCAAGTTGCCGTAGTTTGGGCAAAGGACGAAAGTGGACGCATTCACGGACTTATTGTAGAACGAGGTATGGAGGGTTTTTCAACTCCAGAAACACATAATAAATGGTCATTAAGAGCGTCATCTACTGGTGAGCTTATTTTTGACAACGTAAAAGTGCCAAAAGAAAACTTATTACCAAATAAATCTGGATTAGGAGCACCATTAGGTTGTTTAGATTCCGCTCGTTTTGGTATTGCTTGGGGAGCTATTGGTGCAGCAATGGATTGTTACGACACGGCTTTACGTTACAGTAAAGAACGCATACAATTTGGCAAACCAATTGGGCAATTTCAATTACAACAAAAGAAATTAGCCGAAATGATTACCGAAATCACCAAAGCACAATTATTGGCCTGGAGACTTGGAGTAATGCGAGAAAATGGGACTGCAACCTCAGCACAAATTTCTATGGCGAAACGAAATAACGTCGATATGGCCTTAACCATTGCTAGAGATGCCAGACAAATGTTAGGTGGTATGGGTATTAGCGGTGAATATTCTATAATGAGACACATGATGAATCTTGAAAGTGTAGTGACTTATGAAGGTACACACGATATTCATTTGTTAATTACTGGCTTAGATGTTACTGGCTTAAATGCTTTTAAATAAAATTCCTGCGAAACCCGATAGCTATCAGGAGGAATCTCAGCCTCGAACTAAACGAACCTTAGTTTAGAACCCTATACAAGTTATAACATGCTTCTCTTCCAAAAAAATATTGGGATGAGAAGCATTTTTATGAAATTCAAACATATAAATCGACACACTAAAAACTCAAAATCATGTCGTATCTTTATGTTATGAAAAATTATCTTCAAATCGTTTTATTTGGATGCTTCATGCTATTAACATGTTGCACTAGTGATAGGATGCTCACAGCCGAAGATGTCACTGAAGATTTCGAAGAGGAGGAAGAAGAAGAAGTAATTCCGAATGCTTATAAAATTCTTTCGCTTGGCGATAGTTATACCATAGGCCAAAGTGTCTGCGAGACTTGTCGCTTTCCTGAACAATTAAAGGATAGCTTAATCAGCATATTTCCTATTGAAGACACCTTTAGCCTTTCTGTAATTGCCCAAACTGGCTGGACGACGACCAGTCTCAAAAATGCTATTATCAATGAAAACCCTGCTAACGACCATGATTTAGTCACACTTCTAATTGGTGTCAACAATCAGTTTCAAGGTCGACCATTTTCATTATATGAAGCTGAGTTCCCAGAATTGGTAACTACAGCAATCACTTTGGCAAAAAATGACAAAAACAATGTTATTGTGGTGTCCATACCAGATTATGCGTTTACTCCTTTTGGTCAAGGCACCGGAAATCCAACAAACACCTCCTTAGAGATAGACCAATACAATGTCTTTGCAGAAAGCTATTGTGATGCACAAAATATTACGTTTGTAAATATTACGGACATTACACGTCAAGGTTTAACAAACACAGCTTTGGTTGCTTCTGATGGCTTGCATCCTTCAGAATTAGCTTATACACGATTTGTTCAGCGCTTACTTCCTATAGCAGTAGAAAAAATTGAATAAATTTTATTGATATGATTAAATCTTCAAATTTTAAATTCTTCAAAATAGTCTTGTGAATTTACCAATAGTATAATCCCAGTGACATTAACATTTGTAAAAAAATTAATAGTCTGTTCCCTTTGATTCCACAGGAGTAGAACTCTTTTTTTTCTTAAATTTATTTGAAAAGGTTCGACTCCTCTGGAGTCGTGGCTAACCGAAACGTACTTTTTTATAAACATTTGATCCCTATGGCATCAGAAATCGCTACAGTATCAATTAAAATCTGTTAATGTATTTAAGTTTAAAAAAATCGTGTTTTACATTATTGATAATGACTTTATAAACACACTCAGAATCTAATCCGAGAGGGATTCAACCTTTGTAAAACGATTATCAGCTATAGCCTTCGACTCCAGAGGAGTCGTACTTTTTTTAACTAAGTTTTATCTTGTATTTGCTAAGAAATAATTCTAATCCAATTCGGACTTTTTTTATAACAATTAAGACCTCAAAGGTTTTAAAAACCTTTGAGGTCTGCTAGCACAACAGAAAATAAACCTAAAGCAGTAGAAAAAATTGAATGAGCTTTATTGGTATGATTAAGTATTCGAATTTTGAATTCTTCAAAATAACCTTGTCAATCTACCAATAGTATAATCCCAGTGACATTAACATTTGTAAAAAAATTAATAGTCTGTTTCATTTGACTCCAAAAGAGTAACACTTTTTTTCCTAAACTTGTTTGACAAGGTTCGACTCCTCTGGAGTCGTGGCTAACCGAAACGCACTTTTTTATAAACATTTAATGCCTATGGCATCAGAAATCGCTACAGTATCAATTAAAATCTGTTAATGTATTTAAGTTTAAAAAAATCGTGTTTTACATTATTGATAATGACTTTATAAACACACTCAAAATCTAATCCCAGAGGGATTGAACCTTTGTAAAAAGATTATCAGCTATAGCTTTCGGCTCCAGAGGAGTCGTACTTTTTTTAACTAAGTTTTATCTTGTATCTGTTAAGAAATAATTCTAATCCAATTCGGACTTTTTATGATAATTAAGACCTGATAGGTTTTAAAAACCTTTGAGGTCTGCTAACATAACAGAAAATTAAAAATAAACCCATAGCATGCATTTTTGTTTTTATTCTCAATTTTTAATAGACACTAAAATGGCTTTATAAAATCACATTCAAAATATATGTTATGGCAATGCTGAGTTAAACTTACTAGTACCTATTCAACTCCTAAAGTCAAGCTAGATTTTATCCGTTTTGATGAAAAATTATTCCAACTTTAATTCGCTCTATTTTATTTCTACTTATTTTAGTTAAAATATTCTCCATGTCTTCAACAACCCGATTAGATCGCGCTTATAAAAATGCCAAACACATTTCATTTAATGATAATTCTAAATTTATACTTTTTAGTGATTGTCACAGAGGAGACAATAGCTTTGCCGATGATTTTGCAAATAATAGAAACATCTACTTTCATGCATTAAAGCATTATTATAAAGAAGGGTTTGAGTATTGCGAACTTGGTGATGGCGACGAACTTTGGGAAAATTTATCATTTCAATCTATTTTCTACGCACATAAGAACGTGTTTATGCTCATGAAACAGTTTCATGACGAGGAACGACTGCATCTTATTTGGGGAAATCATGATATGGTGTATCGCGATCCCAAATATGTGAAAAAATATTTATCGACCTATTTTGATCCAAAAACTGGACAAGATGAAGATTTGTTCTGTGATCTCAACTATCAAGAAGGCATCGTTTTACAACATGCTGAAACCCAACAAGAATTATTTTTAACTCATGGTCATCAAGCCGATTGGTGGAATTATATTTTTTGGAAATGGAGTCGCTTTTTAGTGCGCATACTTTGGAAACCTTTAAATGTTATGGGTATTGCAGATCCTACAAGTCCGGCAAAAAATTACACCGAACTCATTAAAATAGAGCGACGTACTAAAAAGTGGATTACCGAAAACCAAAATCGCATCACCATAACAGGACATACACATCGACCTCGTTTTCCTGAACCTGGAGCCATTCCCTTTTTTAATGATGGTAGTTGTGTGCATCCCAGAAGTATTACTGGTATTGAAATTGAAGATGGTAAAATTTCTTTAATTAAATGGCAGATTGTAACTACTGAAGATGGGACTTTGAAAATTGATCGGTTTTTGTTGGAAGGGCCTACTCAGTTGATTGATTATAGAACCTCGTGAATCGTCATTGCGAACTTATTGAAGCAATCTTTTAAATCGGAACAAAAAACAAACAGATTGCTTCGTCCTTCGTCCTCGCAATGACGGTTCAATTCATGATTCAGGCGCCAACTCAACCTCCAAACCTTCCATTTCTGGAGTCATTTGAATTTGGCAACCTAAACGCGAATTGTCCTTTACATAAAACGCTTCAGAAAGCATGGCCTCTTCATCATCTTGCATTTCTGGTAATTCGGTTTCACTTAACACATAACATTGGCAAGAAGCACACATGGCCATGCCTCCACAAACTCCAATCGTACCTTCTGGAGCCAACTCAAAAGCACGCACCACTTCCATTAAATTCATAGCCATATCAGTAGGAGCTTCAATTTGATGTTTGACTCCGTCTCTGTCTATGATGGTGATGTTAATATCTTGTTCCATTTTATATTTTAAACCTGCTGAATTTGAAAACCTGCTAAATCTATTCATTTAGTTTTCTCCTCTGGAGAATTGAATTAAAGAGGCTTTTTTTAATCTATTGCTTTCACAACCGCCTTAGGTGCTTCTTTTCTGGTGCCATCAAATCCATCAACACCAGCAACTGTTGTATATTTTAAAACATAACGTTTCCCTGGATTAATAATTTGATAGGCTGCTTGACACATTAAGGTTGCTTCATGAAAACCACAAAGAATCAATTTTAATTTCCCTGGATAAGTATTGACATCTCCAATTGCAAAAATTCCGGGTATGTTGGTTTGGTAGTCTAATGAGTTATCTACTTTGATGGCGTTTTTTTCTATCTCAAGTCCCCAATCTCCAATAGGTCCAAGTTTAGGTGACAATCCAAATAACGGAATAAAATGATCTGTTTCTAATACAATTGGAGCTTCGTCTTTCTTAGTGACTTCAACACTTTCTACTTTATTAGATCCGTTAATTGCTGTTATTTCAGCTGGAGTAATTAAATTGATTTTACCAGCATTTTTTAACTCTTGTACTTTTTCAACAGAATCTAAATGCCCTCTAAATTCATTACGTCTGTGAATTAAAGTCACGCGAGATGCCACATCTGATAAAAAGATACTCCAATCTAGTGCAGAATCTCCTCCACCTGCAATTACCACATTTTTGTTACGATAAAATTCTGGATCTTTAATGATATACTCAACACCCTTATCTTCAAAATCAGCAATATTAGCTAATAATGGTTTTCTTGGCTCAAAACTTCCTAAACCACCAGCAATAGCGACTACAGGTGCTTGGTGTTTTGTGCCTTTATTTGTGGTGACAATAAAACTGCCATCGTCTTGTTTTTCAATTGTTTCAGCACGCTCACCCAAGGTAAAACCAGGTTCAAACTGTTTGCACTGCTCCATTAATTTATCCGTTAAATCTCCTGCTAAAATCTCTGGATAGGCTGGTATATCGTAAATGGGTTTCTTAGGGTAAATTTCTGAACATTGACCACCAGGTTGCGGTAAGGCATCGATTAAATGGCATTTCAATTTTAAAAGTCCTGCTTCAAAAACTGTAAAAAGTCCTGTAGGACCTGCACCAATTATAAGTATATCTGTTTTAATCATAATAATGCCCACAAAAGTGGGTATCTCTTTTATATTCCTGTCAAGATTAGATTGATTCCTCTTCTTATGCTTTTAAAATTAAAACCTACACCATTTTAAAAACCGCGCAGGTTGTAAATTTATCATTTTAGCAAAAGCATCCTTTGCCTCACTTCGACTTGGTTTATTAACCAAAGTTCAGCAACTCAACTTGCAGGTTATTTTCAATTCAACGTTCTTCTTTATACAAAATTACTAATGTGTTTTTATTCTGAATGTGACAAAGATCACATTACTTCTCTACATTAATAACTTTTTCAATTTGTGGAGCGTATTTTTTTATGGTCATCTCTACTCCCGATTTTAAAGTCATTTGATTGACACTGCACGATGTGCACGCACCCACTAATTGAACTTTTACAAATCTACCATCGTCGATAGACAATAAATTAATATCACCTCCATCACTTTGCAGAAATGGTCTTATTTCATCTAATGCTTTTTCAACATTTAATACTAGTTCTTCTGGACTCATTTATTTTTATTTACTGCAGAACAACCTGCCATTGTTGTGATTTTAATAGCTTCAGTTTCTGGTAATGCTTCATTTCTGTTGACGACTTGCTGAACTACTTCGCGCGTTATTGCTTCAAAAGCTTCGGCTGTTGGAGTCGCTGTTTGCAATGCTGCTGGTCTCCCAACATCACCCGCTTCTCTAATACTTTGTACTAAAGGCACTTCACCCAAAAATGGTACATTCAAATCTTCGGCTAAATTTTTAGCGCCTTCCTTACCAAAGATATGATATTTATTTTCTGGTAATTCGGCTGGTGTAAAATAAGCCATGTTTTCTATAATTCCTAAAACAGGAACATTGATACTATCTTGTTGAAACATCGCCACTCCTTTTTTAGCATCAGCTAAGGCTACATTTTGAGGCGTACTGACCACAACCGCTCCTGTAATAGGCAAGGCTTGCATAATACTTAAATGAATATCGCCTGTTCCAGGAGGTAAATCGAGCAACATAAAATCTAATTCTCCCCAAGCCGCATCAAATATCATTTGGTTTAATGCTTTAGATGCCATTGGTCCTCTCCAAATTACCGCTTGGTCTGGTTTTGTAAAAAATCCAATAGACAAAACTTTAACTCCATAGTTTTCTACAGGTTTCATTTTAGATTTTCCATCTACGTTTACAGACAGCGGACGCTCATTGGCAACATCAAACATTATTGGAATTGACGGTCCGTAAATATCAGCATCGAGAATACCGACTTTAAAACCCATTTTAGCCAAAGTTACTGCCAAATTAGCCGTAACTGTAGATTTACCGACTCCACCTTTACCAGAAGCTACAGCTACAATATTTTGAATACCAGGAATTGCTTTCCCTTTAATTTCATTTTTTGGCGTTGCCACAGGTGCATCAACTTTTACATTGACCTTTATTTTGGCTTTTTCATAAACTTTTTTATGAATGGTTTGTAAAATCTCGACTTCGGTCTTTTTACGTGCTTGAAGTGTTGGATTTTTTATAGTGATGTCTACAATGACTTCATCCGCAAAAGTCATTACATTTGTAACCGCTCCGCTATCGACCATGTTTTCACCTTCACCAGGTGCTGTAATGGTTTTGAGTGCGTTGAGTATATCTTGTTTGTTTAGTTTCATATTTTAAAAAGACTCAAGAATATAGAGCATAGATTATAGACTCAAATTCTTCTTATTAAGATTAATTCTAAATGCAAAGATACTGCAAAACCTTTAGATTTTATAAGACTTAAATTGAATTGATTAATAGGTCGATTTGATTTTCTGATAGTAAAAACATTTATAAATCTTACCAAAGTCAGAAACTAGCAAAGACTGATTACAATTCCTTAGCTGGATCCCAAAACAAAGCTTCTAAATTCTGAATTTGATTTTCCACAACTTCAATACCTTCACTTTCTAAAAGTTGTTGCATTAAGTTAGTACCTTCAAAATGATGCTTACCTGTTAAGAGGCCTTTTCGGTTGACGACTCTATGTGCTGGCACATCTTTGTTATGAGAATTATTCATGGCATAACCTACAATTCTGGCGCTTTTGCCTGCACCCAAGTATTTGGCAAGGGCTCCGTAACTTGTAACCCTTCCGTAAGGGATTAGCCTTGCGACTTCATATACTTTTTCAAAAAAACTGAGGGTTTCTGGTTGCATTTAGAGTTCTCTTAAAATATTGATAAACGTAATTAGAGCCACAATTCCTGTAATAATACCTATACTCAAATTCATACTTTTTTGAGAGGTGAATTTTCGGTCTTTAATCTTATCAAAAAAGAAAATATAAAAATAAAGCATTACAAATGTGCCTGTTGCAGCACCTGTAACGTAGGTTACGATGCTTAATTTTTCAAAATTCATTATACCGAATGACACCAAAGTGATGGTCATGTAAGCCTGGTATGGAATTGGAAATACATTCAACGCAGACAACAACATGCCATGCAATAATCTGCCATGCTTGCTTTTAATTTCGGCTTTTTGTTTTGGCTCTTTTTGCTGAGATGCTAAGACCAAAAAATAAATAGTGATAAGCACAAAAATCACAAAAGCCACACGTTGAAGAATCTCTACAATATCTGGGTGATTAGATAAGTATCTCGCAAAAATCGCTGCAATATACGTTTGAACATATACCACAATACAGACACCTGTGGAAAACATAATACCGCGTCCTGCTCCTTCTTTTAAGCTTATTCTTGCAGCCGTCATATTTAGTAATCCTGGTGGAACTACACCAACCATCGCCACAAAAAGCCCTAAAAAGAAAATGACAGTAATACTCAAATTTTAATTGATTTTGAATCTAATATACGTAATTGCTTTGTCTTTTTCTAAATACTGATTTTCATAAAAAGTCTGAATCTCAGTTACTTCTTCCGGACTGCCTTCTAATTTATACACATTATGGTTGGCATATAATACGTCGTGACCAGCTCCATGTAACAAACCAAGCGTATAGCCATGCATAAATTCACTATCCGTTTTTAAATGCATTAGCCCATCTGGTTTTAGTACTTTTTTATAGCGTTCTAAAAACTGAAGATTGGTCATACGATGTTTGGTACGCTGATATTTTATCTGTGGATCTGGAAATGTAATCCAAATTTCATCAACTTCGTTTTCTTCAAAAACACAGTCAATCAGTTCAATTTGAGTTCTTATAAAGGCGGCATTCGGAATGCCTTCTTCAATTGCGGTTTTAGCTCCACGCCAAAAACGCGCTCCTTTAATATCGATGCCAACAAAATTACGATTGGGATAGCGCTGCGCCAAACCAACGGTATATTCGCCTTTACCACAGCCCAATTCTAAAACCAAAGGATGATCATTTTTAAACACTTCTGCCTTCCACTTACCTTTTAATTTATAGGTGGCATCTACCAATTCTTCTCGCGTTGGTTGATACACGTTATGAAAAGTTTCGTTTTCTCTAAAGCGTTTCTGTTTGTTTTTACTTCCCACTACTGTTACTATTTTCTAATAATTCGGTAAAATTAAGCAAAGATTTTAGGTTTATCTTTGTTTCCGCAATTCATCTTCAAATAAAAACATACTGAAACACTGAAACACGTTCAGCACATCCAAGATCCGCATAGAAAACGAATTTTAGTGGCACCTTTAAATTGGGGTTTAGGACATGCTACACGCTGTATTCCAATCATCAAAGCATTACTTCAGTATAATTTTGAACCTATAATTGCTAGTGATGGTATGGCACTTGAATTATTAATAAAAGAGTTTCCAAATCTTGAAACTTTAGAATTACCTTCTTATAACATCACCTATTCAAAAAACCCGAAACATCTAAAACTAAAACTTTTAAAAGACACTCCACATATTGTAAAAACCATCAAAAACGAAAAGCACCTTGTAGAAGCGTTCCTTAAAACCCATGCAATTTCAGGTATTATCTCTGACAATCGTTTTGGTGTAAGATCTAATGATGTGCCTAGCGTTTTTATAACCCATCAGTTGCAAGTTTTAAGTGGCAACACCACTTGGCTGAGCAGTAAAATGCATCAAAACATTATTTCGAAATTTGATCATTGTTGGATTCCTGATTATAAACACGAGAAAAACCTTAGTGGTATTTTAGGACACGTTAAAGATTTTAAAGGGAACTTAAATTATTTAGGACCTTTATCTCGCTTTGAAAAACAAGCATTGAAAATAAAGTATCAACTCTTAGTTATACTTTCTGGACCAGAACCTCAACGCACTTTTTTAGAAGAAAAATTACGATGTGAATTACAAACCTTTAAAGGGAAAGTCTGCATTGTAAGAGGTGTTATTGAACCCAAACAAACTAAGATTGAAACAAACCACATTACTAATTATAATTATATGACCAGTACGGAACTGGAACATACAATTAACGCAAGTGAGCTGATCTTAAGTCGTTCTGGCTATACGACACTTATGGATTTGGCAAAACTAGAAAAGAAGGCCTTTTTTATTCCTACTCCAGGACAATTTGAACAAGACTATTTAGCAAAAAAATTAGAAGCTGAAGGCGTCGCTCCTTTTTGCAATCAAAATGACTTTACTATTGAAAAACTAAGAGGCATTCAGAATTATAGTGGTTTCAAATTTGAATCTTTTGAGATTGATTATGAGCAATTATTTCGACTTTTCTAAGGTAAACGAAAACTCACTACCAACACTCAGTTCGCTTTCTACATAAATACGTTCTTCGTGCGCTTCAATAATATGTTTTACGATAGATAAACCTAAACCAGAACCTCCTTCTTTACGTGAGCCACTTCGATCTACGCGGTAAAAACGCTCAAATAAACGTTTTAAATTACCTTTAGCAATACCTTCTCCATTATCAGTAACTCTAATAATGGCTTTATTTTTTATAAGGTTTTCTATACTCACTTCGGTAGTGCCTTTTTCGCGTCCGTATTTTATAGAATTTACAATGAGGTTGGTTAATACCTGCTGAATACGTTCTTTATCAGCATAAACCATAATAGGTTTTGAGTAATCGATATCAAAAATTAGGGTAATATTCTTTTTGGCAGCTTTCATTTCAAAAAGATCAAACACATTCTGCACAAGTTTTACCATATCGAAATTTTCTTTTTCAAGACTCAAATCACCAACTTCGAGTTTGGTAATCATGTCTAAATCTTTAATGATATAGGTAAGTCGTTCTACTCCTTTACTTGCCCTAGCGAGATATTTATTTCTGATTTTTTCATCAGCAATGGCACCATCTAATAAAGTAAGCAAATAACTTTGAACTGTAAATAGTGGTGTTTTTAGCTCGTGCGAAACATTACCAATAAATTCTTTTCGGTATTCTTCTCTAATTTTTAAAGTTTCAATTTCAATTTTTTTATCCCTTGCGTACTTATCAATTTCTTTTGTCAGCGTTCCCATATCCGTTGTAATAGGTTGCTGTCTTAAGCTTGTAGATTCTAAGAGCGTTAAGTCATCGTATATTTTTTTAACACGTCTATAAATAAAACGCTCTACACGATATTGCACGATAGCAAAACAAAGTGGAAAACAAATCAGTGGAAATAATACGACCTGCCAATTGAAGGTGTGGTAGTAATGTAAAAAAACACTCACTAAGAGTGTTACAAAGATGGTTACGTACAGTGACGTACGAATGGCAAATTTATAGGTTTTTTTAAAATTACTTTTTTGCATGACACAAAGGCTAAGGGTTTAATTTGGTTTTAGTCTACAAACTTATAACCAACACCTTTAACCGTTTTAAAGGATTTATCTCCTATTTTTTCACGTAGTTTTCTAATATGAACGTCTATAGTTCTGCCACCAACCACAACTTCATTGCCCCAAACTTTATCTAAAATTTCATCGCGTTTAAAGACTTTACCAGGTTTGGTTGCTAAAAGAGATAACAATTCAAACTCTTTTCTTGGCATCGTTATTTCTTCACCTTTAATCGTGATTTTATACTCTTCTTTATAAATAACCAAATCACCTATTTTCATAATAGTTTCGGCATTGGTTTCTGTATGCTTAAAACGTCTAAGTAAAGCTTTCACTTTACTAATTAACACTTTTGGCTTTATTGGTTTTGCAATATAATCGTCTGCACCAGCATCGAAACCAGCAACTTGAGAGTAATCTTCACCTCTTGCTGTTAAAAACGTAATCACGGTTTCGCTTAATTCTGGTAGTTCTCTAATACGCTCGCACGCCTCAATACCATCCATTTTTGGCATCATCACATCTAAGATAATTAAATGTGGTTTATGTTTTTGTGCCAATTCAACTGCTTCTAAACCATTTTCGCCCTTTATAACATCATAACCTTCTGCTGATAAGTTATAACCCACAATTTCTAAAATATCTGGTTCATCATCTACAAGCAGTATTTTAATGTCTTTCTTTTTCAATGGTATTGCGTTTTTAGTATCTGTAAATATAAAATATATCTCTATCAAATACCCTATAAATATTAAATTGATAACAATTCCCTAACATTAAAAATACTAAGTCGTTGAATCTAAGAAGCACCTGACAGTTACCATATTAACTTATTGTAAAAATGGGTAAGTAATCCTTATTTGAGTTCTTGAAAGTGAACATTTGTTGTTATATTTGTCATCTAACTTTTATAAAAAATCAATTATGAAGAAAATTTACTTTTTATTTTTATTATCTGTTTTCAGCTTGTTTTCTTTCTCACAAGTTATTATAACAGAAATTGCAGATCCTAACAACAATGCAGAAGCCAGGTTTATAGAATTACACAACCTTGGTGCCACTGCTGTTGATTTTACAGAAGGTAATGGTTGGCAAATTGACAAATACACTAATGCTAGTGCTGATGTATCTATATCTATTGATCTTACCGGAACAATTCCTGCTGGTGGTTTCTATATTATTGCTTATAACAATACAGATGGTACTTTTGCTACTGTTTACGGATTTGCACCAGATCAATTAGACGATGTAAACAATGGTGTAGCAGGCAGTAATGGAGATGACGATTTATTCCTAGTGGATGGCACAGATGCAATTGTTGACGCTTTTGGTGTTACAGGTGTTGATAATACTGGAAGTTGTGCAGAATACGAAGACGGTAGAGCAGAACGTTTAACCACAATAACTGCTGGAAGCGTTGCTTTTAATGAAGCTGAATGGAATATTTGGGCAGATTCAGATGTTACAGGTTGTACCTCTCATCAGAATGCACCAAGAACGGCTCCAGGAGATTACGATCCAGGTGCTTGGGGAACTGAAACATGTGGTTTGGCTTTAATTAATCCTTCAGCTGTATGTGATGCTATTACTATGGGTACTGATACTTACACTGCAACTGTTGATTTTACAGGTGGAGGGACTTCAACTTATACAGTGACGGCAGATTCTGGAACCGTGGATTTATCAGGTGGTAACCCAACTACCGATGAAACAGGAACAATCACAGTAACTGGTGTAACCGAAGGATCGGACGTTGTAATTAACGTTCAAGATGGAGCGATTTGCGATATCGATTCAACAATATTTGCTGCTGAATGCGTGCCTTCTCTTGATTTACCACTTTACGAAGGGTTTGATTATACGGTTGCTGAAAACTTAGGAGATCAACCTAATTGGTCAAATTCTAATAGTGGCGATGAAATAGTGATTGGTGGACCTGGTGGACTATCATACACTAATTTAGCCTCTTCTACACAAACAGGGAATCATATTGCTTTTGATGGTGCTGGTATAGATCCTTCAATAGAGTTCACTGCAGTTACAAGCGGAACTGTATATGCTTCATTTTTAATGAATATCACGGATAATACTGCTGCAACATCAGCTGGTTATTTCGCTATTTTAGGTGACTTTGATGTAAGATTATGGGTTGTACCTGGAGCAAATGCTGGAGAATATCAGCTTGGTGTTTCTAATGTAAATACAGCTCCAACTGCTGGTGCCTTAGATACAAATGTACTAACAACAGGTGCTACAGTATTAGTTGTATTAAGTTATGATGTCGCTACTGGAACTATGAATGCATGGATAAACCCAAGTGATTCTAGTTTTGGAGGTACTGCACCTGCTGCAAGTGCTACAGAGACAGCTGCGAATATTGCTCCTAGTGTAAATCAATTTTTAATAAGACAAGATTCTGAAACAGAAACTCCTTTTATTCTTTTTGATGAATTAAGAGTAGGTACATCTTATGCTGATGTTACACCGACAACCTTATCAAATGAGGAGTTTACAATGGCAGATTTAAGAGTTTACCCAAACCCAACAGATACAGGTGTTGTAAATATTACATCGTCTAAGGCTGGTACAATGATGGTACAAGTTTTTGATATCTTAGGAAAACAAGTAAAGAACGATACATTAACAACTAGCAATAGTCTAAATGTATCTAGCTTAAAGGCTGGTGTTTACATTATGAGAATTACCCAAAACAATACAACATCTACTAAGAAATTAGTAATTAAGTAAATCTCATTTTTATTCTATATAACAAGCGTCCTGATAATTATCGGGACGCTTTTTTATTTAAATCACTTCTTTACCTACTTTTGTAAAATGATATCTAAAAACGCCATTTTTAATATAAAATCTAATGCTGAATTCAATGCATTGGCTCTAGACGTTTTTAAATTTCAGTTTGAAAACAATATGGTCTATCGCTCGTTTTGCGACTTGCTATACAAACATCCTTCAGATATAAAAACGGTTTCTGAGATCCCTTTTTTACCCATTCAGTTTTTCAAATCTCGTGAAGTCTTAAGCTCTAGATTACCTATAAAAAAAACATTTACTAGCTCTGGCACTACAGGAGATACCACCAGCAAACATCTCATTACAGATTTAAAACTATACGAAGAAAGTTACCTTTCAGGCTTTAAGCACTTTTACGGCAACATTGAAGACTATGTCATTTTAGCCTTGTTACCCTCTTATTTAGAACGCGAAGGTTCGTCTTTAATCTACATGGTAGATGATTTAATTAAACAATCTAAACACCCAGAAAGTGGCTTTTATCTAAATAATCTCAACGACTTAGCAAACACGTTACAAACTCTTGAAGCTAAGAAACAAAAAACCTTACTCATTGGTGTGTCTTTTGCACTATTAGATTTAGTTGAGCAGTTTCAATTGCGCTTAAAACATACAACAATTATGGAAACTGGTGGTATGAAAGGCAGGCGAAAAGAACTCATAAGGCAAGAGCTTCACCAGATTTTAGAATCGGGATTTGGAGTGAACCACATCCATAGCGAATATGGAATGACTGAACTTTTGAGTCAGGCGTATTCTAAAGGAAATGGTGTTTTTGAATGTCCGCCTTGGATGAAAATCTTAACACGAGATACTGAAGATGCACTCATGCTTCAGCTACCAAACAAAACTGGAGGTATCAATGTGATTGATTTGGCTAATCTAAATTCGTGCGCATTCATTGCTACACAAGATTTAGGAAAAACCTTTGATAATGGCACATTTGAAATTATAGGACGCTTTGATAATTCTGATATTCGCGGCTGTAATTTAATGGCTTTGTAAGCTTAACGCTTATTTTTTAGGAATGATATAAAAAATACTTCAGCACTACGCTTTTCGTATTTTGATGTCGTACTCACGGCATTTGTTTAGACCAATTTGATGTTTATAGCAACTCAAAACCATACTTTGTTTTTAAATATTAAACATCTTGTAAGGAAAAGCATAACATTACGACTTAAGTATTGCTATGAAAAAGAAAGATTTTCATAAGTTGATTGATTGGTTGAGAGTGCTCGAAAGAAATTTTGGGCACTTTTTTTTATACAAAAAAAGACCTCAAAGGTTTTAAAAACCTTTGAAGTCTAATCATAACCGATTAAAGACACAAACTTAAACCACCTTTAAAATAAAGTTAGTCTTCTTTCCTCGGCTTAAAATGATATACTTATCATTTATTAAATCTTCAGAAGACAAAATATAGTCGTCTTTTACTTTTTCTTTATTAACGGCAATTGCATTTTCTTTCAAAGCACGTCTTGCATCTCCATTAGAACTTAGAAAGTTTGTTTTTGCAGCTAAAGCGCCAATCATATCTAGACCTTCGTTAAACTCGGATTTTGATATTTCTGCTTGCTTTACTCCTTCAAAAATATCTAAAAATGTTTTTTCATTTAAAGTGGTAATCTCTTCTTTAAACGATTTACTAAACAAAATTTTAGATGCTTTTACTGCATTTTCAAATTCGTCTTTAGAATGTACCATTGTGGTTATTTCTTCAGCTAAACGTTTTTGTAAAACTCTAAATCCAGGATCAGTGTTATGGGCTTCAATAATACTTTCAATCTCAGACTGGGTTAAAAACGTGAAAATTTTAATATATTTTTCGGCATCTTCATCACTAGAGTTTAACCAATATTGGTAAAACTTATAAGGTGATGTTCTGTTAGCATCTAGCCATACGTTTCCACCTTCAGATTTACCAAACTTAGAACCATCACTTTTTGTAATTAACGGACAAGTAATGGCATAACCTTTTCCACCTCCAACACGCCTTATCAGCTCAGTACCTGTAGTGATATTTCCCCATTGATCGCTTCCACCCATTTGGATGCTACAATTATTAGCTCTGTATAAATGTAAAAAATCATAGCCTTGCACCAATTGGTACGTGAATTCGGTAAAACTCATGCCATCATTAGTAGATTCGCTAGAAATTCTATTCTTTACAGAATCCTTAGCCATCATATAATTTACGGTAATATGCTTGCCTACATCTCTTATGAATTCAAGAAATGAAAAGTCTTTCATCCAATCATAGTTATTCACCAAAACTGCCGCATTATCTGCACTACTTTCAAAATCTAAAAAATGAGATAATTGCTTTTTTATCGCTTCTTGATTGTGACGTAATGTTTTTTCATCTAAGAGGTTACGCTCGCTTGATTTTCCGGAAGGATCACCAATCATACCTGTTGCTCCACCAACCAAAGCTACTGGTTTGTGTCCACAACGTTGGTAATGTGCTAACAACATAATAGGTACTAAATTTCCGATATGTAAAGAATCTGCCGTTGGATCAAAACCAACATAAGCCCTGCGCATGGCTTCACTTAAATGTTCTTCTACGCCAGGCATACTATCGTGCAACATGCCTCTCCATGTTAATTCTTCTACAAAATGCTTTCCCATTATATTTTTGTTCTAATTATATTCGTACAAAGATATGTTTCCGTCCGTAAAGACAAAAGACAAATCTAAAAAAGCGTAACTTTACCCTATGATTTTAGTAACAGGTGGTACAGGCTTAGTTGGTTCGCATTTGCTTTTTAAACTTACAGAAAGTCATACAGCTGTACGTGCCATTTACCGACGCGAAAAAACACTAGAACGCGTTAAACACGTCTTCTCCTATTTTAGCGATGATGCTGATACACTTTTTAATAAAATTGAATGGGTCGAAGCTGATATCACTAATATTCCTCAACTTCAACATGCCTTTAAAGATATTACCTCTGTATATCACTGTGCTGCATTTGTATCTTTTGAACCTGACAAATACAAACTTTTACGAAAAATAAATATTGAAGGGACGGCCAATATTGTTAATTTATGTTTAAGCCATAACGTAAAAAAATTGTGTTATGTGAGTTCTATTTCAGCTTTAGGACATTATGCAAATCCTGAAAAATTAATCACAGAAAAAACAGATTGGAATCCTGAAGATGATAATAGTGTTTATGCCATAACAAAATATGGAGCAGAACTTGAAGTTTGGCGTGGTACGCAAGAAGGCTTGGATGCCGTAATTGTAAACCCAGGTATTATTTTAGGTGCTGGTTATTGGCATGGAGCCAGTAGTGGTCATTTTTTTAAACGTATTTATAAGGGCACTAAGTATTATACAAAAGGTATGACTGGTTATGTAGATATTTGGGATGTGGTTCAAACAATGCTGCAACTGATGGCAAGTCCTATTAAAAATGAAAGTTTCATTTTAGTTTCAGAAAATTTAAGTTTTGAAACCTTTTTCACCGAAACTGCTAAATCTCTCAATGTAAAGCCTCCAAAAAAGGAAGCTAAACCTTGGTTGTTAGGTATGGCTTGGAGATTAGATTGGCTTAGTCACCTAATTTTAGGAAAACGTAGAAGCTTATCTAAACAAACTGCAACCTCCGCTATTAGTGTCACTGTTTATGATGCTTCAAAAATAAAAGATGCTTTAAATTTTCAGTTTAAACCTATTAAAACATCTATTAACGAAGTGAGTCAACTATTTTTAAAAGATCTTTAGCTATTCTATTTTTAGCACGTGTAGACTTCGGCTTGAATTCTTTAAAATCTAAACTATCTATTTTTAAGGCCAAACTATCGCTACTTTTCAAAGAATCTCTTAACTTTTCACGTTGTTCCCTAATGGAATCTTTTCGCTTTTGAATAGAATCTTCTTCTCTTTCCTTAATGACTTCAAACGCTTCCTTTTCTTTTTCTAATCTGGCTTTCACCTTATCCACAATCGCTTTATAAGTCTCGGTATCGAAGGCATAATAAGTATTGCTATTTGCAAATTGTGCGCTATCAATATTGTATTTTTCTAAGATGTACTTTTCTGGATTAAGACCGTTTTTTTCTAGTAATTTTCTATTAACACCTTTGGCTCCGTTAATGAGGTACAAATCATACAACAGATCTGACATTTGGTTTTTTGATATTAGGTTATCTGGTTTCTTACGATTGTTTGAACCATTACAGGCAAAAACAAAAACACCTAATAGTATGATGATACCAATATGTTTTAACATGTTATCTATTAAAAGTTAATCGTTCGCCTGCTTTAACATCCAAAACCTTAAAATTGTTGTAAGCTAAACGTCCATTTACAAAGGTATGTGTAATTCTACTTTTAAATGTGTTGCCCTCAAAAGGAGACCAACTACATTTGTAGAGAATATTACTTTTATTAACTGTCCAAGGATTTTGAGGATCTATAATAACCAAATCTGCAAAATACCCTTCTTTTATATAACCTCGTTTTTCTACATCAAATAATATCGCAGGATTATGACAAGCCTTCTCCACAATTTTTTCGACTGAAATTTCACCTTGATGATGTGCTTCCATAAGAGCCACAAGGGCATGTTGCACTAAGGGTCCACCAGATGGTGCGCTGATGTAAGGGTTATTTTTTTCTTCTAAAGTATGTGGTGCGTGGTCTGTTGCAATCACGTCAATTCTGTCATCCAGCAAAGCTTTCCAAAGTTGATCTCTGTCGCTAGCGGTTTTTACGGCAGGATTCCATTTAATATGACTTCCTTTTTTGGCGTAATCTTGATCCGTAAACCATAAATGATGAATACACACCTCAGCCGTTATTTTTTTATCTTTTAGTGGTATTTTATTTGAAAACAAATTGGTTTCCTTTCCTGTTGATAGATGAAAGACATGTAATCGTGCTCCTGTTTTCTTTGCCAATTCAATTGCTTTTGAAGATGATAAGTAACAAGCTTCTTCACTTCGAATAATCGGATGAAGCTCCATAGGAATGTCATCACCATACTCAGCGGTATACTTTGCGAGGTTTTTTCTAATAGTAGCTTCATCTTCACAATGTACAGAAATTACCATATCAGTACTCGAAAATATTTTTTCTAATACTTTTGGGTCATCCACTAACATGTTTCCTGTAGACGACCCTAAAAATATTTTTAAACCTGCTACGGTCTTAGAGTCTACCTTTAAAATTTCATCTAAATTATCGTTAGTACCACCAAACATAAACGAATAATTAGCGTGAGAAGACTTTGCTGCAATGGCAAACTTTTCTTCTAACTTTTCTACAGTTGTCGTTTGCGGCACTGTATTAGGCATTTCAATAAATGACGTAATACCACCAGCTAAGGCTGCTCTCGATTCTGTTTCTATATTGGCTTTATGCGTTAATCCTGGTTCTCTAAAATGTACCTGATCGTCAATCATACCTGGCAATACATAATTGCCTTCAACATCAATTAAAACCATATCAGCCGACTTAACACTGATGGATGTGTCTATTTGTTTAATGATATTGTCTTCGATAAGAATATCACCTTCAATGATCTTTCCTTCGTTGACGATTCTTGCGTTTTTTATGAGGGTACTTCGTTTCATGATTTCTAATTAGAAAATAAACTTTTTAACTTTAAACTGATGACACCAAAAATAGCTTCAGAAATAATACTGCTGCTCATTTTGGATTTTCCTTTGGTTCTATCTTTAAATATAACTGGTATTTCTACAATTTTAAAATTTTTTTTATGGGCTTTAAATTTCATTTCAATTTGAAACGCATAACCTATAAACTTTATTTTATTTAAATCAATGGCTTCTAAAACCGCCCTTTTATAACAGACAAAGCCAGCAGTAGAATCTTTAACTGTCATCCGTGTTATCAATCTTACGTAACGCGAGGCACCATAAGATAATAAGATCCGTGACATTGGCCAATTGACTACTGTAATGCCTTTTACGTAACGCGAACCCACTGAAATATCGGCTCCATCTATGGCACAGGCATCGTACAATCGTTGCAAATCATCTGGATTATGCGAAAAATCAGCATCCATTTCAAAAACATACTGGTATGCTTTTTCTAAAGACCACTGAAAACCAGCAATGTACGCGGAACCTAGACCGCTTTTTTGTTTCCGCTCTAGCAAAAATAATTGATCTTTAAATTCTAATTGAAGTTCTTTTACTTTGTCACCTGTATGGTCAGGCGAATTATCATCTACAATTAGGATGTGAAATGCCTTTTCTTGAGAAAATACAGCTCTCACGATTGATTCTATATTTTCAATCTCGTTATAGGTTGGGATGATGACAATAGCGTCAGACATGAAATCACTTTTAAATACACTACTGCGCAGTGCTTAGAATTTTAACAAAAATAAAGTTTTTAATGGATTATAGGCTCGAATTAACTTTTTTGATAAATAAGAAAAAGAGAGATAAGACCACTACGCTTTTAACGCTTAGAAGTTGGGCTTATTCTCATAATCTAACTCACCTATGTCACACACCATTGTAAAACGTTTGGCAACTTATCTTAAAATTATGTTCAGATTTATATTTAAAATCTGGGATATTGACTCTGAAAAATTGTATTTCTAATATATTTAGAGTCTGGTTGTAAATAAGCCGTTTTTATAATTTGATGTCATTTTTAGACAATTTTTACGAAGTGAAGCTTTAACGTTATGAAGTGACCTCTTAAAATCATATGTTTAGAAATAAAGAAAACAGGCGAAAAAAGAAACAAATTAAATAGTGCTATGTTTACGTGGAGCGACGGATTGGTAAATCATTTTAAAATTCATTTGGGATTACCTCACTTTTCTTTATAATTTAGCCAAATGCGGAATTACGTTACACACGAGTGGTTTACCATTTTTACAATCATAGGCTTATTTGCTATTGTGGTTGCAAAATATTTAAATACACTTCGGTTTAATGACTTTATGTATGTTATTGGGAATTCTAAATATCTAAAAATTTATAGTAAGGATCAAAAATTTATAGATCAATTTGATAGTTTTCTCTTTATAAACCTCAGCGTATCGTTCAGTATCTTTATATATTTCACCTATTCCACCTTTGTATCTCCACTAGGTTTTGAATTGGTAACATTCTTAAAATTATTATTTGCTGTTTCAACCATTATAATTATTAAAATTCTTTTAGAGCGGCTTATTGGTAGCCTTTTTGAAATGGATAGCGTCATTGATTTTTATTTATTTCAAAAAACAACCTTCAAAAACTTTTCTGGTCTTATATTTTTAGCCACAAATTTGTTTCTACTTTATACAGATCGCTATACCAAAGGCCTCATTATTACTTGTATATCTGTGGTTTGTCTCATTAATCTCATTGGGTTTTTAACCTCTTTCAAAACCTATCAAAAATTAATTAATCCCAATTTTTTCTATTTTTTGTTGTATCTTTGCGCTCTCGAAATTGGGCCTTATGTACTTTTGTATAAGGTTATTAGGGAATATAACGCTTAAAACACAAGGTTTCCGTATGAAAGTGAAAACAATTTTAGTATCACAGCCAGAGCCTAAAATAGAGAACTCTCCTTACTTTGATTTACAAGAAAAGCAAAAGGTTAAGGTAGACTTTAGACCCTTTATACATGTTGAAGGTGTATCATCAAAAGATGTAAGACAACAAAAAGTTGATCTTAGTCAATATACAGCTATCATTCTTACAAGTAGAAATTCAGTCGATCACTTCTTTAGAGTTGCAGACGAAATGCGCTTTAAAGTGCCCGATTCGTTAAAGTACTTTTGCCAGTCCGAAGCTGTTGCTTATTATTTACAGAAATATGTGGTGTACAGAAAGCGCAAAATATATGTAGGTAAACGTACTTTTGAAGATTTAATCCCTTTAATAAAAAAATATAAAGACGAAGCTTTTTTATTACCGACTACGGATAAAGTAAAACCTGTAATACCAGAAATATTAAATGATTTAGGTGTACGTTGGAAACAAGCTACATTTTATAAAACCGTCATTAGTGACTTATCTGATTTATCTAATGTTACCTATGATATTTTAGTATTTTTTAGTCCTTCTGGAATCGATTCCTTATTTCATAATTTTCCTGATTTTCAGCAAAACGAAACACGTATTGCTGTATTTGGAAACACCACTGTAAAAGCCGTTGAAGAAAAAGGATTACGTGTAGATATCTCTGCACCAACACCTGAAACACCATCTATGAGTATGGCTTTACAGAAATATATAGATGCTATTAATAAAGGAAAGTAACTAAAGATTCATACTTGAAAACATAAAAAAAAGCGATTCTAAATTTAGAATCGCTTTTTTAGTTTTAAACCTTAGTACTAAAAGGCATAACGTTGTGGTCCGCCACGTCTAATTTCTTCAGACGCATACGACTCAAATTTCTTAAAGTTGTGTCTAAACGAATTCGATAATTTAAAAGCCATTTTATAATACGCTTCGTCATTATTCCATGTTGTTCTTGGGCTCAACACTTCGGTTGGTACACCAGGACAAGATCTTGGTTGTGCCACACCAAATACGGAATGGATGTGATAATCTTCATATGTATAATCACCTAAATCACCATTTAAAGCTGCGTTAATCATAGCACGTGTGTATTTTAATTTCATACGTGTACCGACTCCGTAAGGACCGCCTGTCCAACCTGTATTTACCAACCAAACGTTCACTCCAGCTTCGAGCATTTTTTTGCTTAACATATCGGCATATTTTGTAGGATGTAAAGGCATAAAAGGCGCACCAAAACAAGCCGAAAAACTTGGTACTGGCTCTACAACACCTGCTTCTGTACCTGCAACTTTCGCTGTGTAACCAGAAATAAAATGGTATGCTGCCTGACTTGGTGTTAACTTAGATATTGGAGGTAATACTCCAAACGCGTCAGCCGTTAAGAAAAATATATTTTTTGGGTTGCTACCTGCAGATGGCTCTCTAATATTATCGATATGATATATAGGGTAACTTACTCTTGTATTCTGAGTTATAGACGTATCGGCAAAATCAACATTGCCTTGGTCGTCCATAATCACATTTTCAAGAATCGCTCCTTTTTTAATCGCAGCAAAAATCTCTGGTTCTTGCTCTTGCGACAAATTAATTACTTTAGCGTAGCAACCGCCTTCAAAATTAAATACGGTGTTTTCTTTCGTCCAACCATGTTCGTCGTCACCAATTAAACTTCTATTAGGATCTGTAGATAAGGTTGTTTTTCCTGTGCCAGATAAACCAAAGAAAATTGAGGTATCTCCTTCTTTACCCACATTAGCACTACAATGCATTGGTAAGGTGTTTTTAAATACAGGAAGAATAAAATTTAGAGCAGAAAAGATCCCTTTTTTAATTTCACCTGTATAACCAGTACCACCTATTAAGGCAATCTTACGTGTAAAATCTAATATTGCAAAGTTATGCTGACGTGTGCCATCTACTTCTGGATCTGCCATAAAACCTGGAGCGTTTACAACTGTCCACTCAGGCGAAAAACCGTTTAGCTCAGCTTCCGTAGGACGTAAAAACATGTTGTACGCAAACATGTTACTCCAAGGATATTCGTTAATAACTCTAATATTTAATTTATAATCTTCGTCTGCACATGCATAACTATCACGCACATACAATTCTTTTTCAGACAAATAGGCAACGACTTTATCATATAATTTCTGAAATTTATCACTCTCAAACGGAATGTTAATATTTCCCCACCAAACTTTATCTTCTGTGATGTCGTCTTTCACAATAAATCTGTCCATAGGAGAACGTCCTGTAAACTCACCAGTATTGACTGCTAAAGCTCCCGAAGCGGAATCTACTCCTTGGTTTTTAGCGATGGTTTCAGCATGAAGTTCATCTGAAGAAAGTTGGTAATTGATTTTTGCATTTTTAATTCCATAGTGATCCAACGAAATCGTTTTCGTTGATTGAGAATGGTTTGCCATAATATATATAGTATTTAGTGCTGCAAAACTAAAATATTATTTTTAAAACGCATAGGAGATTAACATTAATCGACCTTACTTCTTATTATGCCGATTAACATCACCATCCAAGCCATAATTAATAGCAATCCACCAATGGGTGTAACTAAAGCAATCGTCTTAAAATCAAAGCTTGACAGCGTATTTGTTGCCAAACCAAATATAGAACCTGAAAAGAAAAGGACTCCCAAAAGAACCAAGTAGAAGATTATTTTTTTAGATTTTAAACTCACAAAAGACGTGCTACCGAGTATTAAAAGAAAAAAAGCATGATAGAGCTGGTAACGCACACCTGTTTCAAAAGATTTAATAGCATCTGCATCCACCAACTTCTCTAAACCATGTGCTGCAAAAGCTCCTAAAATAATGCCTAAAATGCCTAAAATAGTTCCGGTAATTAATAGTGTTTTGTTCATAATTAAAAATGGCTTTTCGGTTTTTAATGCCTATTCTATTTACTACTTTCGTGAAGTACAAAATTAGTTATATAAACCCATTATGCGAAACATTTTAATTATTGGTGCAGGTAAATCTTCATCATACCTTATAAAATATTTACTAGATAAATCTCAGTCTGAAGAGCTTCATATCACCATTGGAGATCTCAATGTAGACAATGCGAAAAAACTGGTGGATCATCATCCAAGTACTGACGTTATTCATTTAGATGTCTTTGATGAACACTCGCGCGTTGACGCTGTTAAAAAAGCAGATATCGTCATTTCTATGCTACCTGCACGTTTTCATATTGAAGTTGCTAAAGATTGTATTACTTACAAAAAACATATGGTTACAGCATCTTATGTAAGTCCAGAAATGCAAGCCCTAGATAAAGACGTTAAAGCTAATAACCTCATTTTTATGAATGAAATTGGTGTAGATCCTGGCTTAGATCATATGAGTGCGATGCAAGTTATTAATCGTATTAGAGCGAAAGGTGGTAAATTAATTTTGTTTGAATCCTTTACTGGAGGCCTTGTAGCTCCAGAAAGCGATAACAATTTGTGGAACTATAAATTTACATGGAACCCAAGAAACGTTGTGGTGGCAGGACAAGGTGGAGCTGCTAAATTTTTGCAAGAAAATCAATTTAAGTACATTCCGTATAACCGCTTATTTAGACGTACCGAATTTTTAGATGTTGAAGGTTTTGGTCGTTTTGAAGCTTATGCCAATCGCGATTCATTAAAATACCAAGATGTTTACAGTTTAGACCATGTTAAAACCTTGTATCGCGGTACGATGCGACGTGTCGGATTCAGTAGAGCTTGGAATGTTTTTGTACAATTAGGTATGACAGATGATAGCTACACCATTGACGATAGCATTAACATGAGTTATCGCGATTTTGTAAATTCGTTTTTACCTTATAGTCCAACCGATTCTGTTGAACTTAAATTTAGGCATGCCCTAAAAATTGACCAAGATGATATTGTTTGGGATAAGTTTTTAGAACTTGATATTTTTAATCCTAAAAAAATGGTGGAGTTAGATAAAGCCACGCCTGCCCAAATTCTTCAAAAGATTTTAATGGATAGCTGGACGCTTAGTCCAAAGGATAAAGACATGCTGGTAATGTATCATAAATTTGGATACGAACTTCATGGCGAAAAATATCAGATTGATGCTACCATGGTGACCCTTGGAAAAGATCAAACCTACACTGCCATGGCAAAAACCGTTGGATTACCAGTGGCAATAGCCACCTTAGCCATACTTAACGGCAAAATAAAAACACCAGGAGTGCAAATACCAATTACAGAAGAAGTTTATACGCCTATATTAAAAGAATTAGAAGCTTACGATATTGTATTTAAAGAATATGACGTGCCTTATCTTGGTTATAATCCTTTGAATATTTAATTAAAAAAACTTAAAGACCGCTGTGCTGTTAGAATTAAGACAATTAATTGTTTCAATTTGAAATCATTTTCTTATTTTAGACTTTCAAATTTAAAGTGAACATAAGATGAAGATCAACGATAATGGTATTTACATTGACGGTATTGATAAAAAAATACTGCGTGCTTTAATGGCAGATGCCAGAACTCCAATTCTTGAAATTGCGCGTAATGTGGGTATTTCGGGAGCTGCCATTCATCAGCGTTTAAAGAAATTGGAAAAATCTGGATTATTAGCAGGTTCTAAATTTATTATTAATCCGAAGGCATTAGGTTATACCACTATGGCTTTTGTTGGAGTTTATTTAGATAAAGCGATTAGTAATCCGGAAGCGGTAAGACAATTACAGAAAATTCCTGAAGTGATAGAATGTCATTACACCACAGGCAACTGGTCCATCTTTATTAAAATTTTATCTAAAGACAATGAGCATTTGATGCATGTGCTTAATTCTGAAATACAAAGTATCAAAGGTGTTTCTAGGACAGAGACTTTTATTTCTTTACAGGAACAAATTAATCGGCAGATTAAAATATAAGTTTTTAAGTAAATAATAGCACTCGTTGCAAACGAGCGCTAACTCTTAATATATTTAGTAGCTGGCGCTCGTCTGCGACGAGTGCTAAACCAAATAATAAATATTATGGCGCAGGATTAGGAATCTCAGCATGCACAGCATTTATAGCTTTTATAACATCCTCGGATAAAGAGATATTTGCACTGTCAATATTTTCTTCTAATTGCGCAATATTAGTCGCTCCAATAATATTACTGGTCATAAAAGGTCTATCCGTTACAAATGCTAAAGCCATTTGTGCTAAAGACATATTATTTTCCTCAGCAATTTTTAAATAACGTTTCGTAGCTTCGGTAGCTTTCTCACTGCTATATCTTGCAAATCTTGGAAACACCTTTAATCTTGCATTGTCTGCGGCTGTTCCTTTTATGTATTTACCAGATAGTACACCAAATGCCATAGGTGAATAGGCCAATAAGCCAATATTTTCACGATGTGCAATTTCTGCCATATCGCCTTCAAAAACACGATTTAATAAAGAGTAAGCATTTTGTATGGTAATGGCTCTTGGTAAATTATGCTGCTTAGATTCTTCTAAATAACGCATCGTTCCCCAAGCTTTTTCGTTAGAAATTCCAATTTGTCGCACTTTTCCAGATTTTACAATGGTATCTAAATTATGTAGTACTTCATTAAAATTATCTTCCCATTGGTCGTTTTGATTTGGCGTATAATCTCTTACACCAAAGGTATTAGTAGTTCGTTCTGGCCAATGCAATTGATATAAATCTATATAATCGGTTTGTAAGCGTTTTAAACTATTATCAACAGCTTCGTTAAGTGCGTCTTTACTAAAACCTGTAGTTCTAATATGTGCTGTATAATCACCAGGACCTGCAATTTTTGTTGCTAAAACAACCTTATCTCTGTTTCCTGTTTTTGCAAACCAGTTACCAATAATACGCTCCGTTTCGGCATAAGTTTCTGCCGTTGCAGGAACTGGATATAATTCGGCTACATCAAAGAAATTTACACCTTTATCTAAAGCTAAATCCATTTGCGCAAAGCCTTCGTCCTGGGTGTTTTGGTTGCCCCAAGTCATGGTGCCAAGGCAAATTTTACTGACTTTTATATCTGTGTGTGGGAGTGTTGTGTATTTCATAGTACTTCCTGCAAAGGCAGGAATCTGTTTTTCGTTAGACTTAATTTTTAAGACTTCTCTACTTCGTTCGAAGTGACAATTTGATATTTACAAAAGTAAGGAGACCTCACAGGTTTTAAAAACCTGTGAGGTCTAAATGTTTGTTAATAAATTTTAAAGAAGCACGCGTTGCAAACGCGCGCTAACACTATTATAAAATATCTAGTGTCTAGTGTCTAAATATCATTCAAAAGTTTAGAAATCTCATCCAGCTTTGGCGTCAAGATCACTTCAATACGTCTGTTTTTTGCTTTACCTTCTGCTGTATCATTAGAGGCTATTGGTGCAAACTCTCCACGACCAGCCGCTGTTAAATTTTCAGGATTAATGATTTCATTTTCTCTAAGGATATTTACAATAGCAGTAGCACGTTTTGCAGATAAATCCCAGTTACCACTTAATTGCGCATTACCCTTATAAGGCACATTATCTGTATGGCCTTCAATTAAAACTGAAATTTCAGGGTTTTCAGCCAAGACACTTCCTAATTGTTGTACCGCTTGTTTACCTTGAGCACCAACATACCAGCTACCAGATTCAAACAATAATTTATTTTCCATAGAAATATAAACCTTACCATTGCGTTGCTCAACCGTTAAGCCTTTACCTTCAAAATTTGTTAAAGCTTTAGAAATGGCATCTTTTAACTGTCGCATCGCAGCCTCTTTTTCAGCAATCATATTTTCTAACTCTGCAACACGTTGTGAACGGCTTTCTAATTCTTGTTTCAAACTATTTAACCGACCATTTTCAGTTGCTAAAGCCTGTTCTTTGGCTTCAAGTTGTGCTAAAAGCTCTCTATTTTTCTGAGAATTCTTCGCAATAGATGCCGAACTATTTTCTTCTAACGCTTTGTACGATGCTTTTAAAGTTTCTAGATTTGATTTTGCAGCCGCAAAATCGGTTTGGTATTTATCAAGTGACCTTAATGCGTCATCATAACTAGTTTGCAACTTATCAAAATCGTTATTTAGCGTATTCTTTTCTTTTGATAAGGCTTCAACATCATCAGTTAATGTTCTGTTTTCCCTTTTTAAATTTGCATATTTATCTTCAAGATCCGTGTAAATTTTCTTAGACACACAAGATGTAAACAGTGTGAGTGTCAGTGCTAATATTAACAGTTTTTTTATCATTTTATGTTGTTTTTTGTTAAGTTATTTGCTGGATTTTCAATTTCAGATTTAGGTTCTAATTCAAAGTTTAACTTCGCCTCACTTCGACTTCGCTCAGCGACCAAAAAACTTTGCGTGAAAGAATCGGGTTAGATTTCAATTTCAGCTTCGAGTTCTTCTAGATTTATACCTACAAAGTTTTTGAAACCTTGCAGGATACAGACGAGTTCAATTTCAAATTCGAATCCATACTAAACATCCAATTCAACTAAAATCGGACAATGGTCACTATGAACCGCCTCCGTTAGTATAACGCTTCGTTTTATTTTTTCTTGTAATGGTGCACTTACCATAGCATAATCTAAACGCCAACCTTTGTTATTTGCTCTTGAATTTGCTCTATAGCTCCACCAAGAATATTCTTGACGCTCAGGATGTAAATACCTAAAGCTATCAATAAATCCGCTATCAATAAAATCTCCAAGCCACTCACGTTCTTCTGGTAAAAATCCTGAAACGC
The DNA here is from genome assembly GCF_045105575.1 of Winogradskyella sp. Classification (GTDB taxonomy): domain Bacteria; phylum Bacteroidota; class Bacteroidia; order Flavobacteriales; family Flavobacteriaceae; genus Winogradskyella. The sequence continues at coordinate 7,571 of NZ_JBGCDQ010000041.1, read as the reverse complement.
CTTTCATTTTTGGGTTGTGAATATCAATAGCTTCATGACAAATATTATAATCACCACAAACCACTAAATTCGGTTTTTCTTTCTGTAGGTTATTTAAATACTCACGGATTAAATCCATGTATTCAAACTTATGGGCTAAACGTGCATCATTGGTTCCTGATGGTAAATACATACTCATTACAGAAACGTTATCGTAATCCACTCTGATATTTCTGCCTTCAAAATCCATAGATTCAATACCAGTACCAAATTCTATATGGTTAGGTTTTGTTTTAGACAAAATAGCCACTCCACTATAACCTTTTTTCTGCGCGCTAAACCAATAATTATACTCATAACCAGCTTCGGTAAACAAGTCTAAATCGAGTTGCTCTTCCATAGCTTTAATTTCTTGCAAGCAAACCACATCTGGATCTGTGGCACTTAACCATTCTATAAAGCCTTTATTTACAGCTGCTCTAATGCCATTTACATTATATGATACTATTTTCATATGCATATCTCACAAAAGTGAGACCCTCATTTTAGTTAAACAATCCATTAACTGCTAAATTAAATAATACGCTACTTTTACAGCATTATTTTAAGCATCATTTAACGAACTTGATCCAAATTTTTATTTTACCAACAAAACAGAAATCAATACCCATTAAACCATAAAATATTCTGCGCTTAAAACAGTTATAACTTAACATGAAGTTTACTTTACTTTTTCTATTACTACTGTCTTGCTTTTTGGGCTATTCCCAAGAACAAGATCGTAATTACAGACAGAAAAAAGTAGCTGTAAAAGATTCTATACTTATTGATTCGGTGAGTATTAATCCATCGCGATTTGTAGTAAAAACCAAAGCCCTTAAGATTTTAGACTCGACGCTTTACACCGTTGATTTTGCCAAAGCCATTTTACGTTTTAAACAACCGCTAGAAATGGATACCATCACCATTTCATACTTGCGTTATCCTAAATTTTTAACCCAAGTCTATAAACAATTAGATGATGCGGTTATTGTAGACCGCTCTTCTAAATTTCAACAACTTTATACGCTTCAAAATGACTCTAAAAAAACAAATTTTACTCCCTTTGATGGCTTAACGACTTCAGGAAGTATTTCGAGAGGAGTCACCATTGGTAACAACCAAAACTCAGTTTTAAATAGTGAACTCGATTTACAGATTTCTGGAAAATTGAGCGACAAAGTATCCTTAAGAGCTTCTATACAAGATGCTAATATTCCCTTACAAGAAAGTGGTTATTCGCAACGTTTAGATGAGTTTGATCAAGTTTTTATTGAGTTATTTAGCGACGATTGGAATATACGCGCAGGAGATATTGACTTAGACAATACTCAAAGTTATTTTGCCAGTTTCTCAAAGCGTGTACAGGGCTTATTGGTTAATGCTAATTTGAATGAAAAAACCTCCGTATTTGCTTCGGGAGCTTTAGTACGTGGCCAATTTACCACCACACAATTTACAGCGCAAGAAGGGAATCAAGGGCCTTATAAATTGCGTGGTCCTAATAACGAATTATTTGTACTTATCGTCTCAGGAAGCGAAATTGTGTACGTCAATGGATTACCCTTAGAACGTGGCGAAAACAAGGATTATATTATTGATTATAATGCAGGTGAAATTATTTTCAACTCCACATTTCCCATCACTTCAGAAATGCGAATTACGGTCGATTACCAATTTAGTGAACGTAATTATTCTCGATTCACCGTTTTTGGCGGAGCCAATTACAGCACTGAAACCTTGAGCTTAAATGTCTCTATATTTTCTGAAAGTGATGCAAAAAATCAACCCTTACAACAAAACTTATCTACCGAACAAACGCAAGTTTTAGCAGCTGCTGGTGATGACAGAACTTTAATGACCGCTGCTTCCGCATCTGCAACCGAGTTTTCTGAAAACCGAATTTTATATCGAAAAGAACTAACAGGAACAGAAGAAATTTTTGTGTTCTCTACTAATCCTGAAGACGAATTATTCAATGTGCGCTTCACCTTAGTTGGTAACAATCAAGGGAATTACATTTTAAGTAATGCCAATGCTATCAGTAATATTTACGAATATGTGGCACCTATTTCTGGCATTCCTCAAGGGAATTACGAACCTATTATTCAATTAATTGCACCAGAACGTTTGCAGATTGCAGTAATTAATGGGAAGTTTACACCTTCTGAAAAAACAAACATCTTCTTTGAAGTGGCTGGTAGTAAAAAGGATAATAATTTATTTTCGGATTTAGATGATGGTAATAATGACGGTTTTGCAGGAAAACTGACGTGGAAACAAAAGGTCATTCAAACCGATAGCCTTTGGAATTTATCTGCATTGGTTGATGCTGATTTTATTCAAAAAGATTTTAGAACGATTCAGCGTTTGTACCGAGCAGAATTTAATAGAGATTGGAATTTGGACGAGGCAGAAAGCGACCAAGGCAATTTTAATTTTGGCAACCAACTCTTATTGACCTCAGGCTTGCGTTTATCGCATTCTAAAAAAGGCGTTGCGACTTATAATTTTGAACATTTAAATTATGCTGAAAACTTCAACGGAAATCGTCATAATGTCTCTGCCAATTTAAACTTAGGTGATTTCAGAATCTTTTCAAATTCTAGTTTTTTAAATAATGAAAGTACCATTAACAACTCCACCTTTTTGCGATCTTTCAATCGTATGGTTTATGGTAAAAAGAAAAAATGGGCAGGTGTGAAATTTGGCACAGAAGACAATGAACAACGTATTATTGCAACGGATTCCTTAACACCACTGAGTCAAAAATTTAGAGCTTACGAAGCTTTTGTAGGTATTGGAGATAGCACCAAAGTATTTGCAGAAGTTGGTTATATAAAACGTTTTAATGACAGTTTAAGAGCTAACAGTATTGCGCGTGTTAACACGTCTGATACGTATTATTTAAAATCGCGATTGATTCAAAATGCCAATACCAACCTTCAACTATTTGTAAATTATAGAGATTTAAAATCGGAAGACACTACTGTTGAAGATGAACAAAGCATCAACAGCCGTCTTAATTTTAATCAAAAATTATTCAATAACATTATTATTTGGAATACCAGTTTTGAAACCAATTCCGGTACCTTACCACAACAAGATTTTACTTATGTAGAAGTTGAAGCTGGCCAAGGAGCTTACACATGGATTGATTATAACGAAAATAGTATCCAAGAATTAAATGAATTTGAAATTGCCCAATTTGCAGATCAAGGCAGTTTTATTAGAGTACTGCTACCCAACCAAATTTTTATACGTACGCATCAAAATAGATTGAGCCAGACCGTTACTTTAAATTTTCAACAATGGAGTAAATCTAAAAATAAAACCGAAAAATTCTTCTCTCATTTTTACAATCAAACGTCTTATTTGATTGATAGGAAAATACGACGTGAAGGCAATAATTTTAACCTCAACCCTTTTCAAGCAGATGAAGCCAATGAATTGGCATTAAATAATTCCGTTCGTAATGTGTTGTTCTATAACCGAGGAAAACAACGCTACACCTCTTCTTACACCTTTTTAACAAATACGAGTCGGAGTTTGTTATCTATAGGCTTTCAAGAAAATCGATTATCGAGTCATCAACTCAATTTTAACCATAAGTTTGCTACCAATTGGCTGGCAAATGTCTCTAACAGTTTTGGCAATGAAGAAAGTATTAGTGAAAACTTTGCCAATAGAAATTTTAATATTGAAGACATCCGATTTCAGCCCAAACTCAGCTACTTATTTAGTGAGAATGCACAATTTGATGTGTTTTACCAATACACCTCCAAAGACAATACTATTGGTGATTTAGAATCCTTAGCCCAAAATAATTATGGTTTTTCCTTTACCTATAACAATGCTCAGAAAATTGCTTTAACAGGTGAGTTTAATTACTTTCAAAATGATTTTACTGGTAATGCGAATTCACCAGTAGGCTTTCAAATACTAGAAGGTTTACAACCTGGAAAGAACTTTACGTGGAGCTTATTAGCGCAAAAGAAACTCACCAAATACTTAGATTTAAACTTGAATTACTTTGGTCGAAAAACGGAGACCTCTCAAACTATTCATACAGGAACGGTTCAGTTAAAGGCTTATTTTTAGAAACAAAAAACGCTCAAATCAAAGACATGAGCGTTTGTATTATTAGATGGCTGCTTTCGCAGGAATTTGTTACATCTTTTGAAGCCAATGTTTTACACCTACCTCAGCTTTAATAATATCTTTTAAGTCTTCAATCTTAACCCGTTTTTGATCCATAGTATCTCTATGACGAATGGTTACCGTATTATCTTCTAAAGTATCATGATCTACTGTTATACAGAATGGAGTTCCGGCAGCATCTTGTCGTCTGTAACGTCTCCCAACCGTGTCTTTTTCTTCGTAAGCCACATTAAAATCCCACTTTAAATCGTCAACAATTTGTTTCGCAATTTCTGGCAAACCATCTTTTGCTAATAATGGAAAAATTGCAGCTTTTACAGGTGCTAAAACTGCTGGTAATTTTAAAACGGTTCGTGTTTTTCCATCGCCAAGATCTTCTTCTTCTAAGGAATTAGAAAATACCGCTAAAAACATACGGTCTAAACCGATAGAAGTTTCAAGGACATAAGGAGTATAGCTTTCGTTATCTTCATGATCGAAATACTGTAATTTTTTTCCTGAAAACGCTTCATGTTGTTTTAAATCGAAATCGGTACGTGAGTGAATCCCTTCCAATTCTTTAAACCCGAATGGAAATTTAAACTCTATATCTGTAGCCGCATCTGCGTAATGTGCTAATTTTTCGTGATCGTGAAAACGGTAATTGTCTTCGCCTAATCCGAGCGATAAATGCCATTTCATTCGTGATGCTTTCCAATGCTCAAACCATTCTTTTTGGGTGCCTGGTTTAATAAAAAATTGCATTTCCATTTGTTCAAACTCACGCATTCTAAAAATAAACTGTCTTGCTACAATTTCATTTCTAAACGCTTTACCTGTTTGCGCAATTCCGAAAGGAATCTTTAAGCGTCCTGTTTTTTGCACATTTAAGAAATTGACAAAAATACCTTGCGCAGTTTCTGGTCTTAAATACAAATCCATTGCCGATTCTGCCGAAGCGCCAAGCTTTGTACCAAACATGAGGTTAAATTGCTTAACGTCTGTCCAGTTTCTGCTTCCTGCAACAGGACAAGCAATTTCCAACTCTTCAATCAAAGCCTTCACATCTGCTAAATCTTCTTTCTCTAAAGATTGTCCTAAACGCTTTAAAATAGTATCGATTTTTTCTTGGTAACCAACCACACGTCCATTCGTTGCCAAAAACTCTTCTTTATTAAAAGCCTCGCCAAAACGTTTTTCGGCTTTTTTAACTTCCTTTTCAATTTTAGCTTCAATCTTTAAACAATAGTCTTCTACTAAAACATCCGCTCGGTAACGCTTTTTAGAATCCTTATTATCAATTAACGGATCGCTAAAGGCATCAACGTGTCCAGAAGCCTTCCAAGTTGTGGGATGCATAAATATTGCAGCATCAATACCTACAATATTTTCATTCATCTGTACCATGGCTTTCCACCAATAGTCTCGTATGTTTTTCTTTAATTCTGCTCCATTCTGCGCATAATCATATACTGCGCTAAGTCCATCGTAGATTTCACTACTCTGAAACACGTAACCATACTCCTTTGCATGAGAGATTACTTTTTTAAATTGATCGTCGTTTGCCATGCTACAAAAATAGAAAACCGCTCTGATTAACAGAGCGGTTTTTAAAAAATTATATCTTTAATTTTATGTTTTACTATATGAGTTCAATACTTGTACTACTTAGCTTCTTATTTCCGTGAAATACATTGATAAAATAGTAGCCTTTTTCAAACGGCTTATCGTCTTCATCGGCAACTATCGCTGTACAAATTTCTAGGTTTCTATTGTTATAATCTACAACTTCCTTATTACTATAAATTAAAGAAGTATCACCAAATGTCACTTCACCTTGATCTGAAACTACATTACCTCCAGGACTCACAATTTGAATATAAATATCTTTTTTTCCTTTTGATGCTAGTGGATTTTCGTTTAACGTGATACAAACATCTATGGCATTGACACGTTTGGCACGATCGGTAAAACGTTTATTTCCTGATTTTAGTCTATAAGATGTTGCACTAATATTGCTCGCTTTTAAGACTGCTGCATTATCAATGGATTTATTTAACGAATCATTGACGTGTTCTAAATCATTGATTGTATTGGTATTTTCCTTTATAGTATTCAGCGCATAACGCTTGTCTTTCTGCAATTGTTTGTTTGCAGAATTTAAAGAGTCTATAGTACTGAGAAGCACTTTATTCTTAGACTTTAAAACTACAAGTTGCTCTTTGAACCTAGTAATTATAGACAAATCACTATTTAATAATCTTAAAGAATCTAGGGCATTCCTAGTTTCTAGTTTCGCGTCTTTTAATTGCGAAGCCATAAGACTATAATCTTGGCTTAAATCGTCGTAACTTGATAAAAGGTCTGATAGTTCACTTTCTATCAACACTTTTTCTTGTTTTAGAAATCCTTCGTAAGATTCAATGGACTTGTACTTAGTGTAGCTATATATTCCTAAAACCGTTAAAACAACCAACAAAGAACTTATAATTAATCTATAGTTAAATAATTGAGGGTTAACTATCATTATTAATTTTCTTAATTTAATGCGAAATTAGAAGTAATGTCTGCTTAAATTTATTTTAATCGATGAAGTGATGAAAAACTTGTTAAACTTGTTCTTTCCTAAGGTTTGCGAAGCTTGTAATAATGCATTAACCGATAATGAGATGGTTTTATGCACTAGCTGCAGACATCATTTACCAGTAACTAACTTTCATTTTGAAGATACTGAAGCCGTAAAAAAAGTAGTTTACGGTAGGGTAAAACTTGAAAATGCCAGTGCATTATTACATTTTTCTAAAAAAGGAATTGTGCAGCAAATACTTCATAATTTAAAATATCGTGGCCATGAAGGTATCGGTGAATTCTTTGGTAAATGGTTTGGTGCAGAATTGGCTACTTTAGAAGTTTATCAGAAAATTGATGTGGTTATTCCTGTGCCTTTACACAAAACTAAATTACGAAAACGCGGCTACAATCAGGTAGCTAAATTTGCACAAGAAATTGCAAAAGCGCTGAATGCAGATTATAATGACACCGTTTTAATCAAAACAAAATCGTCTAAAACACAAGTTTTTAAAACCAGATTAACCCGTTGGAATGATGATGGAGCCTTATTCGCTATTGCTAACGAAACCGCTTTAGCAGGCAAACATATTCTGTTAGTCGATGATATTATTACCACAGGAGCTACGGTTGAAGCTTGCGCTTCTGTTTTGTTAAAAATTGATCATATTACGTTAAGTTTAGCGACTATGGCAATTGCTGATTGATTTTTGCGTTGTGGGTTTAGGTGTTAGGTGTTAGGTGTTAGGTGTTAGGTGTTAGGTGTTAGGTGTTAGGTGTTAGGTGTTAGGTGTTAGGTGTTAGGTGTTAGGTGTTAGGTGTTAAAAATTTTGAATTTTTTTTGA